>NZ_JBHTND010000009.1:0-148752 GCF_042679825.1 Methylobacterium marchantiae | reverse complement strand
GCCTCTGGTACCCCATCGTCATCGCCGTCGCGACCGCCATCATCGGGGCCCTCTTCCTCCCCGAAACAAAGGATCGCGACATCTTCACCTACGACGACCGCCCGGCACGGTAATCGTCGAAGACGACCGCAAACGAGAAGGGCCCCGTCGCGAGACGGGGCCCTTTTTCATGGCTCGACGCCGACGGCGCCGGAAAGACGCCTCCTCATTCCGGCTGGTTCGCGGCCTCGTGCGCCGCCACCAGCGCGGCGTGATCGGCCGTCGTCTGCCTGGCATAGCGCATGGCGAATTCGGCGATGGCCTCGTCGAAGGCGTCGCCCTTGCCGAGATAGCCCGAGATCATCGCCGCGTCGCCGGAGCGGGCATGGGCGCGGGCCAACGTCGTGCCGCAGAGCCGCGCATAGGCCTTGGCCCCGCTCTCGGCGAGGATCTCGCCCACGGACGAGAGCTTCTTGTTCTTGAGCTGGCGCACGTAATAGGAGCGTCCGCTCGCCTCGGAGCGGGACGTACCGAGGAAGAGGTCGCTCGCCGCCTGCATGATGCGCTGACCGTCGATGACCCGCTGGCCCTCCGAGCCGAGGAAGAACGGCGAGAGCGCCAGCTGCGCCAGGACCGAGGGACGGGCCTCCTTGATCTGCAGGAAGAGCGGCGCGCCGTCCGCATCGGCATAGACGCCCACGGCGCAGACCGTGCCCACCGAGCCGATCCCCACCACCTTGAAGGCGACGTCCCGCTGTGTGTAACGGAGCGCCAGCAGGTTGCGGTCGGCCGTCAGGCTCGGCGGATAGTCGAGAAGCGCGGCCTTGGCCTCCTCCACCGCCTCCGTCAGGCCGTTCGGGCCCTCGTGGAAGACCGTGAGCCACCGGCCCGCCATCTTGTCGGCGATCCGCCACTCCGCCGGATCGGAGGACAGGGTCGCCGGATCGAGATTCGGCGCGTCGCCGTGGCTGAGGCCGCCGGCGGTCTCTTCTTCCGCCTCGGCCACGAGGCGCCGGCACAGGTCGCCGTTCCCGGTGCGGCCGACCTCGCGGTCGAGGTCGATCCGGCTGTGCCAGATCGCCAGCGGCGTCAGGGACGAGAGCTCGCGCATGTGCTCGCGATAGGCTCGGACGCTCGCCCGGGCCGCGCGGCGGGCCTTGTCCTCGCCCTGCGGCAGGGCGGCGACGGCGACGCTGGCGGCGAGGCGCTTCACGTCGACGGTGAAATCGACGTTCCACAGGGTCTCGTCGAAATCGTTGATGTCGAACAAGGTCAGCCCCTCGGGGCTGCGGAACACGCCGAAATTGCCGATATGGCAATCGCCGCAGGCCTGGACCGGGATGCCCGGCACGGGAACGCCGAGGAGATCGTCGGCCATCACCGCGGCCGCTCCGCGCAGGAAGGCGAAGGGGCTGGCCCGCATCCGCTCGTGGCGCAGGGGGATGAGTTCGAGGAGCCGTCCGGCGTCGTTGGCGTGCAGGGACGCCAGCGGGTCGCGGGAGGCGGCCGGCTGCCAGTCACCGTGGGATTCGCGAGAGACGAACTCGCGCAGGTGCTTTCCGGCCTCGACGCGCTCGGCGCGGCTGGACGAGATGGGGAGAGTGGTCATGGAGAAAGAGCCTCGGCGAGGTGGCGCGTGCAGCCGTTCGCCGCACGCACCTCGTCCGCTCAGTGCCTGAAGTGGCGGTACCCCGTAAAGACCATCGCGAGGCCGGCCTCGTCCGCGGCCTTGATCACGTCGGCGTCGCGCATGGAGCCGCCGGGCTGGATCACCGCCGTGGCACCGGCCTCTGCCGCCGCGATCAGCCCGTCGGCGAAGGGGAAGAACGCGTCGGAGGCCACCACCGAGCCCTTGGCGAGGCTCTCGGCCGCGCCGATGCGCTTGGCGCCCTCGGCCGCCTTCCAGGCGGCGATGCGCGAGGAATCCACCCGCGACATCTGCCCGGCACCGATCCCCACCGTGGCGCCGTTGCGGGCATAGACGATGGCGTTCGACTTGACGTGCTTGGCGACCCGGTAGGCGAAGCGCATGTCGGCGTATTCCTGCGCCGTGGGCTCCCGCCGCGTCACGACCTTCAGGGCCATGTCGTCGACCACCGCCGCGTCGCGGCCCTGGACCAGGATGCCGCCGGCGAGGTTGCGCATGGCAAAGCCCTTGGCGCGCGGGTCGGGCAGACCGCCCGCCAGCAGCAGGCGCAGGTTCTTCTTGGCGGCGACGAGGGCGATGGCTTCGTCCGTCGCATCCGGAGCGATGATCACCTCGGTGAAGATCTCGACGATCTTCGCGGCCGATTCGGCATCCAGCGTGCGGTTGAGGGCGACAATGCCGCCGAAGGCCGAGGTCGGGTCGCAGGCGAGCGCCCGCTCGTAGGCCTCTGCCAGGGTGTCGCCTTCGGCGACGCCGCAGGGATTGGCGTGCTTGATGATCGCCACCGCCGCCGCATGGGCCGGGTCGAACTCGGCGACGCACTCAAAGGCCGCATCGGTGTCGTTGAGGTTGTTGAAGGAGAGCTCCTTCCCCTGGAGCTGGCGCGCACTCGCCACACCGGGACGGGTGAAGCCGGGCGTCCTGTAGAAGGCCGCCGATTGATGCGGGTTCTCGCCGTAGCGCAGGGATTGGGCGAGGGTGCCGCCGAAGGCACGGAAGGCGGGTGCCTCCTCCATCTCCACATGGTCGGCGAGCCAGGAGGCGATGGCGGAATCGTAGGAGGCCGTGCGGGCGAAGGCCTTCTGCGCGAGGCGCTTGCGGGTCGCCGCGCCGAGGGTGCCGTTGCCGGATTCGAGTTCGGAGAGGATGGCGCCGTAATCGGCCACATCCACCACGACCGCCACGTCGGCGTGGTTCTTGGCCGCCGCGCGGATCATCGCCGGGCCGCCGACATCGATGTTCTCCACCGCATCGTCATAGGCGCAGGGTTTCGCGATCGTCGCCTCGAACGGGTAGAGATTGACCACGAGGAGGTCGATGGTGCCGATGCCGTGGGCGGCGAGCGCCGCCTGATGCTGGGGATCGTCGCGCACGGCGAGCAGACCGCCATGCACCGCCGGGTGCAGGGTCTTCACCCGGCCGTTCATCATCTCGGGAAAGCCGGTGATCTCGGCCACTTCCGTGACGGGAAGCCCGGCCTCGGTGAGCGCCCGATGGGTGCCGCCGGTGGAGACCAGGGCGACGCCGCGCCCGGACAGCGCGCGGGCAAAATCCACGAGGCCCGTCTTGTCGGAGACGGAAAGGAGCGCGCGGGCAACCCGCGCCTGATCATGCGACATCGTCGAGAACCGTCCGGCACAGGGCAGATCCTGCCCCTGAAACGCGGCCGGTACCACAGATGCGGCCCTATCGGCTACCGCGCCGCATCATCGGCCAAAGGAGCCTCGATCGCGACAGGCTCGAACAGCGCCGGGTCGACGCCCGCGTCTTGGAACCCGACGGGTTCGATTCTGGCGGCCTCGCCCCGGCCCGGCGCCTGTGCCAGATGCAGGAACCGCCAGCTGACCCGCGCGCCCTCCCCGGCCGTGACGTAGAGAACGATCTGGTCCGTCCTCCGCGCGCCGGTGAGACCGGCGAAGTAGACGCTCTCTTCGAGCGCGAGCGCGGCCCCTTCCGCCTCGAACCGCCATACCTCGCCCAGGGGCGAGGTGAGGTCGAGGCCGCCGCCCTCGGCGGCATTGGCCGCGATGGCGGGGTGGAGATGGAAGCGGATCGCGGCCTCGGGCGGACGCAGCCGGATCCGGTTCCCCTTATGGGCCACGGGCACGAAGGCGTCCTCCCCTTCGAGCCCCGCCCCGTCGGGAAGGAGGCGCCAGCGACGCTCGTGGACGATCCCGAACTCGGCGGCATAGCCGTCATGGCGGCCGGCGAGGATCATCGTACCGCCGTCGACGGTCCGTTCGGATTTCACCGCCCGCGGGCCGCGCACCAGCACGGGTCCGATTCGGCCGATGAGCCAATCCGCGGCCCAGCGGCTTCCCAGCCCCTCGCTGGCTCCGAGAAACCGGCAGGACGAAGAATCCCCCACCGTGGCCGTCGAATGCGCGGCGGTGCTGCGGGCGAGGCGCCGCAATTCCGGGCCGCTCGCCGGCAGGCCGCAATTGATCACCACCCGCTGAGGACCGCTCGACATCTCGAAGGAGAGGCAGCCGGCCCCGGCATTCATGGAATAGGGAAGCGGCGGCGGCGCGCCGACATCGGCGACGACGACGACGCGGCCGCTCTCCAGCCGCTCGTAGCCGGAATTCGGCGCATGCATCATCGGCTGTGCCAGGGCGCCGTCATAGACCAGCAGCGTCGCGAGATGGTCCGCCGCCGTCGCACCCATCCCGTTGAAATGGCTTAGGGAGGCGTCGCCGTGGCGCAGAAGGCGCAGCAGCGGCAGCATCCGATCGATGGCGTGGAGCAACCCTTCCGGCGGATCGAGGCTGCGGCTGAGGAAGCTCTGGCGCAGAGGCAGGAGGTCGAGGAGCAACTCCATGGCGAAGCGCGGGTCGCGGCTGCGATGGCCGCCATCCGCCATGATCTGCCGGTCGAGTTCGCGCGACAGGATACGGGTCGCCCGGCGCAGGATCGGCTGGATGCCCTCGCAGCACAGGCCGGCGTAGCAGAGCGCCACCACCGCCAGGAGCCGCGATTGCGGCGGCAGGCCCCGTCGGAGCGAGCGTTCGAGGTCACGGGCGCCGCGACCCACCGCCTTGAGGAAGGCCTGGTAGAAGGCATGGTCCGCCCCTTCCAGCACCAGAGGCGACTGGCTGAGGAATGAGATCAGCCGACGCGCGGCCACGGGGACGGGCTCGGCCAGGGCGGCATCGCCGCGCCCCGCGATGAAATCCGCCACGAAAGCGCGGGCATTGGCTCTCGCCAGTGCCGTATCGGCGGCGCGGAGATGGCGCAGCCAGCCGAAGCCGTAGAACGCATCCGCCCATTCCGGCGAAGGCGGGGCGTAATCGAAGGGCGAGCGACCGCTCACCGAGAGCGAGCGTCCCGCGAAGACGAACAAGCCGGCATAGATGTCGTCGGCGAAGGTGGCGTCGCTGGTGCGCAGGTCGTGCGGCGCGATCACCAGGGCGCTGACCCGAGCGCGGGCGAGGAGGTCCGGGCTCGCGGTCAGGCGTGCGGACACACCGCGCGCCGTGCGCGCGATTTCGCGCCCGACGAGCCGATAGAACCGCCAGCGATCAGCCCCCCAACTCACGCACGCCTTTCCTCCAGCACCTCGCCCCCGTTGAGCATCGTGCCGGATGTCGCCTAATCCGAAGCTAGGCTGTGCCTATTAACCAACGATTAAGGATGACGACACTCGCGGCGCCGCACCATTATCGCCGCGCGTTTTCGACCCCCGCCGTCCGCCTCGCCAAGCAGGATGACACGTCGGCGGCACGGATCGGCAATAATGTATTTTTTGCCAAGCGAGGCCGGAACGGTTGAATGCTGCACAGGTTATACACAGCGTCCGCCGAGCATCGTTCCTGCAACACACAGCAATGGCAGTGCGACCATGACTGTCATCAACGTTCTCAAGCGCGCCGGTCTCCTGGTGTCGGCTACCGCGTTATTGTGCAGTGCAAGTGCTGCGATGGCGCAGAGCGCTGTAGACCATGGCCTGGGTGGTCTCTTCAACGCGTTGTTTTCCCCCGCTCGCCCCGCTGTCGAAGCGCCGCCGTCGCCTTCATACGGAGCCGAGATGGGCCTGCCCCTGCGGCGGGAAGCGGCCCGTCCCCGTCCGAAGATCCGTTACGCCGCCCTGCCGAAGAGCGAGCCGCTGCAGCTCCGCATCGGCGACCGTCAGACGCCGATCTCCATGGCATCGGGACCGATGCATGCCCTGCTGAAGGACCCGACGCTCAGGCCCGGCGATATCGTCGTCCTGAAGGACGGCGCCCGCGTCTTCACCGGCGACGAGGACAAGACTCACAGTCTTCGGGATTTCGAACCGGTCAACCGGTCGGCCTCGGTCGATCGCAAGACCAAGGCCCTGCTCTCGATGATGATCGCCCCCGTCGGTGCCCTGCCGCCGGACGAGGTGCGCAAGTTCATGGCACGCCTGAAGACAGCGACGCCTTCGACGACCCTGCCGGCCGATGGTCAGGCTCAGACCGTCTCGATGCGGGTGATCACTCCGTAGGGCCAGGTGACGGCCGCTACCTGAGATAGGTCACGCTGTACAAGGTCTCGCGCAGTTCCTTCTCGGTCACCCAGACCCGGCCGTTGTCGCAGCGCTCGCGGATGCCATCGCGCAGGCGTCCACAATATTCGCCGGTATTGTCCTGGATGCGGTATTGGCAGACGCCGCCCTCCCTCCGTCGGCCGATGACCGGGCTCGCATGATCGGCGAACAGGTCGGGGTCCTTCGGATCGCGGGCCTCGAGCAGGTACCAGCTATAGCCCACGGTGGGGACGCGCCGATGGTCGAGGGCGTAGTCGACCATGGCGAGGATGCGGTCGAGCTTGCGCTTGCTGGGATGGCGGCCGGATTCGATCATGTCGGCGAAATCCGCCTGGCTCGCCGCCACGCGGTAGGAGACCGGCAGGAGCGGGACCGGCAGCGGCGCGCGGCGGCAAACGCTCTCCACATGGGCGATCCACGCCGCATTGAATGGATCGGCGCGCCGGCTCCGCAGGTGCGAAGCTGTGGCGGCCACCGAGCGGAAGCTCTGTTTCGGGGCGTGTAGCCGCGTCCGATAGCGAAGCGAGCGCAAGGTCGGCATCACGTAGCGGTAGCCGTCATTGGACGGGAGGTCGCGATCCTCACAGTATCCGCCTATATTGTAGAGGAGTGCTGCCGTATCCTCCTCGCCGCCCTCGATCTTGTCGAAATACGGTTCCAGGCCCGGGTTGCCGTCTCTGGTCACCTCCGCGTTGTTGCGGCTCCAGGCAATGTCGGCCCGGTAGGTCGGGTGCGCCCGGAGATGACGGCGCAGGCGAGGATCGGGGATGGCTGCGAGTTTCTCCGGGTCGGCGAAGTAGAATTTCGTCGCCACGTCGAGGGGAGCGACCGCCCTGTCGATCCGGTGCGAGATCATGTCGGCCGTCGCGTAGGCGAAGCAGATCGCGCTCTCGCCCTGGTTCAGGGGCAAGTCCTTCGGCGAGGGCGAGATCCCCACGTCGCGGGTTCCGGTATGGATCTCGAACGGGATCGTCGCCGCGACAGTGGCGCAGGTCGGGTTGCGGTCATAAGCCGGCGCCACCGGCAGGATGCGGCGGTCGATCTCGTCGGCCGGGGCTCGGCCGACGAGGGACAGGGCGGCGACCAGCCCGGCAATGGCGTGGCGGGCGCGGCGCAATGGGCGGCCTAGACCTTCCGAACCAGACGGCTCGCGAAGAACCCGTCGATGCCGCCATGGGCCGCCGGCTGTGCTTCCGCACCGGCGATCGCGTCCCCGGACAGGTGCGAGGGCAGCGTCCGCAGGTCGCCGTCACCGTTGACGAGTTCGCTGAGACCACCGACCTCGTCGGGCCGGATCGGGTGCCGTTCGAAAGCGGGATTGCGGGCGAGGAAGGCGGCGATCTGCCCCTCCCCCTCCTCGGGCTCGAGCGAGCAGGTGCAGTAGACGAGGCGGCCGCCGGGCTTCACCAGGGTAGCGGCACGATCGAGGAGGCGGCGCTGCAGACCGGCGAGACGCCCGACATCTCCGCCGGCCTTGGTCCAGGCGACGTCGGGATGGCGGCGGATGGTGCCGGTGGCCGAGCAGGGCGCATCGAGGAGCACGGCGTCGAACGTATCGGCATCGGTATCGGGGAGTTGGGTAGCGTCACCGACGCGGATCTCGGCCTTCAGTCCGAGGCGGGCGAGATTCTCGCTGAGGCGTTCGAGGCGTGGGGCCGAGCGGTCGACGGCGACGACCTCCGCACCGGTGGCGGCGAGCTGTGCGGTCTTTCCGCCGGGCGCCGCGCAGAGATCGGCGACGCGCTCGCCGGGCTTCGTGTCGAGCAGGCGCGCCGGGATCGCGGCGGCGGCATCCTGGACCCACCAGGCACCGTCGTCGTAGCCCGGCAGCTCCGAGACCGCCGAGCGGATGTCGTGCAGGCGGATGCTGCCGGTGGGCAGGGCGACACCGCCGAGGCGCTCGGCCCATTCCGCAGCCGAGCCGAGCGGGGTGATGTCGAGGGCGGCTCCGGAGAGATGGGCCGTCGCGATGGCGCGCGCCGTCTCGGGGCCGTAGGCGGCGGCCCAGCGTGCGGCGAGCCAGTCCGGCGTGTTCTGCGCCAGGGGATCCGAGGCCTCGGCGGCGATGGCGTCCCGCTCGCGGATCACCCGGCGCAGGATGGCGTTCACGAGGCCGGGCGTGTGCTGCAGGTAGGGATCGCCCTTGGCGAGGCGCACCGAGAGATCGACGGCGGCATGATCCGGCACGTTGAGATCGAGGATCTGCACCGCGCCGGTGACGAGGAGGGCGACCAGCCGCGGCTGATCCGGCGGCAGGCCCTGGTTCATCCGGGCCGCCAGCATCCGCCGCAGGAAGCCGAGGCGGCGGAAGGTGGCGGTGGCGATGGCGCGGGAGAGCGACGCATCGGCGGCATCGAGTCCGGCGTCCCGGCCTGCCTGAGCCAGGGCATCCTCCAAGGCGAAGGCGCGGCCCTGCACGAGCAGATCGGCCACCGCCGCATGCGCCACCTGACGGGCGGCGAGGCCCGGGACAGTGCGATCGATCGTCTTCGTCGGCCCGTCCGCGTTGCGGCGTGTCGCCATGAATGCCACTTTCCGTCTCGAAGGCCCGGTCACCCGAAGCCGATCCCAACGGATGCCCTCCCATCCGGCCCATTGAGATGCAAGCCATGACGACGCCCGACGACGCGGAAAATGCCGCGACCCCGCCCCGCCCCGACCTCACGCCGGCCGCGGCACGGGCCCTGGCCGAAGCCACGGAGCGCCGATCCGCCATCGATGCGAAGGCGGCGGAGATTTCCGCGGCCCGCGAGCGACAGGGTCGCGGCGGGCTGGAACCCGTCCGCTACGACGATTGGGAGGTGAAGGGCATCGCCGTCGATTTTTGACGGCTGTCCTTCGCAGGTTCAGCGCGTGACGTAGACCTGCGTCCCCACCGAGACGCGCCCGTAGAGATCGACCACGTCCTGGTTGTACATGCGGATGCAGCCGTAGGACGCGTAGGTGCCGACGGAGTTCGGCCGGTTGGTGCCGTGGATGGCGTATTCGCCGCCGGCCAGCGTCATCGCGGCCGCACCCATCGGGTTGTGCGGCGAACCGCCGGCGATGACGTCGGGCAGGCGCGGGTTGTCGCGCTTGACCTCGCGCGGGGGCGACCAAGCCGGCTCGACATACTTGCCGTCGATCCTGGTGGCGCCGGTCCATTGCTTGCCGGGCTTGCCCACCGCCACGGGATAGCGGATCGCCGTGCCGTCCCCGTTCACGAGATAGAGCCGGCGCTCCGAGGTTCGGATGACCACGGTACCGGGCATCGCGGCCTGGTCGAAGGCCACGAGTTCGCGCGATGCGGCCGGTGTCGCCGCGAGACCTGCGCTCAGGACCGTACCCGCCAAGAATGCACTGAAACCAATACGCGCGAACATCTGTCTTCATCCTCGAAAGCGTGACCGTGAGCTTCACGATAAGCGACCGTCGAGGTTGCAGTTCCGGTTACCGGCGAGGCTCGTCTGGTGGATACGCACGGGAATTACGTAGGGCGGTTAAGTGCCACCCATCGGTCTCGCGGCAAATGCGAACGACCCGGTCAGGCTTCTCTTAACGACGATGCCGGTCAGCGCTCCAGCAGGGCCGCCGCCGCCTCGTCCCGCTCCTGCCAGCCGTGACGGACGAGTTCGGGATCCTCGTGCTCCTCCACCGGATGACCGACGCAGAGATAGGCGACGAGCCGCCAGCCCGCCGGCACGTCGAGATGCGAGGCGACGCAGTCGGGCTCGATGATCGAGACCCAGCCCACACCGATCCCGTGCGCCCGCGCGGCGAGCCAGAAGCCGTGCACCGCCGTCACCACCGAGTAGCGCAGCATCTCCGGCATGGTGGCGCGGCCGAGGCCGTATCCGCAGGCCGTCCCCTCGTCGCAGAACACGGCGAGGTGAATGGGCGCCTCGCGCAGGCCGGCGAGTTTCAGCCGGATATAGGCGTCGCGGCGCTCGGATTCGTAAGTGTCGGCGGCGATGCCGTTGCAGCGCTCGAAACTGGCGATCACCGCCTCGCGACGGGCCGGATCGGAAACGCGGACGAACCGCCAGGGCTGGCTGTTGCCCACCGAGGGGCTGAGCCTCGCCAGGGCGAGGCAATGCTGCAGCAGGGTCTCGTCGACCGGATCGGCGCGAAAACGGCGCACGTCCCGACGCCAGGCGAACAGGTCGCCGAGCGTTTCGCGAAAGCCGGGATCGAAACTCACCAAGACCCGATACCCATGACCAGTCGCCCTCGCTCGCCGGACCGGCCAGTTCGCCCTCCCTCGCGACCGCCGGCTCGAAGGTGGCGGTGGAGAAGGGAATGAACGAGGATCGCCGTCAGGGAGGTTTTTAGACCAGAGCGCGCCGTCATGGCAGAAAAAAAGGCCGCACTCCGAAGAGGCGGCCTGAGTCCTTGGGTCTCGAAACCTCTGGAGTGTCGCTCCCGTGAAATCGGCAGGCTCCCGAAAGCTGGGGAGCATGGATATCGGTCACCCGACCGAGCACGGAACCGACGAGGTTCGGCAACAGGTATCATCTTCTATCAAGGCCGACGATGGGCGATAAGACGTCAAAATCGTGATGATGTGTTGCTCGATCTTGTCCTGCGGTCGCGTCGCGTCCGCGTGCTCCGGGCCGGCGCAGGACAGGGATGTTAGACGCCTATCGGGCTTGCGGCCTCACGAGGGGAGGCCCATCATCCGTGTCTCGGCCCCCACCGAAGCGATGCGGGATCGGGCCGAGACGGGAAAACGGGGTTCGGGTAAGTCGATTCCTAGGATCGAGGCGCGGCCATCGCCCCGCGGATACGACATCCGCGACGTTGCCCTGATGCAAGAGGAGCGAGGATGGACGAGAGGACCGGAGCCGAGCCGCGATCCCAGGATCCCGGCAGTCGCGTGGTGCCCTTCCCGACGGCCCCCGTGGTGCCTCAGGTCGCGTTCGACCGCAGCGAGCTCAGGACCTTGTTCAATCTCTACGGCCGGATGGTGTCGGCCGGCGAATGGCGCGACTACGCCCTCGATTTCCGCCGCGACAAGGCGGTGTTCTCGATCTATCGCCGCTCGTCGGAGACCCCCCTCTTCCGGGTCGAGAAGGACCCGAAGCTCGCGCGACGCCAGGGCGCCTTCGCCGTCATTTCCGCCGCCGGCATCGTGCTCAAGCGCGGCCACGATCTCGCCCGCGTGCTGACGACCCTGGAAAAGCCGCTCCGGGTGGTCTGAGATCCTTCGTCTAAGGGATGATGAAGGGGATCGCGTCCCATCTGAGCGGCGGCCAGCCCCAGAGCCGTGCCGCGATGGTATACAGGCCGCCGAGCACGATCAGGGTCGCGATGCCCGCAATGACGGCGGCTCCCAGGCCGGCCAAGGCGCCGGTGCCAATCGCGGCCATGATGCTCGCGCCGACGACGAGATAGGTCGGTCCATCGTTCGGATGAGGCGGCTCGCCCCCTGCGCCCAACCGGACCTTCGGCACCACCGGCTTTGGCATGGCCGTCTCCTCGGATCATCATCGATCGTCATGGGCAAATCAGCGTCGCCGCGTCCGTTCTGGTCTCGGGACCCGTCGGAGACGGCCGTCATCGAGATCCGGAGAGCGGGCGCATTCGATACGAAAAAGCCCCGGCGTTCCCGCCGGGGCTCTTCAGATCTTTCCCTGCAGGCTCGCTTAGCGGCGGTCGCCGAGAAGCTGGAGAAGGAACTGGAACATGTTGATGAAGTCCAGGTACAGGGTCAGAGCGCCGTTCACCGACAGCTTGGCCGCGCCTTCGGCATCGGCTCCGCTATAGAGGAACATCTCCTTGAGCTTCTGCGTGTCGTAAGCGGTGAGGCCTGCGAAGATCAGGACGCCCAGCACCGAGATCGCGAACTGAAGTGCGCTCGACGCCATGAAGATGTTCACGATCGACGCGATCATGAGGCCGATCACGCCCATGATCAGGAACGAGCCCATGCCCGACAGGCTGCGCTTGGTGGTGTAGCCGTAGAGGCTGAGACCGCCGAACGTGGCCGCCGTGATGAAGAACACCCTGACCACGCTGGCACCGGTGAAGACCAGCAGCAGTGTCGACATCGACGCGCCCATCACCGCCGCGAAGGCGAAGAAGGTCATGCGCGCCGAGGAGGCGGACATCTTGTCCATCCGCATGGTGAAGATGAAGATGAACGCCAGCGGGGCGAGCATCAGCACCCACTTGAGCGGGCTGGTGTAGAGCATCTGGCCGAACGGGGTCAGGGCGAGCTTGCCCGTGGCCGTCTGGGCCGTCGCGGCCATGTTGAGGCCGAGGGCCACCAGACCGGAGATCCCGAGACCGATGACCATGTTGTTGTAGACGCCGAGCATGAAGGTGCGCAGCCCCTGGTCGACTTCGACCTGGGAGCCGGCATAGCCCTGGGGCTGGGCGCCGTAGCGGAAGGGGCTGTTATCGAATGCCATGGGAGTTTCCCTTGGAAGCTCTCTCAGCGTGTGATTTGGAACCGAGGCTCACGCACATGACCTCTGGCGCGAGATCGCGCCCTGAGCCGAAATATGTTCGGTCGCGCCGCTTCGCACAAGGGGGCGGCCGAGCTTTGTGGACCAAGAATCGAAGTGATCGAGTGCGATCTTTATTTGCCGATCTACGGATTAAATTTCGTCCATTATCCTAATGCTCATGCAGAGGCGGGTTGACGATACGTAAACCACGACCTCCGTTCGCATCGCCTCGCTTCCGTCCGAAGGGCGGACGATCCGCCCTTCGTCCAGATGCTCCTGCCGGACGGCTGGATGAAGCTCAGAACTGCCTGAGATAAGGCGCCGGCTTCTGCCCCAGGATGCGCCAGGTTCCAGCGAGGCCCAGCAGGATCGCGAACACCACCGCGAGGACGGAGGCGACGAGGGCGCCGGACAGATCCAGGGCGAATTCGAGTTTCATCACCCGCGTGACGATGGTCCAGCCGGCGAGCGTCCCCGCCAGGAGCCCGAACACGGCGGTGGCGATGCCGAGCGCTCCGTATTCGAGCGTGTAGGCGAGGAGCAGGCGCCCCCGCGTGGCGCCGAGCGTCTTCAGCACCACCGCATCGTAGAGCCGGGCGCGATGCCCGGCGGCGATGGCGCCGGCGAGAACGAACAGGCTCGCCACCACCGCGACGCCGCTGGCGCCACGGATCGCCAGGACCAGCTTGCCGACGATGTCGTTGACGGTGTCGAGGGCGTCCTTCACCCGCACGCTGGTGACGGAAGGATAGGCGCGGGCGACGTCGCGCAGGATCACGGCTTCGGCCTTGGCGTCCGGGCCGCCCGCCAGGGTCAGCGTGGCGAGGTCCGAATGCGGGGCGCCGCGAAAGGTACCCGGCGAGAACACCATGACGAAGTTGATACCGAGGCTGCGCCACTCGACCTTCCGCAGGTTGGCGACCGTGGCCGTGAGATTTCGCCCGAGGACGTTCACGGTGACGGTGCCGCCGACGCCGAGATTGAGCGCGCGCCCCAACTCCGAATCGAAGGAGACCAGAGGTTTCGCGCCCTCTTCGGCGTTCCACCACGAGCCGGCGACGAGGCTCGAACCCTCGGGCAGGTCTTCGGAATAGGTGATGCCGCGATCGCCATCGAGCACCCAGGCGGCATCCTCCGGCGGCTTGATCTCGCCGGCCGGGACGCCGTTGATGGCGACGATGCGGCCTCGCATCATCGGCACCCGCTCGATCTTGGCGCCGGGCGCGAGCTTGCCGAGTTCGGCATGGAAACCGTCGGCATCGGCGGATGGGATATCGAGGAAGAACAGGTTCGGGGCACGGGCCGGAAGGGAACTCGTCAACGTCCGCCGCACATTCGCGTCGATGAGGCTCAGCGTCACCAGCAGCGTCACGCCGAGGCCCAACGACAGGACGATGGCGGGGGTCAACGCGCCGGGTCGGTGGAGGTTGGCCAGCGCCATGCGCGGCGCGGCCATGCGCGGACGCGGCAGGCGCCTGGCCAGTGCCATGAGGCCGAGGGCGACCAGCCGCAGCAGCCCGAAGGCGAGGCCGGCCGCGACGATGAACATCAGCGCCACCCTGCGGTCGAAGGCGGTGGCCAGCGCCAGAGCCACCAGTGCCGCCAGCGCCGCGACGAGGACGAGCCGGTAGCGCAGCCGGGTCTTGCGGCCGTCGGGATCGACCACATCGCGGAACAGGCCGGAGACCGGCACGTCATGGGCGTGGCCCAGCGGAATGATCGCGAAGGCCAGGGCCGTAAGGAGACCGTAGGCCGCGGCGAGCAGCAGTTCCACCGGTGCCAGGGTCGGGTTCAGCGGCAGCGGCAGCGCATCGTGGAACAGGATATCGAGGAAGAAGGGCAGGCCCGCACCGACGACGAGGCCGATCGCGGTGCCGAGTCCGGCGATGAGCATGACCTGGGTCAGGTAGATCCCGACCACCTTCCCCCCCGGCGCGCCGACGCTCTTCAGTGTGGCGATGGAGCCGCGTTTCCGCGCGACGAAGGCATTGACGGCATTGGCGACGCCCACCCCGCCGACGATCAGGGCGGTGAGCCCGACCAGGGTGAGGAACTGCGTGAAGCGCTCGACGCTCTTGGCGAAACGCGGGTCGGCATTGGAGCGCGAGCGCATCTCCCAGCCGGCATCCGGCACCGCCTTGGCGACCGCCGCGATGCGGCGCTCCAGTTCGGCATCGTCGGCGGCGGGCGCCTGGATGCGATAGCTCCAGCGATTGAGGCTCCCCGGCCGGATCAGGCCCGTCGCCCGGAGTGTGGCGGCGGAGACCAGCAGTCGTGGGCCGAAGCCGATGCCGTTGGCGATCTTGTCCGGCTCGGAGACCAGGGTGCCGCGGATCGCCACCGGCTTGCCCGCGATCTCGATCCGGTCGCCGACCTCGAGGTCGAGGCGGGTGAGCAGGAGCGGGTCGGCGACGGCGCCGTATGCTCCCTCCTTCTCGGCCAGCAAGTCGGAGAGCGGCAGGGCCGGGTCGGTGACGAGTTCGCCCGCGGCGGGGTAGGCACCGTCCACGGCCTTCAGCTCCACAAGGGCCGCACCCTTGTCGCCGGCCAGCGCCATGGCACGCAGGGTCGTCACCACCGAGACGCGGCCCTGCGCATCGAGGGCGGCCCGCTCGTCCGGCGTCGCCTCGCGGTTGATGAGGCTGTAGGTGAGATCTCCGCCGAGGATGCGCTTGCCCTCGCGGCCGAGGCCGTCCGTCAGCGAGCGCGAGATCGAGGCCACGCCCGAAATGGCGGCCACGCCCAGCGCGATGCAGGCGAGGAACACCGCGAAACCGGAAAGCCCGGCGCGCAACTCGCGGAAGGCCAGGCGGAGGGTGAGTGGGACGCGGCTGGGGCGCGGGGTCGGGCCCGGTCTGGCGAGGGTGCCGTGCATGGATCAGACCCTCGGTTGGGTGTCGGGATAACATACCCGTGCCATGAGCGACGCCATTGCTGCCCCTACCCCGGTCCTCATCCTGAGGTGCCCGCGCAAGCGGGCCTCGAAGGAGTTCTCCAGGGATCGCGGTGAGATCTGGAGGGCTCCTTCGAGGCCTCCGCTACGCTGCGGCACCTCAGGATGAGGAAGTGTGGGGGATCGGCGAAATCGATACGCAGGTCCGTTTGGCGAACGATCGCTCACGCCGCTACCGCCTCGTCGACGCGGCCCGAGCGCAGGCGCACGGTGCGGTCGCAGAGCCGGGCGAGGCCGGGATCGTGGGTGACGAGAACAAGGGTGGCGCCGCGGTCGCGCTTCAGCGCGAAGAGCAGGTCCACGATCTGCCGGCCGGTCGCCTCGTCGAGATTGCCGGTGGGCTCGTCGGCCACCAGGATTGCAGGGTCGGGGGCGATGGCGCGGGCGATGGCCACGCGCTGCTGCTCGCCGCCCGAGAGCTGCGCCGGATAATGGTGAAGCCGGTGGCCGAGGCCGACGGCCTCCAACTCGGCCTTGGCGCGCTCGTGCGCGCCCGGCTTGTCGGCGAGTTCGAGGGGCAGGGCCACGTTCTCCAGGGCCGTCATGGTCGGCACGAGATGAAAGGCCTGGAACACGATGCCGATGCGGCGTCCGCGGAACCGCGCCAGCGCGTCTTCGTCGAGGGCTCCGAGGTCGGTGCCTTCCACGGCGATCCGGCCGGATTCAGGACGTTCCAGACCGGCCATCACCATGAGCAGGGTCGACTTGCCGGAACCCGAGGGGCCGACGAGGCCGACCGCCTCGCCGCGCGCGACATCGAGGGAGATGCCACGCAGGACATGCACTCGCGCCGCGCCGCGGCCGAGGCTGAGATCGATCTGCGACAGGGCGATCGCGGGGCCTTCCACCTTGCCGGGCATCACCGAAGGACCGATCTGTGTGGGATCATCGTCATGAACACCATAGGTCGAGGCTGTGCGGGAATGGGTCTGTGTCTTACGTCACGCGGCGGAACGCGCAACGGCATCGATATGGTCGGCCAGCGGGCGCCGCGCCAGCATTCCCGCCGGGCGGCCCTGGTGATGGCCGTCTTTGCCGCACTCGCCGCCGGCTCCCTCATGACCGGGGCCAGCATCGGCCACGCCGCATCCCGCCCCCTCAACCTCGTCGCCTTCGGCGACAGCCTCACCGCCGGCTATCGCCTGCCCTCGGCGGCGGCGTTCCCTTCGGTGCTGGAACGCGAGCTCAAGGCCAGGGGGCGCACCGTCTCGATCGCCAATGCCGGCGTGTCCGGCGATACCAGCACCGGCGGACTCGACCGGCTCGACTGGTCAGTCCCCGACGGAACGGACGGTGTGATCCTCGAACTCGGCGCCAACGACATGCTGCGCGGCACCGACCCGGCCGTGACGAGGAAGGCCCTCGACACCATCATCTCGCGCCTGAAGGCCCGCAACATCCCGGTCCTGCTCGCCGGCATGAAGGCCTCGACCAATCTCGGGCCGGATTACGTGGCGCGGTTCGACGCGATCTATCCCGATCTCGCCTCGCGCTACGGCCTCGTCCTCTACCCGTTCTTCCTGCAGGGCATCCTCGGAGACCGGCGTTTCAACCTCGAGGACGGGCTCCACCCCAACGTGAAGGGTGTCGAGACCATCGTCGCCGGCATCCTGCCCACCGTCGAGACCTTTCTCGACCGGCTCGCCGCGGCTCCGAAATAGGCCGATGCCGCGCCTGTTCACTGCCCTCGAAATCCCCGACGCCATCGCCGAGGCGCTGGCCCGCCATCAATGCGGCCTGCGCGGGGCGCGCTGGATCGAACGCAGCGATCTCCACATCACCCTGCGCTTCCTCGGTGATGTGGACGAGGACGTGGCCGAGTCCTTCCATGCCGGGCTGGTGGAGGCACGCTCACGCCCGCCTCTCGACGTGACGCTGCCGGGGCTCGACGCGTTCGGCGGAGACAAGCCGCGTGCGATCATCGCCAGTGTGAAGCCCGATTCCGAGCTGCTCGACCTGCAGGAGGAGCACGAGCGCATCGCCCGCGCCGCCGGAGCCGAGCCCGAACGGCGCAAGTTCACGCCTCACGTGACGCTCGCCCGCCTCAATCGACGCGACACCCAGGCTGCGGACGTGGCCGAGTATCTCGCAGCGACGGGCCTGTTTCCCACACTCAGGTTCAGCGCGACGCGGGTGGCCCTGTTCTCGGCGCGGGAATCGCGGGGTGGCGGGCCGTATGTGGTGGAGGCGGCGTATCCGCTGGGGTGAGGCGGGCAGCCGCTGAGACCAGCCGTCATCACGTTGTCGGTAGCCGTCCTGTTTCGCGTCGGGCAATGGCAACGAAACAGCCCATCGGACGTCACCGAAACGGATCGTGGACACGGATCGTGACCGATTTCGGGGATAGCATATGCACCACAGGATCTTCTTTCGTCCGCTGCTGGCAGGAGCCGGCCTGATCTTCGCCCTGGCCGCACAGGCCGACCCGGCTCTCCTCAAGAGCGAAGGTCCCACGCAGCCTGCGAAGGTCGATGACGGCAAGTACACGGACAAGGACGGCACCCCGACCTACCGCGTCAGCGACGGCGGCAAGATGGTCGATTGGAGTTCGATGTCGGGCTACCTGCGCTACAATGCCAGTTGCATCGTCTGCCATGGCCCCGACGGCGCAGGCTCGACCTACGCCCCTTCCCTCGTCGACGCCTTGAAGACGGACGATTACGCGACCTTCGTGGGCATCGTGGCCGGGGGCAAGAAGGACGTGAATGCGTCAGAGCAACTCGTGATGCCGGCCTTTGGCGATGACAAGAACGTCATGTGCTACATCGACGACATCTACGTTTATCTCCGCGCCCGGTCCGACGGAGCCATTGGGCGGGGCCGCCCTGCCGAACACGAACCCAAATCCGAGACCTTCAAGAAAAACGAGGATGCCTGCATGGGCTGAGGCGACTCACAGCCGCCGCAGTGCCACGCTCTCGATCCGGTGGCTCGCCCCCTTGGCCAGGATCAGGCTCGCTCGCTGGCGCGTCGGCAGGATGTTGTCGCGCAGATTCGGCAGGTTGATCGTGGTCCAGAGCGTGTCGGCGATCTCGAGGGCCTCGGCTTCCGTGACCTCGGCGTATTTGCGGAAATACGAAAGCGGATCGCGGAAGGCGGTCTGGCGCAGGCGCAAGAAGCGGTTGACGTACCAGCGGTGCAGGTCGTCTTCGTGACCGTCGAGATAGATCGAGAAATCGAAGAAATCGGAAACGAAGGGAATCGCCGTGCCGTCGCGCGGCAGCCGCGCCGGCTGCAGGACGTTGAGGCCTTCCACGATGAGGATGTCGGGAGATTCCACCACCCGCTCCTCGCCGGGCACCACGTCGTAGACGAGGTGGGAATAGAGCGGCGCGGCCACCCGCTTCTTGCCGGCCTTGATGTCGGTGAGGAAGCGCAGCAGCGCCGCCGTGTCGTAGCTCTCCGGGAAACCCTTGCGCTCCATCGCGCCCATGCGTTTCAGCTCGGCATTGGGATGCAGGAACCCGTCCGTGGTGATGAGGTCGACCTTGGGCGTGTTGGGCCAGCGGGCGAGCAGCGCCTTGAGGACGCGGGCGGTGGTGGACTTGCCCACCGCCACCGAGCCGGCGACGCCGATGATGTAGGGAACCTTCGCCTCGTGCTCGGCCAGCAGGAAGCGCTGGGTCGCCTTGAACAGGCCCTGCGTCGCCGCGACGTAGAGGGAGAGCAGGCGCGACAGCGGCAGGTAGATCGCCACCACCTCTTCGATGGAGATCGGGTCGTTGAGGGATTGCAGGCGGGTGACGTCGTCGCTGGTGAGGGTGAGCGGCGTCTCGGCGCGCAGCTGCGCCCATTCCTCGCGCGAGAACAGTCGATAGGGCGAGAGGCGCTCGGGGCCGATCCCGGTCACCGGATCCTGGCCCAGCGCCGGGTCTAGCCCGGACATGGCGGTGATGGGCCGCGACGGTTCGATGGTCACGAGTGCCTCCGGGCCGCCTTCTCGGCGATGCCGCTCTGGGCGGTGCGGCGCTCGAGCTCCGCCATCACCTCCGGCAATCCGATGCCGCCGGCGCGCAGCACCACGAGGAGGTGGTAGAGCACGTCGGCCGCCTCGGCGACCAGGCCGGCGCGATCGCCCTGCACAGCGGCGATGGCCGCCTCCACGGCCTCTTCGCCGAGCTTCTTGGCGGCCTTGGCCGGGCCGCCCGCCAGGAGCTTGGCGGTGTAGGACTGGTCGGGCGGCGCCGCGGCCCGGTCGGCCACCAAGGCCTCCAGGTCGCTCAGGGTGAAATCGGTCATGCGATCCTAGGCACGTTGGCGAGCGGCGCCTCGCGCTCGACGGCGCGGAGCCTGCGGCACGAAGCGGAATTGGGCAAGGGTGGGGTGATACGGGTACGGACGCGTCACGGGTCGAGCCGCATGGCGAGACCGGCCTTCGCCATATGCGCCTTGGCCTCGGCGACGGTGTGCTGGCCGAAATGGAAGATCGAGGCGGCCAACACGGCGCTGGCGCCGCCGTCGCGTACGCCCGCCACGAGGTCGTCGAGACCGCCGACACCGCCCGAGGCGATGACCGGCACCGAGACCGCGTCCGAGATCGCACGCGTCAGGGCGATGTCGTAGCCCGAGCGCATCCCGTCCCGGTCCATGGAGGTGACGAGGAGTTCGCCCGCGCCGCGCGCCGCCACGGTCCTGGCGAAGTCGATGGCGTCGAGGCCGGTGGGCTTGCGCCCGCCATGGGTGAAGATCTGCCAGGCATCCGGCTCGCCCGGCGCGGAGATGCGCTTGGCGTCGATGGCGACGACGATGCACTGGCTGCCGAATTTCAGGGCACCGCGCTCGACGAAGGCGGGATCGTTCACCGCCGCCGTGTTGATTGAGACCTTGTCGGCCCCGGCCAGCAGCAGCGTGCGGATGTCCTCCACCGTGCGCACGCCGCCGCCCACGGTGAGTGGCATGAAGCAGGCTTCGGCCGTACGGCTCACCACGTCGAGCAGGGTGCCGCGCGCCTCGTGGCTCGCGGTGATGTCGAGGAAGCAGAGCTCATCGGCGCCGGCCGCGTCATAGGCCTTGGCCGCCTCCACCGGGTCGCCGGCATCGCGCAGTTCGAGAAACTGGACGCCCTTGACGACGCGCCCGTCCTTCACGTCGAGGCAGGGAATGATGCGGGTCTTCAACATGGTGGACCTGTCACGCTTGCGGCCGAACTCAGGTCGCAGGCATCGGGCCATGCCCGTCCCGGCACCATTCCGTCAACTCGGCGGCGGGGATCGGCACCATTTTGCAGGGTCGTTCGCCGAGTTTTGAAACCCGAACCGGATCTGGGGAGGCTCCGCCCTAGCCCCACAGGTCCGCTGTCGGCGGGTGGATCAGGCTGCCGTCGAAGCGCAGGCCGGGCTCGCGATCCCGCGCCAGCAGCAGCGGTCCGTCGAGATCGACGTAGTCGGCGTGGTGGGCGAGGAGCATGGCGGGCGCCATGGCGAGTGAGGTGCCGACCATGCAGCCGATCATCAGCGAGAGCCCCCGCGCCTTGGCCTCATGCGCCAGCATCACCGCCTCGGTGAGGCCGCCGGCCTTGTCGAGCTTGATGTTGATGGCGTCGTAGCGGTCGGCGAGCGCGTCGAGGCCGGCCCGGTCGTGCAGGCTCTCGTCGGCGCAGATCGGGATCGGCCGCGCGATCGTCGCCAGAAGCGCGTCATCGCCGGCCGGGAGCGGCTGCTCGATCAGGCCGACGCCCGCCGCCACGCAGGCGGCGAGGTTCGCCTCGATGGTCTCCGCCCGCCACGCCTCGTTGGCATCGACGATGAGGCGGGACTCCGGCGCGCCGCGACGGACGGCGGCGATCCGCTCGGGGTCGCCCTCGCCGCCGAGCTTGACCTTGAGCAGGGGCCGATGCGCCGCGCCGCGCGCCGCCTCTTCCATGCTCTCGGGCGTGCCGAGGCTCAGCGTGTAGGCGGTGGTGGCGACCTGCGGCCGGCTCAGGCCCGCGATCTCCCAGGCAGAACGGCCGAGCTGCTTGGCTTCCAGATCGAGCAGGGCACAGTCGACGGCGTTGCGTGCGGCCCCCGCCTTCATCAGCGTCAGCAGGTCGGTCCGGGTGGCACCGGCGGCGATGGCCTCGGCCTGTTCGGCGATCAGGGCGCAGACGCTCTCGGGGGATTCGCCGTAACGCGGATAGGGGACGCATTCGCCCCTTCCCAGAAGCCCGGCCGCATCGTCGGCGATGGTGGCGAGCACCACCACAGCCTCCGTGCGGCTGCCCCGCGCGATGGTGAAGGCCCCGGCGATCGGGAAGCACTCCACCGCGACGGTGAGGCGGCGGGTCATGCGGCGCTCCCGGCGGGGAACTCCGCCAGGAGGCGGTCGATGATCCCGTCGACGCCGAAGCGGACAGGATCGGTGGCCGGCAACCCGTGCTCTTTGGTGAGGTCCTGGAGCAGGGTCCGGGCCTCGTCCTGTTCGAGCTTCTGGGTGTTCACCGCGATCCCCACCGGGCAGATGCCCGGATTGGTGAGGCTCCCGAGCTGGATCGTCAGGTCGATGACCTGCTGGATCGACGGCAGCGGATGCTTCACGCCGCGCATGGCGGTGCGGCTGGGCTCGTGACAGACGACGAAGGCATCGGCCTGGGCGCCGTGCAGCAGGCCGAGGCTCACGCCCGCGAAGGACGGGTGATAGAGCGAGCCCTGGCCCTCGATCAGGTCCCAATGGTCAGGATCGGCCGCCGGCGAGATCCACTCCACGGCACCGGAGATGAAATCCGCCACCACCGCGTCGATGGCGACCCCGCGACCGGAGATGAACACGCCGGTCTGGCCGGTGGCGCGGAAATCCGCGTCGAGACCGCGCTCGCGCATCCCGCGCTCCAGAGCGAGGACGGTGTATTTCTTCCCCACCGAGCAATCGGTGCCGACGCTGAGGAGGCGGCGACCGGACCGCCTGGTGCCCTTGCCGGTATCGAAGGTCTCCGTGGTGTGGCGGACGTCGTGGAGCTGGCGACCGTTCCTCTCCGCCGCCTCGGCGATCTCGGGCAGCGAGCCGAGGCGCACATGCAGGCCGCTGGCGATGTCGAGGCCGGCATCGAGGGCCGCGACGACCTCGGAGACCCAGTGAGGCGGCAGTACGCCGCCGGCATTGGCGACGCCGATGACCATCGTCCTGCAGCCCTTGGCGGCGGCCTCCTCTAAGGTCAGGTCGGGAATGCCGAGATCGGCGGCGCATCCCGGCAGACGAAGCTGTCCGACACACCATTCCGGCCGCCAATCGGCGATGCCGTAGGCCGTCTTGGCCGCCAGGGTGTCGGGCACGTCGCCCAGAAACATCAGGTAGGGCGTTTCGATCTGCATCTCGCATTCACCCGTGGGAGAGAGGTGTCGGGGCCGGTCCATGCCGTCTATGCGCGAAGGAGCCGCCGCTGCCAAATGCACGATCATGGCCAGCCCGCCCGAACGCCGCTGACGGGATCGGGACTTGCGGTCGGCGCCGTTGTCGGGTGTGGTCCGCGCCAAGAATGATCGAGGGAGAGTATCGCCATGAAGATGTACGGCAATTGGCGCTCGGCCGCCGCTTTCCGTGTGCGGATCGCCCTCAACCTCAAGGGCATCGCCTGCGAGGAGATTTTCCTCGACCTCGATGCCGGCGACCAGCACAAGCCCGATTACCTCGCGATCAATCCCCAGGCGGCGGTGCCGGCCCTGTTCGACGGTGACGGCCCTCCCCTGACCCAGTCGCTGGCCATCCTCGACTATCTCGAGGACCTTCATCCCGAGCCCGCTCTGCTGCCGAGCGAACCGAAGGCACGGGCGCGCGCCCGCTCGCTGGCGCAGGTGGTGGCGTGCGATACCCATCCGCTCTACGTGCCGCGGGTGCGGACCTACCTGATGTCGGCCTACGACATCCCGAAGGACCAGATGATGGGCTTCGTGCGGCATTGGTTCGAGACCGGCCTCAAGACCCTGGAGACCCGTCTCGCGAACGAGCCCGGCACCGGCCGCTACGCGCAAGGGGACGCGATCAGCCATGCGGATCTGTGTCTCGTGAGTCTCTGGGTCGGCACCGCCATCTTCGGCGTCGAGACCGCGCCCTATCCCACGGTGAAGCGGATCGCCGAGGATTGCCTGTCGCAGGAGGCCTTCGCCAAGGCGCATCCCCTGCGCCAGCCGGGTGCGCCCGCCTAAGCGGGTTCAGCAAAAGCGGTCGCCGGTCTTGCGATCTGAAACCTGCTACACTTCAAGGGCCTGAGCGAGGCGAAGCGTTGGCTTGCCGATGCGAACCGGTCAGGGTGGCCAGCCCGAGATTAATGGCCGATCTGCGCAGCTTGCGCTGCCGCGCGCCGAGAATTTGCCTATATTGCCCATGCGGACAAGAGGCCGGACGGCCTGCCGCTCAACGCTGAAGACGAGGGACGCATGGTACCGGGCGAAAGCGTGGACAACCTTCACCGCATCGTGGTCGTCGGTGGAGGCGCGGCGGGGCTCCAGCTCGCGACCAAGCTCGGCGACAAGTTGGGCAAGAAGGGCAAGGCCCACGTCACCCTCGTGGACAAGGCCCGCACCCATATCTGGAAGCCGCTGCTGCACGAGGTGGCCGCCGGCAGCCTCGACGTGGGCCATCATGCGGTGGATTACCTCCACCACGCCCACAACCATCATTTCCGCTATCGCATCGGCTCGATGACCGGGCTCGACCGCACCGCGCGGACGATCCAGCTCGCCGCGAGCCACGATGCCGAGGGCCGCGAGGTCACGCCCGTGCGCTCCATTCCCTACGACACGCTCGTCCTGGCGGTGGGGTCGACCACCAACGATTTCGGCACGCCGGGCGTGAAGGAGAATGCGATCGCCCTCGACACGCCGGACCAGGCGGTGCGGTTCCACCAGCGCCTCGTCAACGGCATGCTGCGCGCCCATACCCAGGTCGGACCGGTACGACCGGGCCAGCTCCACGTGACGGTGATCGGGGCCGGCGCCACCGGCACTGAACTCGCTGCCGAGCTCCATCGCACCACCCGCGACGTGGCCTCCACCGGCCTCGACAGGATCGACCCGGCCAAGGACCTGAAGATCACCCTCGTCGAGGCGGCAAGCCGCATCCTGCCGGCCGTTCCCGCGCGGCTCTCGGCCGAGGTGATGGCCCTGCTGAACAAGATCGGGGTCGACGTCCGGGTCGAGGCGCGGGTCACGGAAGTGCGTCCCGACGGCGTCCAGCTCGCCGATGGCGGGTTCATCCCCTCCGAACTCGTGGTCTGGGCGGCCGGGGTGAAGGCGCCGCCGTTCCTCCAGGACATCGGCGGCCTCGAGACGACGCGCAACAACCAGCTCGTGGTGACGCCGACGCTTCAGACCACGCGCGACCCCGACATCTTCGCCATGGGCGATTGCGCCTATCTGGTCGAGCAGGGTTCGGATACCCCGATCCCGCCGCGCGCCCAGGCGGCGCACCAGCAGGCGAGCCACCTCGTCAAGCAGATCCCGATCAAGATGGCGGGCGAGCCCCTGAAGCCGTTCAAGTATCGCGATTTCGGCTCGCTGGTCTCCCTCGGCGAGTACTCCGCGGTCGGCAACCTGATGGGGTTCATCCAGGGGAAGAACATGTTCATCGCCGGGCTGTTCGCGCGGATGATGTATCGCTCGCTCTACAAGATGCACGAGCAGGCCCTGCACGGCACCATCAAGACCGGCCTCGACACCATGGCCCGCGCGCTCACCCGGCGGACCGAGCCGCGGGTCAAGCTTCACTGAGGCGAGCCGGATGTCGCCGGGGGCCGTACGTCGCCCCCGGCAGAACCGTTACGAGAAGCGACCATGATCGACATCATCAAGGGCCTGCAGCAGCGCAATCCCGCCCTCGGCCCCTACGTCCTCGTGCTGCGGTCCGATTCCCGCGCGCGCGATCCCTCCGATCCGGCACGGCTCTGCGCCGAGGCGGACGCCTGGATCGCCGAAAAGGCTCCCGGTGCGCGCCTGTCCGAGGAGACCGTGCTGATCGCACCCTATCCGGGGGCGATGCCGGCGGAGCGACAGGTCTCGGTGATGGCCTTCAAGGATGCGATGCAGCTCGCCGCCTTCGCAACGGCCTGGACGGCAGAGCCCGAGCCCGAAGACGATTAGGGCGGCCGGAACGGTCAGGCGGCCTGCAGGGTCCTGATCGTTCCGAGCGTGCCGTCGCGGACGTGCGTGAGACGCCGGATCAGGGGCACGAGATCGCCGTCGTTGCGGCAGGCCACCTCGATCTCGCGACACAGATCCGACAGGCCGACGAAGCCGAGGAGCCCCGCGGCCGACACCATGACATGAGCGCCATAGGCCAGTTCCGACCGGTCCATCGCGGTCAGGTCGACCGTTTTCGAGGATTGCCCGAACCGGTCGACGAGTTCGTCGGCGAGCATCGACAGAAGCGCTCTCGCCCGCTCCTGCCCGACCATGTCCTGCAGCGAATCGAAGACCGCGTGATCGAGGATCGTCGAATCCTCCGCTGGAAGCGGGGTATCGGCGGCCATCGAACGGGGGGTCCAGCGAGCGATGGTGGCATAGAGCGCGTCGCGCTTGAACGGCTTGCCGACGTGGTCGTCCATGCCCGCCGCGGTCAGTTGCGCCAGTTGCTCGGGCAGGACGTTGGCGGTCATCGCGACGATCGGAATCGTACGGGCGGGGGCAGGCAGGGCCCGGATCAGGCGCGTCGCGGCAATCCCGTCCATGCCGGGCATCTGCACATCCATCAGGACCAGATCGTAGGCATGCGGACCACCGGCGGTGGCTCGGATCGCGGCGACGGCTTCGGCGCCGTCGCCGACCACATCGACGCTGTGTCCGGCGAGTTCGAGGACCGCACGGGCGAGCGTCTGGTTCACCGGCACGTCTTCCGCGACGAGGATCCGCGCCGGCCTCGGCCCGGCGTCATCCATGACGGACGCTGCCGCCGATGGGCGGGGCTCGGCCCGTACATGACCCGCCTTCGTCTCGGCACACGGCAGCGTGAGCATGAACCAGAAGGTCGATCCCTCGCCGGGGCTGCTCGTGACCCCGATCGTCCCGCCCATCATCGAGACGAGGCGCCGGCAGATCGCGAGGCCCAGGCCGGTGCCGCCGAAACGGCGGCTGATGGAGGAATCGACCTGGCTGAAGCGCTGGAACAGGCGCTCCTGCTGATCCGCCGAGATCCCGATCCCGGTATCCACCACCTCGAAGCGCAGCACGGAGCCGGCCGCGTCCTCGCCGCACAGGGTGACGTTGAGGCTGACCGACCCGGCCGGAGTGAACTTGACCGCGTTGTTGAGGAGGTTGAGTAGAACCTGCCTGAGCCGATTTGCGTCGCCCGTCGCGAAAGCGGGCAGCGCGGGGTCGAGCCGCGACAGGATCGTCACCGGACTCTTGAGGGCGCTGCCGCGAACAATATCCACGGTGTTCTCGATCAGGTCGCGCAGGGGGAAGGACAGGAGTTCGAGGGTGAACTGGCCGGCCTCAATCTTCGAGAAGTCGAGGACGTCGTTGACGACGGTGAGAAGTGCGGTGCCCGATCCCTGGATGAGTTCGAGGCGGCGCCTGTCCTCCGGTGTCCGGCTCGGCTCCTCCAGCAGCAGGTCGGCATAGCCGAGGATGCTGTTGAGCGGCGTGCGGATCTCATGGCTCATGGCCGCGAGGAAATCGCTCTTGGCCGCGCTCGCACGCTCGGCCTCGGCCGTCGCCGCCCGCAGCGCGGCCTCCACCGCCTTCCGTTCGGTAATGTCGAAATGCAGGCCGACCATGCGATAGGGGACGCTGGCGGCGTCGTAGAGCACGCGTCCGCGGGTGGATATCCAACGTTCCTCGGAATCCACGAGGATGCGGTATTCGGCGGCGTAGTTGGTTCGGCTCTGGATCGCGCGCAGCGCCTCTCCCCGGACGGCCTCGATATCGTCGCGATGAACGACGCGGGCCCAATCCTGCACCGGCATGGCACGCGCGCTCTCGCCGGTGAGGCCGAACAGGCCGACCGCCTTCGGACCGAGCGTGATGACGTCCGTCCAGAGGTCGAGGTCCCAGGTGCCCGCATCGGCGGCCTTCTGCGCAATGCGCAGCAGGTCCGTGGTCTCTTCCAGCCGCTGACGGGCGGTGATGATGTCATCGATGTCGAGGGCGGTGCCGAGCCATTCTCCGGCATCCGCCGCCCGGTCGTCATGGGCCGGGATCGGGATCATCACGATCTTGTGCCAGCGATAGACGCCGTCGTGGCGGCGCAGACGTCCCTCGACCGTAAAGGTACGACCGTTGTTATGGGCATCTCGCCAAGCGAATTCCATGCGCTGGGCGTCCTCGGGATGGTTGCGCATCGTGCGCTCGACGCGCTCGGGACCGATATCGCCATAGAAGGCGGTGAAGGCCGGGTTCACGTAGGTCGCGATGCCTCCCGGAGGACGGGTCGTCCAGACCAGGACGGGCAAGGCTTCCGACAGGGTCCGGTAGCGGTCTTCGCTCCGCTTCAGTTCGAGCTCCGCCGCACGGCGCTCGGTGATGTCGCGGGTGATCTCGGCATAGCCGATGACGATTCCGGCCTCGTCGCGAATGGCGTCGATCGCGACGCTCGCGAAGAACTCGGAACCGTCGCGGCGAACCCGCCAGCACTCGAACTTCAGGCGCCCTTCGAACGCCGCCGTGGCGAGGGCGATGCGGGGAGCGTGGGCATCGAGGCCGGCGCGCGTATAGAACCGCGAGACATGGCGGCCGATGGCCTCGCTCGCGCTGTAGCCCGTGATGCGCTCGGCTCCGCTGTTCCAGTTGGAGACGTGACCGGTCCGGTCGAGGGTGACGAAGGCGCAATCGCTGACCGCGTCGACCAGACGACGGAACTGGCTGGTCCGTTCCAGCAGGGCGGCATCGGACTGGCGGGCATCCGTCATGTCCACGACCGTACCGAACAGAGTGACCGCTTCGCCCTCGGCATCGAGTTCGCAGATGCCGCGGACGACGATGATGCGGGCCTGCCCGTCGGAGCGCATCATCCTCGCCTCGAAGGCGAAATCACCCTTGCGCGTCAGCGCGTCCGCGATGCTGCGGCGGACGGCGTCGCGATCGTCGGGGTGATACAGGGCGATCGCTCCGTCGAGGGTCGGCGAGGGGCCCGCCGGGTCGAGCCCCGCGATCATGTAGATCCCGGCCGACCAGACGGTCTGACCATCGGCGAGCCCGACGCGCCAATGACCGACCCCGGCGACTTCCTCGGCCATGGCGAGCAGATGATGCGCGCTCGCCAGGGCGGCCTGGCGCTGCTGCAGGACGTCCCGCTGGTTAGCGATCATCGCCTCGTGAATCGCCCGCTCCTCGGCCTCGCGAACCAGTCGGACATGGGCATCGGCGAGACGCAGATGGGCGGTGACCGTGGCGGCGAGGTCCTTCAGGGCGGCGGCGTCCTCCGCGCTGAAGGAGCGCGGCTTCGCGGAAATCAGGCAGAACGAGCCGACGCGGTGACCCGATTCGAGGCAGAGCGGGGCACCGGCATAGAACACGACCGGGTCCGCAGCGGTGACCAGGGGATTTGCGGCAAAGCGAGGATCGAGACGCGCGTCCGGAACCACGAGGATGTCGCCGCCGGCGATGGTGTGGTGACAGAAGGATTGCTGGCGGGGCATCTCCTTTCCGGCGAGGTCGCATTCCGACTTGATCCACTGCCGCTCCGAATCGATAAAGGCGACATAGGCCTTCTCCACGCCGAAGAGACGCTTGGCCGTGCGCGACACCGCCTCGAAATGCTCTTCGGGCGGCGTATCGAGAATGCCGAGATCGTGAAGCGCGGCGACGCGCTCGGCCTCAAGGGACGGCATGGTCAAGGATCGGGCCTCGTTGAAGGGCGGTGGCAGCCTTACGCGGTATCGGTATCGACCGGCAGGATAACATCCGCTTTATCGGACCGGCTTTTGCCGGTTCGTTCAACCTCGGGCCGACCCTCCGGGCATGATCCCTCGGCAGGTGAGGCTTCCCGAACACTGCGAACGTGCCAAACCCGCCCTCGATCAACCTGCCCTCAACGATCCGCCTTCAAAACGATCCGCCTTCAATCGGTCTGCAACCGGTGTGCCATCCAGCGGATGCGCGCCGCCTCCAGCCCCCAGACCATGCCGAGCATCATGTAGACGTGCCGCCACTTCTCGATGTCGATCTGAACCGCCTGGAAGAAGAACATCAGCAATGCGGGAAAGACGATCTGGGCATGACGCTGGAATGGCGAGGCATGGAACATCAGCCGGAAGCCGACGAAGGCCGTCGCTAGAACGAGGCAGATGAAGGTGATGCCACCGATCCAGCCGCCATTGGCGAAACTGCCGATGTAGGAATTGTGCGGCTCCAAACCGAAGGTCCGCCGCCAGCGCAAAGGCCCCATCCCCATGGGCTCCTCGATCAGCTGCCCGAGGCCGCGAAGCTGGTTCCCGAAGCGTCCGGTCTCGCCCTCGTCGTAGTCCTGAGTCACCGAGGCTCGCTGGGAGAAGGTCTCGCCGATGGTTCCGATGGAGAGCACGCCGCCGATGGCGACGGCGCCTCCGAGCCCTGCCAGGAGGCTTAAGGACACGATGCGGCGGCGCAAGGTCCGAGACGTGCTCGTCCTGTAGATCGCCGACACCATGACGACGATGGCCATCATCGAGCCGCCCCACGAACCGCGTGAGAACGACAGCAGAATTCCGACGAGCAGGAACAGCAAAGCGAGGAAGGCGAACAAAGGCCGGCGCGACGTTCCGAGGAGGAGACCGTGCAGGAGATACAGGACGCCGAGGGTCAGGAACGATCCGAAGACATTGGGGTCCTGAAAGCTTCCCGCCGCACGGCCCCACCGTGCGAACAGTTCGTCCGAGCCGGTCAGCCCGGCATAGCCGACGATCCCGAGGGAGGCGCTGAAGAGGCAGCTCGCGAGATAGGCCTTGAGGGCAAGCTCGACCCGCTCCCGCGAATGGTCGGCATAGAGCATCGAGAAGAAGATCGCGGTGATGGCGAGATAGGCGAGCTGAATCGTCCAGGCCACCGGGTCCGGCTCGCCGAGATACGGCATGAGAGCGACGACGATGGTGCCGATATAGAAGACGAGCAGAACTGCCAGAGGGAGGGCGCCTCGATAAAGCCGGATGCCGAGGCAGAGCCAGAGCAGGATCGTCGGGATCGCGATGATGTCGTAGGGCGATGCGGCGCTGAAGGCGAAACAGGCAAAGAAGATGAATGCCGCATGCAGCAGGCTCGCGAAACCGCGAAGCACACCAATGGCTTGAACGTTCGACCAGGCCCCAGCGCGCCAACGCGATCCAGGACCTTCGGTGATGGAATTCATGCGCTCTGCGCCAATCCCCGGAGGAAGGCGATCGACGGACCGCCTCAGCCATCAACAAAGCGCGGTATTGATTGAGATTTCGCGAAGTCCTAAACGCGGATTTGTCTCAGGTCAGGCCGCGCACGAGTGCCCGGAACTGGTCGCCGCGATCCTCGAAGCTCTTGAACTGATCGTAGGAGGCGCAGGCCGGGGAGAGCAGCACCACGGGCTCCGGCGCATCCGACAGAGCCGCGGCCTTCGCGGCCTCGTGCGTCGCGACGTCGAGGGTGCCGCAGCGGGTATGGGCGACCTTGCCTGCGAGGGTCTGCGCGAAGGCGTCGCTCGCCGCGCCGATCAGGTAGGCATGGGCGACCCGGCCGAAGAGCGGCTCCAGCATCTCGATCCCGCCCTCCTTCGGCTTGCCGCCGAGGATCCAGTGGACGTCGTGGAAGGCGGTGAGCGCCTTCTCGGTGGAATCGGCGTTGGTCGCCTTGGAATCGTTGACGAACAGGACGCGGCCGCGCCGACCGACTTCTTCCATCCGGTGCGGCAGGCCGGGGAACGTCCTCAGTCCGGCATCGCTCTGCGCTTCGGTGACGTCGAGGGCTTGAGCCACGGCGATGGCGATGGCGGCGTTCTGCCAGTTATGCGCGCCTCGCAGCGAGCCGATACCGAAAACATCGGCGATGGCCTCCCCGGACCGTCCCCTGACGGTCGCATCGCGGACGGTGAGCCCGTCCGCATCCTGCGTGGCGACACCGACGCGCACGAGGGGACCCATATGCCGGGCGGCGATGGTACGGCTCGGCTCGTCATCGACCCCGATCACGGCGAGAGCCGAACCCTGGATCAGCCGCTCCTTGATCGCCGCGTAGTTCTCCATCGTGCCGTGCCGGTCGAGATGGTCCGGCGTGATGTTGAGGAGCACGCCGATGCTCGGCGCCAGCGACGGCGTCAGGTCGATCTGGAACGACGACAGCTCGATCACGTGGACGCGGTCCGCTGATGGCGGCTCCAGCGACAGGATCGCGGTACCGATATTGCCGCCCATCTGCACGTCGCGGCCAGCCTGCGCGAGGATATGGGCGATCAGCGCCGTGGTGGTGGACTTGCCGTTGGTGCCGGTGATGGCGACGAAAGGGGCCTCGGGGGCGGTCTTCGCCCGCTCGCGGCAGAACAGCTCGACGTCGCCGATGATCTCGATTCCCGCCGCCTTGGCGAGGTCTACGGTCCAGTGCGGCGCAGGATGAGTGAGCGGCACGCCGGGTGCCAGGATCAGAGCGGAGAAGCCGGACCAGTCGGCGCCGCGCAGGTCCGCGGTGGCGATGCCCCTTTCCTGCGCCCGCGCCATGCTGGCGGGGTTGTCGTCGCAGGCGATCACCTGGGCGCCGCCTGCCTGGAGCGAGAGCGAAGTGGCGAGGCCGGAGCCGCCGAGGCCGAACAGGGCGACCTTGCGGCCGGCAAAGGTGGTGGCAGGGGTCATGCGAATCTCGAGCTCATCGGGCGCTGATCGTCCATCCTTCCCTCCACCTCATCCCGAGGCGCCCGCTTCAGCGGGCCTCGAAGGAGGAATTCAGCCATCGCAGCGAAGACTGGCAGGCTGCTTCGAGGCCTCCGCTACGCTGCGGCGCCTCGGGATGAGGTGGGTCGGTCGGAAGGACGAACGGCGCGGCACGTCCTCATACCACGCTCAGCGCAGCTTCAAGGTGGCGAGGCCGGCGAGCGCCAGGATCACGGCGATGATCCAGAACCGGATCACGACCTGCGGCTCCTTCCAGCCCTTCTGCTCGAAATGGTGATGGATCGGCGCCATGCGGAAGACGCGCTTGCCCGTGAGCTTGAACGAGGCGACCTGGATGATCACCGACATGATCTCCAGGACGAACAGGCCGCCGACGATGGCGAGGACGATCTCGTGCTTGGTGGCGACCGCCACGGTGCCGAGCAGTCCGCCGAGCGCCAGGGAGCCGGTATCGCCCATGAAGATCTGGGCCGGGGGCGCGTTGAACCACAGGAAGCCGAGGCCCGCCCCGATCACCGCGCCGCAAACGACGGCGAGTTCGCCGGTGTCGCGGACGTAGTTCACCTGGAGGTAGCCGGCGGTGAAGACGTTGCCGACGAGGTAGGCGATGACGCCGAAGGTGCCGCAGGCGATCATCACCGGCACGATGGCGAGGCCGTCGAGCCCGTCTGTGATGTTCACGGCATTGCCGGCGCCGACGATGACGAAACCGGCGAACAGCACGTAGAACCACCCGAGATTCAGGAGCGCGTCCTTGAACACCGGGAAGGCGAGCTGGTTCTGCAGGGAAGAAGGCGAGAAATACGAGATCGCGTAGCAGGCCGTGATCGCGATCAGCGCCTCGAGGCCGAGGCGGAACTTGCCCGAGAAACCCTTGTGCGACTGCTTCGTCACCTTGAGGTAATCGTCGTAGAACCCGATGGCGCCGAAGCCCAGGGTCACCATCAGGGTGATCCAGACATAGTGGTTGCGGGGATTCGCCCAGAGCAGGATCGCCACGATGGCGCCGGCCAGGATCATCAGCCCGCCCATGGTCGGCGTTCCGCGCTTGGTCAGGTGGGTCTGCGGGCCGTCATCGCGGATCGGCTGGCCCTTGCCTTGACGCAGGCGCAGCAGCGAGATGATCAGCGGCCCGAACCAGAACACGAACAGGCCCGCCGTGAACAGCGCGCCGCCGGTGCGGAAGGTGATGTAGCGAAAGACGTTGAGGGGCGAGAGCGTGCCACTCAGGTCCGACAGGAGATACAGCATCCAGCACCCGGTCGCGGTTTGTCTGACGATGGATCATCGGGGCTGGAGGAGGCCGCGCGCCTTTCCATCCCCGCCGCGCCGCCCGGCTTGCGGGCGATCCCGGCCTGGACCGGGACTGACACGGAGGTCTATTGGCGGATCGCGGCCTGCGCCGACTCGGCGCGGTCCACGGCGCCCGCGTAGCGGGCTTTGAGGGCTTCGACAATCCGACCCATGCGGATGCTGTTCGAGCCCTTGACCATGATGGCGTCGCCGGGCCGCAGGGCGCCGAGCAGCGGATCGACGAGATCCGTCGAGATGCCCGCCGAGACGCCGCGCCGACTCATCGGCAGCGCCTCGAACAGATGGCGCATCATCGGACCCGCCGTGAAGACGAGATCGACCCTGGCGTCCTCCACCGCGGAAGCGAGGGCGCGATGGTGCTCTTCCGCCGCCGCTCCGAGTTCGAGCATGTCGCCGAGGACGGCGATGCGGCGCCCGCGGCTTCCGGTCTCGATACCGGACAGGGTCGCCAGGGCCGCGCGCACGGAGGCCGGATTGGCGTTGTAGCTCTCGTCGACCAGGAAGGCCTCTCCATCCGTGAGCTTCAGCGCCGTGCGCTCTCCGCGTCCCACCGGCGGCTTCAGCGCGGCGAGCGACAGGGCGGCGCGGGCAAGGTCGGCGCCGAGCGCGTGGACCACCGCCATCACGCCGAGCGAATTCATCGCCGTGTGCCGGCCCGGCGTACCGAGCTGGTAGGTGACGGGGATGCCCATCACCACCGCATCCACCACCGAGAGATCGGGCCGCATGACGATGCGCAGCGCCCTGACATCGGCCTCCGGATGCTCGCCGAATGTGACGACCCGGCCGGCCTTCGAGGCCTGGGCATGGGCGAGCAGGCGTGCATAGCTCGAATTGTCACGGTTGATGATCGCCGTTCCGCCGGCGCTCAACCCCGAAAAGATTTCGCCCTTGGCGTCCGCGATGGCCGACAGCGAGGCGAAATGCTCGATATGGACCGGCTCCACCGTGGTTATGAGCGCGATGTCGGGACGGACCATTGCGGTCAGCGGCACGATCTCGCGGGGGTGGTTCATGCCGATCTCGAACACGCCGTAGCGGCTCGTCGCGGGCATCCGCGCCAGGGTGAGCGGCACGCCCCAATGGTTGTTGTAGGAGGCGATGGAGGCGTGGGTCTCGCCCTGTGCCGACAGGACGTGACGCAGGGCCTCCTTGGTGCCGGTCTTGCCGACCGAGCCGGTCACCGCGACGATGCCGGCCTTCGTCCGCCGGCGGGAGGCTGTACCGAGCGCCCGCATCGCGTCGAGGACCGGGTCGTCGGTGCCGCCCGATACGGCGAGCAACCCCCCTGCCCCGGCGAATTCCTCCGCCCGGTCGGTCGCGACCACGGCCGCGCCGGCACCTCTGGCCAACGCATCGCGGACGAAATCATGGCCGTCCCGCGCATCGCCCCGAATGGCGAAGAACAGGTCGCCGGGCTGGAGCGTGCGCGTGTCGATGGAGGCGCCGGTGATCGGCTTCGGGTTGCCCTGCAGGGAGCCGCCGGTGGCGGCTTCGAGGGCCTCTCGGGTCCAGAGGGGGATCATCGGTCGAACTCATGCAGGGAGCGGAGGCGCGCTTCTCTCTCGGTCGATCTCACGCGCCCACCTCCGCGATCGCAGACCGGACCACCTCGTGATCCGAGAACGGGAGTACCTGTGCGCCCACGATCTGGCCGGTTTCATGACCCTTGCCGGCCACCACCAGCACGTCGCCGGGCGCGAGCCCGCGCACGGCATGGCGGATCGCCTCGGCCCGGTCGCCGATCTCGATGGCACCGGGGGCGGCGGCGAGGATGGCGGCGCGGATCGTCGCCGGGTCCTCGCTGCGCGGGTTGTCGTCGGTGACGATGACCACGTCCGCCTTGTCGGCGGCGATGGCGCCCATGAGCGGGCGCTTGCCGGTGTCGCGGTCGCCGCCGCAGCCGAACACGCAGACGAGGCGGCCCGTCGCGAAGGGGCGCAGCGCGTCGAGCACGCTCGCCAGCGCCTCCGGCTTGTGGGCGTAGTCCACGAGGCACAGGGCGCCGTTGACCTCGCCGATCCGCTCCATGCGGCCGGGCACGCCGGTGAGATGTTCGAGGGCGGCGAGAATCTCCGCCATACGATGAAGACCGATGGCGGCACCGACGAGGCCGGCGGCGAGCAACGCGTTCTCGACCTGGAAGGCGCCCACGAGAGGGACGTTCACGCGGTGGGTGGCACCACCTTCTCCGGCATGGATCGTCAGGGACTGCGAAAAGCCTTCGGTGCGGGCATCGACGAGCCGGACCATGTCGCCCTTGGCTCCGGTCGTCATGACGATATGGCCGGCCTCGCGCGCGGCCTCGATCACCCGCCCGGCATACGGTCCGTCGGCATTTACGATGGCAGGACGCCCTTCCGGAAGAAGCGTCGTGAACAGGCGCAGCTTGGCCTCGAGATACTCCTCAATGGTCGCGTGATAATCGAGGTGATCGCGGCCGAGATTGGTGAAGCCGGCCACAGTGAGCCTCACGCCGTCGAGACGGCGCTGCTCGATGCCGTGAGACGAGGCTTCCATGGCGAGATGGGTGATACCGTCATCGGCGAGCCGGGCCAGGGTCTCGTGCAGCGAGACCGGATCGGGTGTCGTCAGGGAGCCGTATTCGGCGCCGCGGTCGGTGACGATGCCGACGGTGCCGAGGCTCGCCGAGGCGAGGCCGAGCCGCGACAGGATCTGGCGGACGAAATCGGCCACCGAACTCTTGCCGCTGGTACCGGTCACCGCGATCACCGTCGCAGGCTGGCGGCCGGAGAAACGCGCGGCGGCCAGCGCCAAGGCACGGCGCACGTCGTCGGTCGCGATCCAGAGTGCTTCGGCCGGGAGGTCTTCGGGACGATGTCCCGCGCCGACGATGGCGACGGCACCATCCGAGATAGCCTTCGCGGCGAAGACCTTGCCGTCCACCCGGGTGCCGGGCACCGCGACGAAGACGCCGCCGGGAACGACCCGGCGGCTGTCGGCGGTGATGCCCGCGATTGTTCTACCGGACGCCGTTCCGAGATCGGCTTCCGGAAAAAGCTCTCCGAGCGTCGAGCCGGACACGCTCATCGTCCGTCGAGCATCGTCGCGTGATACGCGCCGAGCTTCACCATCAGCGGGAACGGCTTCACCGGCGGGTCGAATTGGGGCGGCAGGCCGATGATCGGGGCGACGCGCTCGATCACCCGGCCGGTGACGACGCCGGAATTCCAGGCGGCGGTGGCGTAGCCGCCGGATTCCGGCAGGCCCTGCGGCTCGTCCATGATGGTGACGAACAGGTATTTCGGGTTGTTCATGGGCGCGGCGGCCATGAAGGTCGTGAACAGGCGGTTCTTCACGTAGCGGCCGTGGATCACCTTCTCGGCCGTGCCGGTCTTTCCGCCGACATAGTAGAGCGGGATCGAGGCCTTCTTGGCCGAGCCTTCCACCGCGTTGAGGCGCATGATGAAGCGCATCGCCTCGCTCGTCTCAGGCTTGAGGACGCGGGTCGCCTTCTTCAGCGCCTCCTCCTCCGTCGTCTTGAGGAAGGTCGGCACGATGAGGTTGCCGCCATTGGTGATGGCGCCCACCGCCGCCGCGGCCTGGAGCGGCGCGACCGCGAGGCCGTGACCGAAGGCGATGGTAATGGTGTTGATCTCGGTCCAGCGCGAGGGGACGATGGGCTCGGCGCTCTCGGGAAGCTCCGTCCGCATCCGGTCGGTGAGGCCCATCTTCTTCAGGAAGGCCTTGTGGCCGGGCACGCCGATGCCGAGGGCCATCTTGGCCGAACCGATGTTGGAGGAGTGGGTGAACACCTCCGGCATGGTGATGGTGCGGTTGGTGCCGTGATATTCGTGGATCTTCTGCCGGCCCCAGGTCAGCACGCCGCCGCGGGTGTCGAAGGTGGAATTGACGTTGTACTTGCCGGAATCTAGCGCCATGGCGAGGGTCATTGCCTTGAAGGTCGAGCCCATCTCGTAGACGCCGACATTCATGCGGTTGATGCGGTCGGGGTTGTTCGCCTCGGCCGGATTGTTGGGGTCGAAATCCGGCAGGGAGGCGAGCGCGATCACCTCGCCGGTGGTCACGTCGAGGATCATGCCGGCCGCGGCCTTGGCCTTGAAGTGATCGACGCCCCAGGCGAGCTCGTCGCGCAGCGCGAACTGCGCCCGCAGGTCGATGGAGAGCTGGACCGGCCTCAGATCGGTGGCCTTGGCGACGAAGCCGAGGCTGTTGAGGTCCTTCAGGCCAGTATTGTCGATGTACTTCTCGATACCGGCGATGCCGATATTGTCGAGGTTGGTCACCCCGAGGATATGGGCCGCCGCGGTTCCGTTGGGATAGACGCGCTTGTGGTCCGGCAGGAATCCGATGCCGGGAATGCCGAGCCGATGCACCTCGACCTGCTGCTTCGGGGTGATCTCGCGCTTGACCCAGACGAAGCCCTTCTTCGTCGAGAGCTTGGCGCGAAGGTCCGTGGCGTTGAGCTCGGGCAGGACGGCGGTGAGGAGCTCCACCGCCTCGTCCTTGTCGTAGATGTTCTTCGGCTCGGCGAAGACCGAGACCGTGCGGATGTCGGTGGCGAGGATCTCGCCGTTGCGGTCGACGATGTCGGGCCGGATCGCGGTGGTCGCGGCAGCGGCGACGCGGTTGTCGCCGTTGTCGACCTGGGGGAAGGCCGCCATCGCCACGAGGCGTCCGGCGATGGTCAGAAAGACCAGCGCGAAGCCGAGGCCGACGAGACCGACGCGGGCATAGGAGCGCTCGATGGCGAGGTGGAACATCGCCCGCACCAGGCCCATCGCCGTGCGCCGCTCACGCGGAGGCGCGGCGACAGCCTCGGGAGCCGCTTCCTCCGGGGCTGCGTCCTGCACTTCGGACGCACCCGAATCCTGCGTATCGAGGGGGGTGTGATCGTGAACGGTCTCGTCTGACACGGGACTACCTCGAAACCGTATTCGGCGTTCTGGTGGTTTGAACGGTGGTCGTCTTGATGGTCGGCGCGGTCGTGGTGGTCTTGGTCGTCACCGTCGGCTTGGTCGTCGTCGTGCGTGTGGTGATCGAACCGGTCGTCTTGGGCTCGTCGGCGGTCTTCGCCGACGACTTTTCCTTGGGCGTCGCGGTGGCGGCCAGGAGGCGGCCGATCTCGTCGCCGCGGTCGGGCCTGGCCGGCAGGTCGGCGAGGCGGCCGAGATGATTCACGCCGATGGGTTCGAGGGCGAGATGCCGCTCCACCGCCGCCTGCAGGCGGTCGGGCCGGGTCAGGAGCTGCCACTCGGCCCGCAGGACTGCGATGGCCTGCCGCTCCTTGTGGAGCTGGCTCTTGGCCTTCGAGACCTGGCCGGCCTGATACAGCGTGTCGTACTTGATCGAGTAGGCGTAGATCGCCGATCCGATCAGGCCGAGGATGGCGACGACGTTCAGCAAACGGATCACCGCCGCACTCCACCGCTCTTCGAGACGAGATGACCGCGCTGGGCCGGAAGTGCGGCGAGCGCTTCGATGGCGGCGAGGGGCGGCGCGACGGGCGCCGTGGTGCGCTCGGCGGCCCTGAGCTTGGCCGAGCGCGAGCGCGGATTGGCGTGGACTTCGGAATCGGAGGCGGTCACCGGCCCCTTGGTCACCATGGCGAAGCTGCGCGGCGTCGGTGCCTCGGCGCTCGGCAGGTGACGGGAGGCCTGGGCCGCCCGGCCGCTTCGCGCGGAGAAGAACTGCTTGACGATGCGGTCTTCCAGCGAATGGAAGGTGACCACCGCGAGGCGCCCGCCCGGCCGCAGGATGCGCTCTGCGGCGTGCAGCGCCTGGACGAGTTCGCCGAGCTCGTCGTTCACGGCGATGCGCAGGCCCTGGAAGGTCCGCGTCGCCGGATGGATGCCGCTGGCGGGGTCGGCCCAGACCACGCTCGACACGATCTCGGCGAGCGCCGCCGTGGTCTCGATCCGACCCTTGCGCCGGGCCTCGATGATGGCGCGCGCCACCGCCCGCGAGCGGCGCTCCTCGCCGTAATGGAAGATGATGTCGGCCAGCGTCGCCTCTTCGGCGCCGTTGACGAGATCGGCCGCACTCTGGCCGGCGCGCTCCATGCGCATGTCGAGGGGGCCGTCGTTGCGGAACGAGAAGCCGCGGTCGGCCTGGTCGATCTGCATCGAGGAGACGCCGATATCGAGGACGACGGCATCGGCCGATTCGGCGCCCTGGTCGCGGACGAGCGTATCGAGGTTGCCGAAGCGACCCGGCACCAGGGTCAGGCGCCCATCGGACGCAGCAACGAGGCCCGCGCCGCTCGCGATGGCGTTCGGATCGCGGTCGATCGCCAGGACGTTCACGCCCGGATCGGCCTGCAGCATGGCACGTGTGTAGCCGCCCGCACCGAAAGTGCCGTCGACGGCGAGCGACGCACCGTTCAGCGACAGCGCCTCCATCGTTTCCGCGAGCAGCACGGGGATGTGGAGCGCTGCCTCGACAGGGGCGCAGGCGACGTCGTCACCGGGGTTCGTCATGCCGCGATCCGATCGACGATCACGAACGCCGGGAGGCGAAGCGGAACGAATCGGGGACGCCGATCGGCGACGGGAAAATGGATGTGGCGCATGCGTCCCTGCGGCGGGCGTCGACCGCGCGAAGGCGGCCGTGAGAGACGAAGCGGCGGGGGAAAAAGAGACGTCGCGGACGCGGCCCGCTCTCGGCCTCCGGCGATCGCACTGCGCGTCCGCCATTCCCAAAATCGCCGCTGACGAAGTGATTCCGGGTAACATGAGCCTCTGAGCACCGTCAACGCGCAGACCCGCTTGGGAGCCGCCGGGACCGATCAGACCTCAGCAAGGTTAACCGACGGTAAGTTTCATCGGTTTTTTTAAGCGTCTTCGGTGCTCGAAGGTCGCCTGCCGCAGGCTTTCCCGGCAGCGGACAGGATGCGGATCAGCCGGCCTTTAAGCCGGGTTCTGTAGGGCCCGGAAGCGAGCTTCCGGACGTGGCGGCCATTCCTCTGGGACGATCGTTACCGAACGCCTCGAGCAACCAACCCGGGCGACGAGCCTGGAGAGAGGGCCTGCCCCTCCCCTTCCGGGAAGGCGCGTGTCGCCCCTATTCGGTTTTGCTCCCGGTGGGGTTTGCCGTGCCGTCCGCGTTGCCGCGTCCGCGGTGCGCTCTTACCGCACCCTTTCACCCTTACCCTGCGTGAAGCAGGGCGGTCTGCTCTCTGTGGCACTGTCCCTGGGGTCGCCCCCGCCGGACGTTATCCGGCACCGTCTCTCCATGGAGCCCGGACTTTCCTCCCCGGTTCGCACCGGAGCGGCCGCCCGGCCGACTGATCCGGCGCGGATGTGCGCCGCCATTCCGTCCGAGGTCAAGCAGCGCGATGCCCATCTTCGCACCATGCCGGGATTTTGTTCGCCGGCTTGCTCGCCCGCCGGAGCGGCCCTAGCTCCCCTGTACGGCGCAAGCCCGCCGGCAGGCCCCGTCGACGTGAGGAGATGACCATGGCGACGACCGATGCGGCCTGGACGCTCGAATCCGTTCAGGAACTCCGGACGCTGGCACGCGATCGCATGCCGGTCTCCATCATCAGCCTGAAGCTCAAACGGCCGATCGAGGCCGTCTCCGCCAAGCTCGCCGAACTCGGAATCACGCCGGCGAGCGAGACGGGTGGCGCCTGAGCAGGGCACGTCCGACAAAGGCGGGGCGCGCGCTGCCGCGCCCCGCTTCGACCGAGGCTCACCAGGAGCCGGTATTTTCCATCGAAGCCCAGGGCTCCTGCGGAGGCTTGGCTTCGCCCTTCTGCAGGATCTCGATGGAGATGCCGTCGGGCGACTTCACGAAGGCCATGTAGCCGTCGCGCGGCGGACGGTTGATGGTCACGCCCTTGTCCTTCAGGCGTGCGCAGAAGGCATAGATGTCGTCCACCTGATAGGCGAGATGGCCGAAGTTGCGCCCGCCGGAATAGCTTTCCGGGTCCCAGTTGTAGGTCAGCTCGACCTGGGGCGCCTTCGTCTCCTTGGCGGTGTCGTAATCACCGGGGGCGGCGAGGAAGACCAGGGTGAAGCGGCCCTTTTCGTTCTCGACCCGGCGGGTCTCGCGCAGGCCGAACGTGTCCACGTAGAAGGCGAGCGCCTTGTCGAGATCCGCCACGCGGACCATCGTGTGCAGGTATTCCATGGATCTGACTGTCTCCGCTTGTGCCGCCTTAATCTGGGCCGCGTTGAACGGGCGTCAACGCATGCCGGTGGCGATCGATCGCGCGACCCGGATTCGACACATCGAAACGGCGGGCCGGCACGGGTCCGAAATCGTGAATCGGGCTTCGTCGCGCGACCATGGACGATGTCTCGGTTCCGGCGGAATGTGCGGCCGATCATATCCGCACCGCGCGCGATACTTTCCACGGTGTCGTTTCGCGCTGTTCCCGGCGACGGGCATCCAGAGCGATGTTCTCTGACCATCTGATCGTGCGGCTCGCGACATGGGCGAGCGTGTTCACAGGCGCCGTCATCGGGAGAGAACCCGCACTGCCATCCGGACCGGTCCTGCCGCCGGGGCGGCTTGTCCCAGGAACAGGAGGATGAGCGCGTTCGCCGGACGCCCACCACCGCGCGGTCGCGCGGACATACAATGATGGAGTTGTCCTCATCGTCGTCTGGTGTTCCGGGTCGGGTCCATCGAGCCTTGCGTTCGAGGCGACAGCGATTCTTCGCGTGCAGGAAATCTTCCCTGCCGTAAGTCAGTCGAGTTCTTTCGAGAATGCGCGTGAGAGCCGCTCGACCGTCGCATCATCGACGCCGTCGGCGACGAAGTCGGCACGCCAGGAGCGCATGCGGATGACGAGGGTGGCGACGATGTCTCGGGCCTCATCCTGCGAGAGATCGAAATCTTCGACCCGCGTCAGGCAGTTGGCGGTCGTCGGGTAACTCCCGGACCGACCGACGCCGATGGCTTGCTGGGGATCCATATCCGGTTGAGGGACCACGTCGAAGGCCGGGGAAAGCCGCCATGCGTCGCCGCATCGAAGGAAGGCGTGGTTCTTGAGGTGATCGTCCCGGTTGCCGCACAGGACGTTGAACACCATTCGTCGGAACAGCTCATGCCGGTCCGACACGTGCCGCGCCGCGTGTCGGAGGAGGAACATGGCGAGTTCGGGGTAGGAGCCGGAATCGGAGGTTTCATCCAATCCGAGCGCGGTCAATCCGCTCATGTAGTGGCATGTCGGGTGGTAGGGGGCCGCATCGCGGTCGAAGCGCTTCACCAGGACGACCTTACGAGGCCCGACGACGAGCACCCGGGTTTCGGCGGCGTCGATCCCGCAACGGGATGCCAGACGCATCGTCGCGTGTTCCGCGCCGCATTGGTCGTAGGTGTCGTCCCGCCTCTGGAACTTGGCGATCCATAAGGCACCCTCGTGCTTGATGACGGCCTTCGGTCGGGCGCCGCCCATGCTCATACCCGCTGTCCAGAGGCGGGCCGCCAGCCCTTCGACCGCCTCGCCTCGTTCCAGACGCTCGAATCCATCCGCGATGCTGTCGAGGTCAGCCGTGTCCGCGTAGCCCGGACGCGGCGACGGGGAAGCCGGGGTTTCGGAAAAGGCGAGGCAGCCGACGCGCTCGTCTCCGGGGGCGAGCAACCAGTCAGACGGCATCATTGGGGGAGAGTCGTGAGGCCGACGATGTTCGACGAGCCGTCGCCCCCAACGGTCCGGAGTGGCATCCGCCAGAACGCCCGGAAGTCGGCCACGGCCGGTGCTTCTGAACGGCCCCGGCTGAAGCGGCAGGTGTTCCGGGTCCAGGGCGAAAGCCCGGCCATGACTGTTCCTCACCCAGGACCCGACATAGGTGAATTCGCCATAGGACCGACCGGCCGCCGGCATGACGAGCCGGTAGCGGCCGACGAGGTCCGTGGCCCCGTCCTCGTGGCGGACATGGACATAGACGTCAGAGGTCATCGAGGTTCACGTCGCGCGGGCGACGCGCACGGCTGGGAAGGCGGCTGGTTTCGATGGCCGCGGCCAGGTGATCGTTCTCGGGACTGACCGCGCGCCGGACGGCCGGGAACAGGCCGAGGGTCCAGACGGCCCTGGCGAAGACGCCGAGCGACACCGAAGGATCGCCTTTCTCGAGCTTGCGCAATGTCGGGAGGGATACCCCAACGCGGGACGCGAGGTCGGATGCGAGCTGACGTCGTCGCAGTCGCGCGGCCCTGATGGACTGCCCGATCTCGCGAAGACCCTCCGAAACCTCGAAGGGAGCATGGGCCGAGCGTTCGTTCGTCATGCCACCATCCTTGCATCTCGGGCGGCTTAGATGAAACTATGTTTTCTATTTCGGGTCGGTTTTCCTGCCGAAGGGGGGATCTGGCGTCTCTCTTGACGGGGAACGAATCGGTATAGGTTCATACCGCCCGTCAAGGGCGGGGAGACGGCCGGTCAAGTTCGGATCGGTAGAATCGGCTGCGGCAACGTCCGCAGGTCGCCGGGCTGGCTCGGGTCGATCTCACCGACGAGGGCCGGCTTCATGTCATAGAGACCGGAAATGGCTTCAAGGGCGGCGATCGCGTCCTGATTGATGCCCCAGCGCGTCACCGTCGCCACGAAGGCGCGTGTCGTCATCAGCGTCACGGGGAACTCCACGTCGAGGAAGAGGGTCGCGACCTTCCGATCTTCGTAAAGCACGACCGCCGAACTCGCCTCGGTCGGGTGCCAATGCGCCACGAACTCGCGTAGCGCCTGCTCGCCGGAATCGCGCAGGGCGGACTTCAGCAAGGCATCCCCTGCTGGAGTCCGCGGCCGGGCGCGCAGGGCCGCGACACCGATGCCGACCACGGTCTCGACCCGGAGCGCGGCTTCGCCGAGGCCATCGATCCAGGCGGCGATCTCGGCAGCAAAGGGCTTGGAGAGGTCGCCGACCACTTCTTCCTCGACCCGGTCCACCAATACGATCCGCCGGTTGAGACCGCGCAGCGTATCGAGGATGCCCGCTGCGGCGAGCCGGATCAGAGGCCCCGCATCGGCCACGACGATGGGCTGCCGGTCCGAGGGGGCGATCATGGCACCACACTCCAGGTGGTGGTGCCGTCCTTGTTGTCCTTGACGGCGACGCCCATGGCGGCGAGCGCGTCGCGGGCGCGGTCGGAGGCCGGCCAGTCCTTGGCGGCGCGGGCGGCACGACGTGCCTCGATCGCGGCTTCCACCGCCGCCACGTCGACGCCCGCCGCGGCGATGGCACTGTCGTCGCGCGCGGATTTCGTCCGTCCGAGCAGGCCGAGCAGGCCCGCGCCGGCCTTCAGCGACGCCGGGTCTTCGAGGCGATGCAGTTCGGCGAGCGTCGCGGCGGTATTGAGGTCGTCGAGGAGCGGTTCGACCACGGCGGCGGGAGCCTCGGATCCCGCGGCGACGTCGCCGACGATGTCGTACCAGCGATCGATCATCCGTGCCGCCTCTTCCAGACCGCGAACGGTCCAGTCGATCGGCTGGCGGTAATGCGTCTTCAGCATGGCGAGGCGCACGACCTCGCCCGGCCAGTCCTTCAGCACCTCGCGCAGGGTGATGAAGTTGCCCAGCGATTTGGACATCTTCTGCCCCTCCACCTGGAGGAATCCGTTATGGAGCCAGACATTGGCCATGACATCGGTGCCAAAGCAGCAGCGCGACTGGGCGACCTCGTTCTCGTGATGGGGAAAGATCAGGTCGATGCCGCCGGCATGGATGTCGAAGGTCCTGCCCAGGTGCTTCCACGACATCGCCGAGCACTCGATGTGCCAGCCCGGACGCCCCGGTTCGGCGATGCCGGCCGGCGAAGGCCATGACGGCTCGCCGGGTTTCGAGGGCTTCCACAGGACGAAGTCGAGGGGCGAGCGCTTGTAGGGCGCCACCTCGACCCGCGCGCCGGCCTCCATCTCGTCGAGGGGCCGCTTCGAGAGTGCGCCGTAATCGGGCGTCGACGGCACGTCGAACAGGACATGCCCCTCCGCCACATAGGCGTGGCCCGCCGTCACCAGCCCGTCGATGATCGCGTGCATCTCGTAAATATGGTCGGTGGCGCGGGGCTCGACGAAGCGCGGGCGCTCGCCCGCCACGTTCACATCCTCGGCCATCAGCACGCCGAGGTCGCGGATGTCGCCGTGAAAGGCGGCGAGCGTCCCGTCGGTGAGGTCGCGGATGGTGATGCCGCGCTCGGCGGCGCGGGCGTTGATCTTGTCGTCCACGTCGGTGACGTTGCGGGCATAGGTGACGTGCGCCTCGCCGTAGAGGTGGCGCAGCAGCCGGAACAGCAGGTCGAAGACGATGATCGGCCGGGCATTGCCGATATGGGCGGCGTCATAGACCGTCGGCCCGCAGGCATACATCCGCACATGCGTCGGATCGATCGGCGCGAACGGCGCCTTCTCGCGGGTCAGCGTGTTGTAGAGCCGCAACATCGGCGCCATGAAACCGTCTTTCGTCACCTCGGCCCGGGACCGCGCCGCCTCCGCGGATGCCGCCGGCCCCCAAGCCCTAAACTCCGAGAACCGATCAGCTTTTGCGATTCGCGAGGGGTTCGCCCGGGAATCGCGGTGACCGGATGGACCGGATGCCAAGCGCCGACCGTGTTGCACGGAGGCGACGGACCCTTCCGACCAACTGCGCTAACCCAAAACGGTGATGAATTCGAGAACGACGCCGGAGGAGTTTCGGTCAACGTCGCGACGACCTGGAAAGGGTTTGTTTACCGACGCCGCCGAGATTTTCCCAAACGCGAATCCTCCATCCGCGAATCCTGCCATCAAGGTCATGCCCATGCGACGCTCGGCTGCCGGTCTCGGCGCTCTCTGCGCCTTCGCCCTGATTTCCTCCGCCGCACTGGCCGTCGGTGACGGCGAGAGCCCCGCGCGGGCACCGGGTCAGGTCGAGAAGACCTTCCTGATTCCCGCGGCCGAGGGCTACGGCGTCGGCGAGTGCCTAGCGGCGGGCAGCGGTTCGTGCGGTCAGGTCGTGGCCGATGCCTGGTGCGAGGCGCAAGGGTTTGCCGTGGCCGGCTCCTTCGGGATCGCCGCCGCCGACGAATATACCGGTGCCATCGAGCAGGTCCCGGCGGCCAAGACCGTCGAGCCGCCGATCCGCATCACCTGCAAAGACTGAGTCGCTGCAAAGACTGAAGTCCTCGCAAGGATCGGGTCTCTGCGAGGACCGGGTCCCGCAGGGCCGTGACGCGGATCGGACGGCGCGGCCGGCAGGATCAGCCCTTGAAGAAATCGCTGCAGCGAGGCGGCGCCTCGGTGGTTCCCCAGGGCATCAGCGGGACCGCGGAGGTGGAGTTCTTGGGCGATCCCTGGATCACCTTGTCGGAATAGACCATGTAGATCAGCGTGTTGCGCTTGGCGTCGCAGCCGCGGACGATCTGCATGGACTTGAAGATCAGCGAGCGACGCTCGCTGAACACGACCGCACCCTGTTGCAGCTTGTCCTTCGGATTCTTGAACGTCACCGGGCCGACCTGCCGGCACGCCAGGGAGATGTCGGACACGTCCTCGGCGAGGCCGAGCGTCCCCTTGATCCCGCCCTTCTCGGGCTGCGTGTACCAGCAGGCGATACCGGCGACCTCGGGATCGTCGATGCCGTAGACCACCAGTTTGTCGTTCGGGGTGAGCGGACGCCAGACGGTGGACTTGTCGAAAATCCGATCCGCATCGTCGGCGCGAACCGCCGTCCCGCTCACCACGAGAGCCGCCAGACCCGCCGCCGCCACCCGACCTGTGAGACTACGAAGCCACATCATCACACCATTCCCCTCAAGTTGGTCGATGCGCATGTGGGAACACTGTCGCCTCTCGGCGAGGGCGGTTAGACACCGTTTGCAAATGTAATGTTCCGTACCCTATCCGAGGGCCGGAACCGCAAAGCTTCACACCCGTTTCAGATAGGCCATGCCGCTGATCCTCCCACAGATCCGCAAGCTCGTCGCAACGCTCGGCGCAGCCATGGCTGCGATCGCGTTCGGCACGGCCGTGCAGGCGCAGGCGCCCAGCGCCCAATGCCAGCGATACCGCTACGAACTTGCCAATCTGAGCGACGGCGCGAACACCGCCCGGGCGCTCCAGAACGAGATCGGCCGGCTCGAAGCCTATTACCGCACCCTCAGCTGCGAGGGCGGCAAGTTCCTCTTCTTCGATTCGCGCCCGCCGCAATGCGGCGCGGTCGAGCAGCGCATCCGGGCCCTCCAGGCTGGCTACGGCGCGGAGAACGGCGAGGTCACCGCCGCCCGCCGGCGACAGCTCACCGCGGCCATCGCCTCCTCCTGCGCCGATACCGGCCCGCGGATCGTCGACGGAATCGTGGCCGAGCAGCGGGGCCGGGGCGGACCGCAGGTGGTCTGCGTCAGGACCTGCGACGGCGCGTATTTCCCGATGAACAACCTGCCCGAGGGCCGTGAGGGCGCGAACGACCTGTGCCAGGCGCTCTGCCCCGGCACCGAGGCCGTGGCCTATTCGATGCCCCACGGCGATGACGGCCTGAAACAGGCCGCGTCGATCAAGGGCAGCCGGGCCTATGTCTCCCTCGCCAACGCGTTCAAGTTCCAGAAGAGCTTCACGCCGGATTGCTCGTGCAAGAAGGCCAACCAGACCTGGGCGCAATCCCTCGTGAAGGCCGAGAGCATGCTCGTCCGGCACAAGGGCGACATCTTCGTCACGCCGATGCAGGCCGAGGCGATGTCGCGTCCGAAAGTGCGCGTGACCCTCGCCGGACGCGCCGACAAGACCGCGGCCGTCATCGCCGCCGATGCGGCGAGCCGCAATGGAGCCGTCGTCTCCGATGCCGGCGTGACACGCGACGGTGCCGCTACCGATGCCGCCATCGCCGCGACATCGGCATCAGCCGGCGGCGACGAACGTCCGAGCGTTCGCATCATCGCCCCGAACATGATCGCCGTACCGGCGAGGGTCACCGCGCCCTGATCGGGTGTTGCGGGTGGTGGAGTGAAAACAACGGATCTGTCCGCGATTTCGCCGACAGGTCTCGCGACGCTCACCTAACCTACTGGCAATACGGGATTAAGTGTTCATCGCACAGCCGCTCACCGACCTGACAGGGCGGTCGCGGACGGATGTGCCGCGAATGAATCCGGAACCATCTCGGCTCCATCCGGTTCCGATGGCCTCGACAACGTTTGTGAGTGACCATCGATGCGGACCACCCGCCTGCTCTTCCTGACCGGCACGATGCTGCCGGCTCTGGTCCTTTCAGGGCCCTTGTCGGCGAGGCCGGACACGGCTGAACCGGGCCCGATGTTGATGGCCCAGGCCGGTCCAGGCGGCGAAAAGGCGGATCCCCGCGGCGGTGGCGACGGACCGCGCGGTGGCGCTGGCCGACCGGAGAGAGCGGAACGTCCGGAACGTGCCGAACGGCCCGAGAGAGCGGAGCGCCCCGAACGGCCCGAGCCGCGCCAGGAGCGGGCCCCGGCCCGTGAGCAGCCGGCGCCGGCGGAACGTCCTGCGCGCCCCGAGCGCCAGGAGCGGCCCGATCGACCCGAGCGCCCCGACAGACCCGATCGTGCTCCGGCCGAGCGGCCGACACCTCCGGCTGCCCGCGATCGCACTCCCGACGCGCCCGCCCCCAAGCCCACAGAGAAGGAGGCACCTGCCCCCCGCGAGCGCAGCCCGGCAGCGCCGGAGCGCGATGCGACGCCCGATCGTCCCGCCCGTCCGGACCGCGGCGAGAGGCCCGACCGCGGCGAGAAGCCCGGCAAGCCCGCCGGCAGCGACAAGCCCGACGCGAATACCAAGCCCGAGCGTGGCGAGAGGCCCGACCGCGACACCCGGCCCGACCGCAGCGACAAGCCCGACCGTGGCGACAGGACTGACCCGGCCCGGCGTCCTCCGGCGGATGCTCCGCCGAATGCGAGGTCGCCCGAGCCGAAAGCTCCCGACGCCAAGCCGGCGCCCAATGCCCGTCCGGGCGTCCCGGGAAAGCCGTTCGTCCCGCCGGGTCAGGCGCAGGACAGGCAGGACCGGAACGATCGCGGCCCCGACAAGCGTGGCGCGGACGAGAACAAGCCCGGCGTCATCACCGGTCCGACCACCACCGACCGGGCACCCCCGCCCGCCGCGGTCCCGCCGGCAGGTGTCGATCCGGAGCGTCGTGGAGAGATCGACCGTCGCGACCGCGAGCGCCGCGATGCGTTCGAGCGCAGGGATGAGCGTGACCGCCGCGACGGCTTCAACCGTCCGGGTCGTCCCGGCTATGTCGAGGGCGGCTTCCGTGGCGACGACGTCCGCAGCTACGACGAGGTCCGTCGCGACCGACGCGAATTCAGCGAAGGCGGCCGCACCTACATCCGCGAGCCGGGCCGCATCATCGTGCGCGACCGCGACAATTACTTCATCCGGCACGACGAGAACGAGCGCTTCCGCTACCTCGATCGCGGCGCCTATCGCAGCGAGCGCCGTGGCGGCGACACGATCACCTATCTCGACCGTCCGGGTGGTATCCAGATCGTCACGGTGGTGGACGATGACGGCCGTCTCGTCCGTCGTTCGCGTCGCTTCCGCGACGGCCGCGAGGTCGTGATCATCGATAATGGTTTCGGCGGACCGCAGCGCCCGATCTATGAGGACGTGGTCGATCTGCCGCCGCCGGATATCCGCATCCCCCGCGACCGCTACGTGGTGAATTATGAAGGCGCCGACGAGCGGCAGGTCTACGAGGCCCTGTCCGCACCGCCGGTGACTGCGGTTGACCGGCGCTACACTCTCGATCAGGTGCGGTACAGCCCGCAGCTGCGTGCCCGGATGCGCAGCGTCGACATCGATACGATCACCTTCGATTCGGGATCGTTCGACGTGACGCCGGATCAGGCATCGCGGCTCGGCAACATCGCGGCGGCGATCAACCAGGCGGTGAAGGCCAACCCGCAGGAAGTGTTCCTCATCGAGGGCTACACCGATGCGGTGGGCAGCGAGGTCGACAACCTGTCGCTCTCTGATCGCCGCGCCCAGTCGGTGGCGACGGTGCTCAGCCAGAACTTCCAGGTTCCGCCGGAGAACCTCACCACCCAGGGCTATGGCGAGCAGGCCCTGAAGGTGAACACCCAGGAAGCCGCCAGGGAGAACCGCCGGGTCACGGTGCGTCGCATCACGCCGCTGATCCAGCAGCAGAGCGAGGCCGCGCCGCCCCCGCGCTGAGGGAGCCGATCCGACCGCATTGTCGTGACGTCACGGGCCGCATGTCTCGAAAGAGGGGTGCGGCCCGCGCCGTTCCGTGCTTCCCCGACGATCCCCGAACCGAGATGCCGCCTCGCCCGCACGGCGAGCGCGACGACCAAGGAGAATGGCGAGCATGGAAGAGGAGAGCGACCGCCTGATCACGGCGGGGACGCCGATCTTCCGTCGGACCACGCTAGCCCTGTTCGCGGCGGGCTTCTCCACCTTCGCCGTGCTCTACGGCGTGCAGCCGCTGATGCCGGTCTTCGCCGATCAATTCCACGTCTCTCCGGCCGAGAGCAGCCTGTCCCTCTCGCTCCCCTGCGCGATGCTGGCCCTGGCCCTCCTCGTGGTCAGCCCGCTCTCCGAGGTGTGGGGCCGCAAGCCGATCATGGTCGCCTCCCTGTTCGCCTCGGCGATCCTCACGCTCATCGCCGTCATCGTCCCGAGCTGGCACGGCTTCTTGGCTTTGCGCGCCCTGACGGGCCTTGCCGCGAGCGGCCTGCCCGCCGTCGCCATGGCCTATCTCAGCGAGGAGATGGACGGCCGCGCCATCGGCCTGTCCATGGGGCTCCTCATCGGCGGCAACGCCATGGGCGGCATGGTCGGCCGGCTGCTCGCCGGCATCATCACCGACCATGCGTCGTGGCGCATCGGGCTCGGGACCATCGGTGTCCTGGCGCTTTTCGCCGCCATCCTGTTCTGGCGGGGACTTCCGCCCTCGCGGCGCTTCCTCGCCAATCGGATGCGCTGGCGCCAGGTGCCCGGCACGTTCGGCCAGCATTTCCGCGATCCCGGCCTGCCCTGGCTGTTCGCCGAGGCGTTCCTGCTCATGGGCGGCTTCGTCAGCGTCTACAACTACGTCGGCTTCCGCCTGCTCGATCCGCCCTACAACCTCAGCCAGACGGCCATCGGCGCGATCTTCGTGGTCTATCTCGCCGGCACGTTCAGTTCGGCCGCGACCGGCGAGATCGCCAGCCGGTTCGGGCGGAGGAAGGTGCTGTGGCTGGCGATCCTCCTCGGCCTCGCCGGCATCCTCATGACCCTGTCCGAGCGGCTCCCCCTCATCATCGCCGGCATCGTCGTGGTCACGGTGAGCTTCTTCGGCGCCCATTCCGTGGCGAGTTCCTGGATCGGGCGGAGGGCCCTGCGCGACCGGGCCCAGGCCTCGTCGATCTACCTGTGCATGTACTATCTCGGCTCCTCGGTCTTGGGGACCGCCGGCGGGTGGTTCTTCGCCCATTCCGGCTGGGCCGGCGTGGTCGCCTTCTTCGGCGGCCTCTACGGGGTGGCGCTCGGCATCGCCCTCCATCTCTCGCGCCTGCCACCGCTGGTCCCGGCGACATCACCCGACCTCGACCGTTGACCCGCCCGCCGCGACGGCCCATCTAGGCCGTCGTCGTCTCTGATCAGAGCACCGGCGAGCGACCGCCACCAACAGAGGAAGTCCGGCTCGCTTGGTCCAAGCGGCTCCGGCTCTACGGAACCGAACGTGTTCGAGCTCGCCGTCGCCGTCGCCCTGATCGCCCTCAACGGCGCCTTCGCGCTATCCGAACTCGCGGTCGTCTCCTCGCGCAAGTCGCGCCTGCGCACCATGGCGGAGGCGCACCGCCCCGGCGCCAGGGCAGCGCTGGCGCTGGCGGAGGAACCCGGCCGGTTCCTCTCCGCCGTTCAGATCGGCATCACCCTCGTCGGCATCCTCTCCGGCGCGGTCTCCGGCGCGGCACTGGGCGAGCGTCTCACCGAGATCCTGTTCCAGGCGGGCCTGTCGAAGGCGGTGTCCGATCCCCTCGGCTACGGCATCGTCATCGCCGCCATCACCTACCTGTCCGTGATCATCGGCGAACTCGTGCCCAAACACGTCGCTCTGCGCGATCCGGAGGGCATCGCCTGCCTCGTCGCCCGGCCGATGCGGCTGGTCTCGCGAATCGCGCTGCCCGCCGTCTGGCTGCTCGACGCCTCCACCCGCGCGGTGTTCCGCATCCTCGGCCAGGAGGCCTCCAGCGCCAGCGCGGTGACGGAGGAAGAGATCCGCACCATTGTCGCCGAGGCCGAGACCGCGGGGGTGATCGAGACCGACGAGCGCAAGATGATTGCCGGCGTCCTGCGCCTCGGCGACCGCGCCGTGCGCGGCGTGATGACCCCGCGGACCGACGTCCACTGGATCGACCTCGACAAGGAACCGGAGGAGATCCGCGCCATGCTGGTCTCGAGCCCGCATTCGCGCATTCCCGTCGGCGAGGGCAATCCGGACAACATGCTCGGGGTCGTGCAGGTGCGCGAGCTGGTCAAGGCGCTCATCGAGAACGAGCGGTTCGATCTCCGCGCCTATATCCGCAGCGCCCCGGTGCTCCCCGACACGCTCGATGCCCTCGACGCGCTCACCGCGCTCCAGGCGGCGGAGGTGCCGATGGCCCTCGTCCACGACGAATACGGCCATTTCGACGGGCTCGTGACCCCGGCCGACATCCTCGACGCCATCGCGGGCGCCTTCCATTCGGAGGATCCCGAGCCGGAGGCGGTGCAGCGCCAGGACGGGTCCTGGCTCATCGCTGGCTGGATGCCGGTGGACGAGATGGCCGACCAGCTCGGCATCAAGATCGAATCGAGCCGGGACTACGAGACCGCTGCCGGCCTCGTCATCGCCAGGCTGCAGCGTCTGCCGGAGACCGGCGAGACCTGCGACATCGCCGGCTGGCGCTTCGAGGTGGTGGATCTCGACGGACGCCGCATCGACAAGATCCTGGTGTCGCGGATCGCCTGAGCGTCACAGGCCGATCCTGCTCGCCTTTCGAAACCCGGCAAGTCAGGCATAGCGCTTGGCCCCCGCCACGCAGAGGACCACGAGGCTGGTCACGGCCAGCATGCTTGGGGCGACGGGCTCGTGAAGGAGCAGACCCGCCAGGGCCAGGCCGAAGAACGGCTGCAGCAATTGCAGTTGCCCGACGCCGGCGATTCCGCCCAGGGCCAGCCCGCGATACCAGAACACGAAGCCGACCAGCATGCTGAAGACCGAGACATAGGCGAGGCCGATCCAGGCCGGGAGGCCGATGCCGCTCCACGCCGCCGGCAGGCTCGCCAGCGCGACGACTCCCATCACCGGCAGGGACAGGACCAGGGCCCAGGAGATCACCTGCCAGCCGCCGAGCCGGCGCGACAGGGTGGCGCCCTCGGCGTAGCCGAGCCCGCAGAGCAGGATCGCCGCCACCATCAGGAGGTCGCCGCCGACCGAGCCGCCCTCGCTCCGAAGCAATGCGAAGCCCGCCACCGTGAGGCTGCCGATCCCCGAGAACAGCCAGAAGGCGGGGCTCGGCCGCTCGCCGCCCCGGACCACGCCGAAGATCGCCGTGGCGAGGGGCAGGAGGCCGATGAAGACGATGGAATGCGCCGAGGTGATGTGTTGGAGCGCGAGCGCCGTCAGCAGCGGAAAGCCGACCACGACGCCGAGGGCGACGATCGCCAGCGACGCGAGGTCGGATGTCTCAGGCCGCCTCTGCCGCAGGGCGAGGAGCATCGTCGCTCCGAGCGAGGCCGCGATCACCGCCCGCGCCGAGGTGAGGAACATCGGCGAGAAACCGCCCACCGCCACCCGGGTCGCCGGCAGGGAGGCGCTGAAGATGATGACGCCCAGGAGGCCGTTGCCCCATCCCGCCGCGTTCCGTTGCATCGCCGTGTGCCATCCCGGGTTTCCGCCACGCCCGACGGGCCCGGCCAAGGCGCCTTGACAACCATTCCGCGCTCATGCCGTCAAATGCCTGTCCTCTTCGTTTCCATGCAGAACAGGCATGATGAACCCGGCCCATATCGATCTGTTTCGCGCGGTGCTGCGCCATGGCGGGATGACGAGGGCCGCCGCCGCCCTCGGCATCGGCCAGCCTCATGTCAGCCGCGCCGTCGCGCAGCTGGAAGCCGATCTCGGCTTCGCGCTGTTCGTGCGCGGCCATGGCAGCGCGCTGCCGACGCAGGAAGGCGAGGCCTTCGCTCGCGAGGTGGAGCGGACCTATGCCGGGCTCGACCATCTGTCCCAGGCGGCCCGCCTGATCCGCGACCTCGGCACCGGGCCGTTGCGCGTCGCCTGCCAGCCGTCGCTGGCCTCCCGCCTGCTGCCGAGGGCGATCCGGCGTCTGAGCGAGGACTCACCCGGCATCCAGGTGGCGGTCCACGTGCCGGCACCGGAGACGATCTGGGCCTGGGCCGCCTCGGGACAATGCGATATCGGGCTGGTCCGGCCCCGCTCGGGCTTCTCGGGCGTGGTCAGCGAGGCTTTCCTCGCGGTCGATGCGGTCTGTGCCCTGCCCCGGCGCCACGCGCTGGCGGCCAAGCGGACGATCGGGGTGCACGATCTCGTCGGCGAAACCCTCATCGCCGGGGCACCGGGGGTGTTTCAGCAGGCGATCGAGGAGGCCTTCGCGCAGGCCGGATTGAGCCCGCGCTTCTCCCTCATGGCGCAATACACGGCGGCGCGGTGCGGGCTCGTGGCGGAGGGGCTGGGCCTCGCCATCGTCGATCCCCTTCCGGCCCGCGAGCTCGCGGGCCTGCCCATCGTGCTGCGTCCGTTCCGGCCGCGCCTGCCCATCGAGACGGTGCTGATCCGCCCGGCGGGGCGCCCGCCGGGCCGGCTCGCCCAGCGGCTCATCGGACATCTCGAAACCGAGCGCGATGCGCTCGTGACGAATCGGGCGGGCGCAGGCGCCTGATTCAGGCGGCGGCGAGCCGCGCCACCACCGTCTCGCGCCCGATGAGCGGCAGAAGGCCCGACAGGTCCGGCCCGTGTTCCAGCCCGGTCAAGGCAAGGCGGAGCGGCATGAACAGCGCCTTGCCCTTGGCGCCGGTCTTCTCCTTCACCGCGTTGGTCCAGGCCTTCCAGGTCTGGCCGTCCCAGGGCTCGGGCGGCAGCACCTCCGACGCGGCATGGATGAAGCCGGCATCGGCGATGACGGGCGTCACGTCGCCGGCCACGATCCGCCACCATTCGGCGGCATCCCCGACCTTGGTGAGATTGGGCTGGATCACCGTCCAGAACGCCTGCGCGCGCTCCTCCGGGATGCCCATGGCCAGCAGGCGCCCACGCGCCGCCTCGTAGGGCATGGCGTGGATCAGGCGGGCGTTGAGCCCGTCGAGCTCATGCGGATCGAACTTGGCCGGCGCCCGCGAGATATGGGCGAGGTCCACGAGGCCGGCGAGTTCGTCCAGGGAATCGACCGCCCGCACCGCCTCGGCCGAGCCGGTGAGCACGGCGAGGGAGCGCACGGCGCCGGGTTCGTAGCCGGCCTCGCGCAGGCCACGGAGGGAGAGGTGGCCGAGCCGCTTCGACAGGCCCTCGCCATCGGCCGTGGTGAGGAGGTTGTGGTGGCCGAAGACCGGCACCGTCTGCCCCAGGGCCTCGAAGATCTGGATCTGCACGCCGGTATTGGTGACGTGGTCCTCGCCGCGGATGACGTGGGTGATGCCCATCTCGGCATCGTCAACCACGGAGGGCAGCGTGTAGAGGTAGCTGCCGTCGGCGCGGATCAGCACCGGGTCGGAAAGCGAGGCGCAATCGACATGCGCCTCGCCGCGCACGAGGTCGTCCCAGGCGACGCTGCGATGATCGAGCTTGAACCGCCAATGCGGGGTTCGCCCTTCGGCCTCCAGCGCCGCGCGCTCGTCGACGGTGAGGCCGAGCGCCGCCCGGTCGTAGATCGGCGGCTGGCCGCGGCCGAGCTGGCGCCGGCGACGGCGCTCCAACTCGTCCTGGGTCTCGTAGCAGGGGTAGAGCCGGCCCGCCGCCTTCAGCCGCTCGGCCGCTGCGTCGTGGATGGCGCAGCGGTCCGACTGCCGGGCGAAGAGATCCGGCACGATCCCGAGCCAGGCAAGGTCCTCCTCGATGGCCTTCGCGAATTCCTCGGTCGAGCGCTCCCGGTCGGTATCGTCGAGCCGCAGCAGGAAGCGCCCGCCCCGCGCCCGCGCGAACAAGGCGTTCAGCAGCGCCGGACGGGCATTGCCGATATGGAGGTAGCCGGTGGGCGACGGCGCGAAGCGAACGAGGGGGGCAGATGTCATGCCCGCCCTCTAGCCGATTTTCGCGCTGCTGGGGACCGTCAGCTCCAGGCGTGGAACGGCGGGTTGACCCCGTTCAGCGCATGGTTGCCGATGATCGCGTATTTCCAGCGCACCGGGTCGTGGAGCGTGTGGGTGCGGGCGTTGCGCCAGTGCCGGTCGAGATTGCTCTCGGCCAGGGTCGAGCGGGTGCCGGCGAGCTCGAACAGCTTGCTGCTCGCCAGCACCGCGATCTCGGTGGTGAGCACCTTCGATTCGGCGACGGCGAGCTGGGCGGCGGCGACCGTTTCCGCGCTCGGATTGGCCACCGCCTCGTCGAGGGCGAGGCCGGCCCGGTCGAGGATGGCTTCGGCGGCATGGAGGCGGATCGTCAATTCGCCGATCGCCTGGATCGTGTAGGGGTCGTCGGAGGCGCGGTCCTGGCCGCTATCGACCCAGGGGCGGGTCTTGGTGCGGACGAAGGCCACTGTGTCGTCGATGGCCTCCCTGGCGATGCCGGCATCCACCGCCGCCTGGATGATCTGGAAGACGGCGCCGTCCGAGCGCGGATGCTCGTAGCCCTTCCAGGCTGGGACCAGATGGGTCTTGGGCACCCGCACCTCGTCGATGATGACGGTGCCGCTCGCCGTGGTCCGCTGGCCGAAGGCCGACCAGTCGTCGATGACGATGAGCCCCGGGGCGCGCCGGTCGGCGATGGCGTACCAGGCGCGGCCCTCGCCATCGAGGGCCACGATGGGGACGAGATGGGCGAGGAGCGCGCCGGTGGAATAGAACTTCTTGCCGCGCACGATGACGTGGTCGCCGTCATCGACGAAATGGGTCTTGAAGTCGGTGGCGCGCGGCGTGCCGATCTCGGAGAAGGCGTTGCCGAAGCGGATGCCCTTCAGGACCTCGCCGAACAGCAGCGCCTGCTGCTCGGGGTCCGAGACCGTGCGGATCGCCGCGACGATGCCGAGATGGTTCTGCGAGATCTGCCCGATCGACGGATCGGCCGCCGAGACGATGGCGACCACCTGGGCCAGGGTTTTGTAGGAGACTTCCGGGCCGCCGAAGGCCTTCGGCACGTTGATCGACCACAATCCGCTCTGCGAGAACGCATCAAGCTCGGCATAGGGCCGCCGGTTGGTGGAATCGCGCTCGGACGCGCCCTCGCGAAACGTCTTGGCGAGGGCATGCGCGACCCGGATCGCCTCCTCGTCGTCGCGGATGACGTGGGCGGGCGAGGTCGGCCGGGGAACCGGCGGAGCGCCCCTGGCGGATTCGAGCGACTGGGCGCTGACGGCGATGTTCATGAGGGACTCTCCTATGGCTGGTTCTCGCCGACAGGCCGCTTCACATCGCGCGTCTCCGTCTTTCCGGGGCGCCACAGGCGAACCCGGAATCCAGAACCGCATCGGGTGAAGACTGGAGAACGACCTATGGGTCTGGATTCCGGGCTCCGCTTCGCGGCCCCGGAATGACGTGAATGCAACCGTGCGTGTCGGCGCCCGCAAGGCGCCTCATGCCGCCTCGGCCCGGCGCTCGCGCGCGGCCTCCAGAGCCCTCACCTTCGGGATGATGTGGGCGCCAAAATAGGCGACCTCCTCCTGGAAATGCAGGAAGGCGAGGAGCGCGAGATCGACACCGGCATCCTTCAGGGCGACGATGCGCTCGGCGATCTGGTCGGGCGTGCCGATGAGGTTGGTCTTGAAGCCGTCATTGTACTGGACGAGGTCCTCGAAGCTCGATTTCGCCCAGTTCCCCTCCCCTTCCGGTGAGGCCTTGCCGGCATTCTTCACCTCGTGGCCGAAGGCCTTCACCGCATCCGGATCGGCGTTGTCGATGATCTCCTGGAGGACGGCGCGCGCCTCCTCCTCGGTGTCGCGGGCGATGACGAAGGCGTTGACGCCGACCTTGACCGAATGCCCGTTGGCCGCGGCCTTGGCCTGGATGTCGTCCACCTGGGCCCGGATGCCCTCCGGGGTGTTGCCGTTGGTGAAGTACCAGTCGGACACACGCGCCGCCATGTCCCGCGCCGCGCGCGACGAGCCGCCCTGGAAGATCTCCGGCTGCGGGTCGGCCGGCTTCGGCTTCAGGGTGTAGTTGGTGTAGCGGTAAAAATCGCCGCGGAAGCTGAAATCGTCCTGGGTCCAGATCCCGCGAAGCGCACGGATGAACTCCTCCGAGCGGCGGTAGCGCTCGTCATGGTCGAGCCAGGGCTCGCCGATGGCGCGGAACTCGCCCGAGAACCAGCCCGACACGACGTTGATGGCGATGCGCCCGTTGGTGAGCTGGCTGATCGTGGCGATCTGCTTGGCGGCGATGGTCGGGTTCCACGGTCCGGGCAGGAGCGCGGCGATGACCTTGATCGTCGATGTGGCGGCCAGCAGCGCGTGGCTGAACGCCACCGATTCGTGCTGGTACTCGGCGCCGTAGCCGGCGGTGAAGCGGATCTGGGTCAGGGCGTAGTCGAACCCGGCCTCCTCCGCGATCTGGGCGAGCTTGCGGTTATAGTCGGCATCCCAGCTCGTGCGCTGCTCGATCTTGCTGATGACGAGGCCACCTGACACGTTCGGCACCCAATAGGCGAAACGGATCGGCTCAAGGCCGTTGTGGTTCGGGCGAGTCATGCATCCATCCGCGAATTCGAGAGATCATGCGGCCCGATCGATGTTGCGACCGCAAGTGTATACATTATGAACCCAAGCAGACCATGAAGACTTGCTTGCGTTGTGAACTTGGTGCGAAGAATGTCTTACGAAGACAGGCCATAGTCAAAGGAAGAGAAATACTTTTTCTTTGATCATGCCGGGACAATCTTCCGGCGAACGGGGCTCGGACGAGAAGATCGTGTTCCGACAGGACCGGCACCGGCGATAGCGGGGCATCTCGGGAGGGCCGGTCCGCGAGGTTTTCCAGGACGAGGGCGTTTCATGTTCGCCGGAGCCTCCCGCAGAGCGGCAGACGGCCCTAGCTATCGATGCGCGAGCGATGGTAATCCCCGCATTCAGTGGTGACTGACGGAGGGTCGCGCGGGCCCGGACGGGGCACGGCGCGGCGTTTCGGATGACAGGTGAGAACCAGGCGATGACCGGCTTCGACGCTTCGACCTCTCCGGCCGCCGGCCCTGCCCTGCCGAGGCCGTCGTCGCAGCTCGTCACCGTCTTCGGCGGCTCCGGCTTTCTCGGGCGTCACGTAGTGCGCGCGCTGGCCAAGCGCGGCTATCGCATCCGCGTCGCCGTCCGCCGCCCGGACCTCGCGCTCTTCCTGCAGCCGCTCGGCAAGGTCGGGCAGATCATCGCCGTCCAAGCGAACCTGCGCTATCCCGATTCCATCGCCCGGGCGGTGGAGGGCGCCGATGTGGTGGTGAACCTCGTCGGCATCCTGCAGGAGAGCGGCAAGCAGAGCTTCCTGCGCCTCCAGGCCGAGGGCGCGGGCGAGATCGCGCGGGCGGCCGCCAGCGTCGGCGCTCCGGTCGTCCATGTCTCTGCGATCGGGGCGGACGAGACTTCCGAATCTCAGTACGCCCGTTCGAAGGCGCTGGGCGAGGCGAACGTCCTCGCGGCCCAGCCTCGATCGGTGATCCTTCGCCCCTCCCTGGTCTTCGGCCCCGGCGACAGCTTCTTCAACCGCTTCGCGTCGCTCGCCCGCCTTCTGCCGGTCCTGCCGCTGGCCGGAGCCGGGACGCGCTTCCAGCCGGTCTTCGTCGGAGACGTGGCCGAGGCGGTCGCCCGTGCGGTGGACGGGCAGGCCGAGGCCGGTCGGGTCTACGAACTCGGCGGGCCCGAGGTCGAGACCCTCGACGCCCTCGTCCGCTACATGCTCAAGACCACCATGCGCCGGCGCCTCGTGGTCGACCTGCCGAAGCCCCTCGCCATGCTGCAGGCCCGCGTGATCGAGACGATCGACACGCTGAGCCTCGGCCTGCTGCCGGACAGCCTCAAGCTCACGCGCGACCAGGTGACCCTGCTCCAGACGGACAACGTGGTCTCGGAAGCCGCCAAGGCGGAAGGCCGCACGCTGGACGGCCTCGGCATCCTTCCGTCCGCCATGGCCGCCATCGTGCCGGGCTATCTCTGGACCTTCCGCAAGGCCGGCCAGTTCACCAAGGAAACGGTCCTCGAGGTCGAGCGGGAGACCGCCGCCACCCCACCTCCGGCCGCTCCGACCCGCAGCGGTCCTCCTGTCGGCCCCGATGCGGCGGCCCCGAGCCGGATGGGCGTGCGGTGGGGGACGCGCGGTTAGATCGAGTTTCGTATCCGCGATAACGTCTTGCATGCGTTGACGTTGAAATGCGTGCTCCGGAGATCAAACCTATGGGCTTTAATCTCTGATATGGATGAAAGCCGACCTGAAACATGCGAACCCAAGTGATGTCGCGACACTCGTAAGGAAGATTGTCGGCTCGTCACCATTCGCAAAGGCACTCAACGGAGTCGACGTCGAAGCCAGCAATTACGACGACGAAGGCGAATTTCTGAGAATTCTCATTCATTTTAAAAACTTGGACGAGCTCTCGGAAGATGATGTCGATACGATCACATCCTCCATCGAGGGAGAGATTTCCAAGAAGGATGACCGTTTTCCCAGCGTTCGTTTCTCCGAGCCTTGATGTCCAACTTTTCCGACGATCTGTTGCGGGCTGCCGCGCGGTTGCACGCACGGCGCACGGGTCAGAAAGGCCCACTCAAATCCGCCTGCGTACGCAGAAGTATTTCGACGTCCTATTATGCGATTTTCCATTTCAGTCTCGACGAAGCCGCCCTGAGACTGATCGGTACGAGCAACGAACTTCGTCAAAGACGGAGGCTGTTTGTTCGTACGCTCTCCCATACGGGATTGACCATCACTTACGGAAAGCTGAAGGGCGCAACTATTGAGAAATCCGTCGAAGATCTGTTTCGATTGCCGGCTACGGCTGCGGGTCCGATTTCCACACCAGCCTTCGTTCAACAGTTGGCGACCGCGTATCTCGATGCGAAAGCGAAACGGGAAGACGCTGACTATAATCTGAGCGAACCTCTGAGCGCGACGGATGCCCGACAGCTTCACCGCCGGGTACGGCGAGCCATACGGGACTGGAAAAGTGCCGCTTCCGCCGCCGATCGCGACACGAAGCACGCCGTGGCCCTGTTGCTTTCGCTGAAGGGGAAGTTGCGGGACCAGTGATCCCTTCCTCACCCCAACCGCTTGCGCACTTCCGCCCCCACCGGCACCAGCTTCCGGCTCAGCCCCTTGTGGACATGGACCATCAGGGCGATGCCGAAGAGCGGCGTCAGCAGGTTGAGGACGGGCACCACCATCAGGCCCGCCAGCATGGCGCCGGCCGTCATGGTGGTCAGGCTGAAATGCCGGCGCATGGCCCCGGCTTCCGGCATCGGCCGGAAGCGCCCGGCGGCGAGCTCGAAATATTCCCGCCCGAGCAGGTAGGTGTTGGCGAGGAAGAACGCCACGAGGTTCACGCCGGGCACGAAGAACAGGATCAGCGCGACGAGGTTGACCAGCAGGGCGAGGCCCGCGAAGCGCAGGGCGTAGAGCATCGCCGAGCCGATCGGCAGCGCGGTGCCCGGCGCATCGCCCGGAAAGTCGGTGCGCTCCACGATCGCGGCGGCATCGTCGAGGAAGTAGCCCGCCACCAGGATCGAGACCGCCGGCATGACGTAGGCGAGGCCGATGAACAGGCCCGCACCGGCGAAGAACACCGCCATCGTGTCGAGGAACGGGTAGCTCGCCGAGAGGTGGTGGTTCGCCAGGAACCAGTCGATCGCCTTGGTCAGGCCGGCCCAGATCAGGACGAGAAGCCCGAGGGTGAGGGCCAGGGACTTCCAGAGAATCGCCCGCAGCGGCGGCGAGAGCACCTGCCTGGCGGCAGCGTAGGCGGCCTGAATGAGCATGGCGCCAGGGTCCTTGTTCCGCGTTTGTAAGCGGGCGCCTGTGCGGGACCCGCCGTCAGCACCGGGTTCTGGTGTCGCGCGCGCCACGGCGCAACCCCGGCGGGCGGTTACGGCCCGAACCTTTTCGCCGCCGTCGCGCGTTTCCAGCCGGCACCCCTCCATGGGAACACCGGCGACATGAGCTTCCGACCATGAGATTCGGTCTCGCCATCGCAGTCGCCCTTGTCGTCGGCGGCGCCCATGCGCATGAGGTCGGCGGCTGGAGAGCGGGACGGCCGGCACCGGCCGAGCGCTCGGAGGTGGCCGTCGCCGCCATCGACGGTAGGGCCTACGTGATCGGCGATTTTGCCGGAGCCACCGAGCTTCTGATCTACGATCCCTCGCGCGAGACCTGGACCAAGGGAGCTCCGTTTCCTTATCCGGTCCATCACACCATGGCGGCCGGCTATGGGGGCAGGATCTACGTGTTCGGCGGTTACGTGAACGGCTGGGAGGCGAGCGGAAAGGTCTGGGTCTACGATCCCGGGGCCGATGCCTGGGAGCGTCGCCGCGACCTCCCTACGCCGCGCGCGGCCGGCGGGGCGACCGTCATCGGCACGGCGATCCATGTCGTCGGCGGAAGTGTCAGCGGGCGCGCGAATTCTCCGGCCCACGAGGTCTACGATCCGGCGACGGATTCCTGGACGAGCGCGGCGCCCCTGCCGACGCCGAGGGACCACCTGTCGGTCCAGGCCGTCGACGGCAAGCTGGTCGCCACGGGCGGACGCGTCGATGGCGAGCCGTCCCGCAACCTCGCGGTCAACGAGGTCTACGATGCCGCCGCCGACCGTTGGAACGCGGCAGCACCGCTTCCCACCCCCCGCAGCGGCGCGGCCTCGACGGTGCTCGGCCGCGAGGTGATCGTCATCGGCGGGGAATCCGCATCGAAGACCTTCGATGCGGTGGAGGCGTACGATCCGCGTGCGGATCTCTGGCGTGCGCTGGCGCGCCTGCGCCACCCCCGGCACGGCTTCGGCGCCGTGACCCATGAGGGGCGAATCCATTCCCTTCTCGGCAGCCCCCGGCCCGGGGGAGACCGGTCCTCTCTCGTGGAGGTGCTCGATCCGACGCCGTTGCCGTCACCATGACGGCGTGAGGTGAGCGGCCGACGGCGCCGGGCCGTGAGGTGCGCGCGCCGGTGGCGGCTGGTAGAGGATCGCGTCCCCGTCTCCCGGAAGCCCGCCCCGCATGATCCCGACACCCCGTCCTGCGCATGATCGTTTCCGGCCGAGCATCGCCCCCCGTCTCGCGCCGCTTCCCGCCCATGCCGACGTGATCGTGGTCGGTGCGGGAGCCGCCGGTATCGCGGCGGCGCGGACCCTCACGGAGCGGGGCGTCTCCGTCGCCGTGCTGGAGGCGCGCGACAGGATCGGCGGGCGGCTCGTCACCACGAATCTGCGCGGCCATCCGGTGGATCTCGGCGGGCACTGGCTCCATGCCGGACCGATCAACCCGCTGGTCCGACTGGGCGAGGCGCGCGGCGAGCCCCTGAGGGTGGCAGCGCAGGAAGGGCACCTGTTCGTGTCCGGCCGCAAGGGGCGCCCGGCGGAGGCCGCCGCCCATGCCCGTGCCTTCTCGGTGGCCGATCGCGCCCTGACCGTGCAGGCCGGCCTCGACGGTCCCGACCGCCCGGCATCGAGCGCATTGCCGCCGGGCCTCGGCCCCTGGGCCGAACGCATCTCCCTCGTCCACGGCCTCGTCTCCGGACGTCCGCTGACCGAGGTCTCGCTCCACGATTTTCCCAGCATGGAATACGGCGACAACCGTTTCATCGCCGGCGGCTATGGCGGATACCTGGCGCGCCTCGCGCAAGGATTGCCGATCGCGCTGAACACTCCCGTCGTGCGCATCGACTGGTCGGGCCCCGGTGTCGCCGTGGAAGTCGCGGACGGATCGGTGCGGCACGCCGAGGCGGTGATCGTCACGATCCCGATGATGGTGCTGCGCGCCTCACCCCTGTTCAACCCGGCGCTGCCGCCCGAGACGCGCGCGGCCATCGACGGGTTCTCGAGCGGGATATACGAGCATGCCGTGCTGCATTGGCCGTCCGCACCGTTCCAGGGACGGGACCGGCTCGCCGCCATGGTCGGCGGGCGCCACCGCCCACCCGGCCTGCTGACGCGCGTCGACGATACGCCGTTTCACTTCTTCGAACTCGATACGCACATGGCGCAGGCCCTCGATGCGCGGGGCCGCGACCCGGATGCCGCGCGCCGCCTAGTCCGCTCCGTCCTGGCGGACCATTTCGGCCACCGCGCCCTGCACGATCTTTCCATTCCTGCCATCAGCGAGTGGCGCCACGACCCCTGGTCTCTCGGCTCATGGGCCGTCGTACCGCCGGGGCACGCGCCGGCACGGCAGCGTCTTCAGACACCGATCGGCAACAAGATATGGTTTGCTGGTGAAGCGCTCTCACGTCTTCAGTGGGGCACCGCCGGCGGTGCTTATGAAGAAGGCACGATGGCTGCGGCGAACTGCTCATTACATATTGTTTAATTGCTATCTCTTCAAACATGCGGATTCGGAAAAACGTAGATTTGTCGATTCGCGGGCCTGGAACGTCGATCGACGGTCGAGTTAATAGTCTCTCCATGTTTTTCGCCGAGTATCACTTGCTAATGGACATGGAAGCTCGGACCGGCCCCGAATGTTCGATGGGACAGTATTCTTAATCACGGATCGGCCCGACAACAGCGATATACTGCGCAGAGAATTGAGTCTCGTCGCGGAGTGCAAGGTCTTCAGGTTCGATGCGACCTTCGAACTCGAGCAGCAGCCGATCGGTGTGGTTTCCGACGTGACCCTCGACCGGCGCGATGCTGCTTCGGCCATGCGTAGCGCCTTCGCGGAACTGAAATCCGCAGATATTCCCGTGATCTCCCTGCTGCGGAACATGAGCGAAACCAGCTTGCGCGACGCCAAGAACCTCGGCGCGACCTGCTGCCTCTCCGCGCTGACCCCTCCCGCCATGGTCGCACGCACGGTGATGTCGCAGGTGATCCAGGATCGCGCGGAACGGCCGAACCGCACCATCGAGCGTGGCGTCGCCCGTGCCACCGAGGTCCTGACGCGCCTGTTCGATAGCGCGCGGACGAACGATCACGTCTCCATGACCCATGTCGATGCCAGCCTCGACCCCATCATTTCGGCGGTGCGCGAGGGCGGGCTGACCCGCTGGCTCGACAGGGTGTGGACCCATGACGACGCCACCTATCAGCATTGCCTGCTGGTGGCCGGAGTGGCCGCGAAGTTCTCGCTCCATCTCGGCTTCGCGGAAGACGACCGCAGTCACTTCGTCCGCGCCGCATTGCTGCACGATCTGGGGAAGGCCAAGATTCCCCTCGCGATCCTCAACAAGCCGGGTCGGCTCGACGATGCGGAGACCGCGATCATGCGGACCCACCCGGTCATCGGCTACGAGAAGCTGAAGCCGAGCGGCTGCGACGCCGCCACCCTCGACGCCGTGCGGCATCATCACGAGATGCTCGACGGATCGGGCTATCCCGACGGTCTCAGCGGAAACGCCGTCAGCGATACCGTGAGGCTGTTGACGATCTGCGACATCTATTCGGCGCTCACCGAGAAACGTGTCTACAAGCCGGCGATGCCGACTGCCGTCGCCATGGCGATCCTCTCGGACATGACGGGGCGCCTCGAGGGCGGACTGGTCCAGTCCTTCGGGGAAGCCATGGCGCACAACGTCTGAGGATCCTCGGCCGCGGATCGCAGCCGTTCGGCTGCGGCGGGCCTCAGCCGAAACCGCCCCGCTTCAGGCGCATGACGGTCCGGTCGAGGGCACCGAGGAAGGCGGAGCGGTCCCTGGCCGAGAACGGGCGGGGGCCGCCCGTGACCGCGCCGGCCTCGCGCAGGTCCTGCATCAGGTTGCGGGTCGCCAGAGCGAGCCCGATCCCGCTCTCGCTGAAGGGTTTCCCGGTGGGTGCGAGGACCTCTGCCCCGGCCTTCACGCAGCGGCTCGCGAGGGGCACGTCGGAGGTGACGACCACGGCGCCGGGCCGGGCACGCTCCGCGATCCAGTCGTCGGCGGCATCGAAACGGTCGCTCACCACCACCCGCTCGATCCAGGGCTCGCGCGGCAGGGAGATGAAGCTGTTGGCCACGACGTAGACGTGCAGGCCGTATCGGCCGGCGACGCGATAGGTCTCGTCCTTCACCGGGCAGGCATCGGCATCGATATGGACGACGATCGAACGGTCGGAGCCCGGATCGCTCATAGCGATGCGGCCAGGCGCGGAGCGACCTCCCTCACCGGCTCCGAACCGGCGATCGCCAGGCTCGCGCGCTCGAGGGTCGAGACGGCGAGCGGCTGGCCACGGCCACGCAGGGCATGCGCGCCGAGCGAGCGGGCGCTGATCCCCTGGGGCAGATGCGGCAGGCGGGCGAGGAGATCGTCCGAGATCAGGAGCTCCGTCCCGAGGGGGCGGCACAGGGCCTCGATCCGCGAAGTCACGTTCACCGTGTCGCCGAAATAGGCGATCTTGTGCCGGTCGACCCCGACTTCCGCGGTGACGATCGAACCGCCATGCAAGGCCGCCCGCAGGCGCGGGACTACGCCGAAGCGCGACTGCCAGGCCGCCGCCTCGGCCTCGATCCGGTCGAGGACGTCGAAGACGCAGGCGACGCAGCGGGCGTCCTTGAGGCCCCGTGCCATCGGCCAGGTGATCATCGCCATGTCGCCGATGTAATCGTCGGTGGAGCCGTGGTTGCGGCGCACCGGCTCGGCCAGGGCGGCGAAGACGGCGCCGAGATAGGCCTGGGCCTTGAGGTCGCCGTGGGTCTCGGCGAAGGCGGTGGAACCGACCACGTCGAGGAAGAGGAAGATGCGCTCCTCGCGCACCGGCCGGTGATAACGGCCGACGAGGAAGTTCACGAACACCTCGCCGCCGATGAGGTCGCGCATGCGGATGACGAAGACGAGCATCGCGGAGACCGCCAGCGAATAGGCGAGAACCCGAGGCGTGATCTTGATGGCGTCCCTGAGCGCGTCGCCGGTGAGGCCCAGCGCCCAGACGATCAGCCCGCCGAGCGCGATCCCGCTGGCGATCATCAGGACATAGGCGAGCTCGGCGGTGACGACGTAGATCTTGGCCGGAAGCTGGCGCAGGCGCACCTGAAGTCCGCCGAGGATCAGGCCGCGATCGAAGGCGAGGGTCGTCGCTCCCACGGCGAGGCCGTAGATCAGCCCGGCCAGGGGGGCGGCCCCATTGGCGAACAGCAGGTCGTAGAGGAGTCCGGCGCCGCCACAGGCGACGAGGATGAGGATCCAGAACCAGCGGTGAGGCGGCAGCATCAGACGTCACCCCGGTCTGGCTCGTCACGGAGACGATGGCGTCGCGCGCTGAGGGGCAAGGTCTGGCATCCTTCGGAAGGCCGTCAAGTCGGGCGAGGGCGATGCACCGCGCCGACGACCGGCCTCCCCTGCACAGCGGTCCATGATGGCGCGATTAAGGCCATGGAGCGTTAAGGCTGCTTTCGAAAATTCGTCGCTGTCACGACGCGCGTGAGATCTCCGTAAGGCGGCACGACCTAATGTCCTCGCCAGATAGGCGACGCTTCTCCGCTGCCGTGCGGATCAGCGGCCTCAGAAGGCGAGCCTCGCGATGAACATGACGAGTCCGAACCGGAGCTTCCAACCGTCCGACGCCCTCGTCGCCCAGCGCGACATCGGGACGATCGCGCGCGACCTCGGCTATTCCCCGGACTGGAACTGGAGCTGGGACAACTACAAGAACATGATCGTCGCGCTCACCAACGAGTACGACCTCCGCGATCACCTCGAGATCGGCGGCGGTCGCGACCCGGTGTTCCAGCCGCCCGAACTGCTCCGGCACGGCATCGGGGTGACGATCAACGACATCTCGCAGAAGGAGCTCGATCTCGCGCCGCCCGAATTCTCCAAGCTCTGCTGCGACATCGCCTCGCAATCCACGCTCGACACGGTCGGCCGCGACCGGTTCGATTTCGCCTATTGCTCGATGGTGATGGAGCACGTTCCGGACGTGGCGCAGATGTGGCGCAACATCCACGGCCTGCTCTCTCCCGGTGGGGCCGCGCTGAGCTTCTTCCCGACCCTGTTCGCGCCCCCCTTCGTCGTCAATCAACTGATGCCCGAGGCGCTGTCGCGCGCCGTTCTCCACGCCGTCTTTCCGGACCGCAAGGACGACGGCGACAACCCGAAATTCCCGGCGCACTACAATTATTGTCGCGGCAGCGAAGCGGCGATCGTCCCGCTCCTGAAGGAGATCGGTTTCCGCGAGATCGTCGTGCTGCCGTTCTACGGCTACAGCTATTTCCACAAGCTGCCGGGTCTCCGCCAAATCGACGGCGCATTCACCCGGCTCGCCCGCGCCCGCGACTGGCGGACCTTCACGAGCTTCGCCTTCGTCATCGCTCGTAAATAGTTTCCGCGCACTCTCTGCCGGCCATGAACGTCATCATCGTCGCCGATCATTCCTTCATCAACGGCGGCCAGGCGAAGGTCGCCATCGAGAGCGCCCTCGGCCTCGCCGCGCGCGGCAACCGGATCGTGTTCTTCTCCGCCGTCGGCCCGGCGGATCCCCGGATGGAAGCGGCCGGGATCGAGGTGATCGTGCTCGGCCAGACGGACGTGGCGCTCACGACGTCGCTCGCCAGTTTCGGCGTGCAATGGCTCTGGAACCGTCCGGCGGCGATCCGCCTCGAAGCCCTGCTCGCCGGCTACGATCCGGGCGACAGCGTGGTCCATGTCCATGGCTGGGCCAAGGCGCTTTCGCCCTCGGTCGGGCCGGTGCTGAGGGCGACGAAGGTGCCGGTGGTGTTCACCATGCACGAATACTACCTCGCCTGCCCCAATGGCGGGTTCTACGATTATCCGGTCTCGGCCGCCTGCCACCGGACCCCGCTCTCGCCCGCCTGCATCGCCCATAATTGCGATTCGCGCAGCTACACCCGCAAGCTCATGCGGGTCGGTCGCCATGCCCTGATGCGATATACCGGCATGATCGGCAGCGTGGCCACCGTCATCACCATCAGCCGGCTGCAGAAGACCGTGATCGCGCCCTACCTGCCGAAGCGGACGCGCTATTACGAGGTCTCGAACCCTGTCGATGCCGAACCTCTGGGCCGCAAGACGGAGGGCCGGCTCGGCGACATCGTCTTCGTCGGTCGGATTTCGCCGGAAAAAGGCGCCAACGTCTTCGCCGAGGCCGCCCGCATCGCCGGCGCGAACGTCGTCTTCGTCGGTGACGGGCCGCAGCGGGCGCGGCTGGAGGCCGATTACCCGGAAGCCCGCTTCCTCGGCTGGAAGAACCCGGACGAGGTCAAGGCACTGATGCGCTCGGCCCGCGCCCTGGTGTTTCCCTCGGTCTGGTACGAGGGCCAGCCCCTCACGGTGCTCGAATCCCTGGCGGCGGGCACGCCCGTGATCGTCAGCGACATCTGCGCCGGGCGCGAGGCGGTGGAGGACGGCGTCAACGGGCTCTGGTTCGCCTCCGGCAAACCGGATTCCCTCGCCGCCGCCCTCACTCGGCTCGCCGATGACGGAGAAGCGCGCCGCATGTCGGATGCCGCCTACGACCTATTCTGGACCGACCCACTGACCCTCGACCGCCATCTCGACGGCATCGAGGACGTCTATCGCCGCAGCCTCGCCTACGCGCCCCGACCCGCGAGCGTCCGGGCCATCCACGCCTGAACCGCCGCGACGTCGGCCTGGCTCAATCCGTGCCCGGCCGGCAGGATGTCGTGGGCGACATCCGCCCCCGCCCGACCGAGGGTGGTCGCGAGGCGCGCGGCATTCTCCGCCGGCACGATCGGGTCGGCCACGCCCGACAGCATCAGGACGGGCGTCCCCGCGAGGTCCGCCACGGGAGGCTCGGCGAGGGGCATCATCGGCCGCAGCAGAGCCGCGCCGGCGAGCACGCCCGGATGGAGCAGGAGCAGCGCCGCGGCGATGTTGGCGCCGTTCGAGAAGCCGAGCGCGACCGGTGCGGCGATCCCATAGGTCTCGCGCGCCTCCGCGACGAAGGCGGCCAGATCCTGCGCCCGGCGCCGGAGATCGGCCTCGTCGAAGACGCCCTCGGCGAGGCGCCGGAAAAACCGCGGCATGCCGTTCTCGAGGACCGGCCCGCGCGGGGAGAGCAGCGCCGCTCCCGGCGCCACCGCCCTGCCCAGCGGCAGCAGGTCGTTCTCGTCGCCGCCGGTGCCGTGGAGCAGCAGGAGCGGACGGGAGCCTGGCACGGTCGCGGGCTCGAAACGGTGGGTGAAGGAGAGCTTGATCATGACGGCCTCGCGAGGATCGGGTGGGAGCCGCCTCTCCCTGGAGAGGGCAGCCCCCCGCAGGGATCGGGTGGGAACCGCCCCTCCCTGGAGAGGGCAGCCCCGCAGGGATCGGGTTGGGAACCGCCCCTCCTTGAGAAGGGGCGGCTTCGTCAGGTGATGGCGGGAAGGACCTCCTCGATCCGCGCACGATGCGGTTCGAGGAAGGCCGGCAGCTTGAGCGCCTCGCCCAGGGCATCGGCCGGCTCGTCGACGGCGAAGCCCGGGATGTCCGTGGCGATCTCGAACAGCACGCCGCCGGGCTCACGGAAGTAGACCGAGCGGAAATAGGCGCGGTCGCGCTGCTCGGTCACCTGGACCCCGTGGCTGCCGGTGAGCGCCGACACCATGGAGGCCTGCTCGGCATCGTCCTTCGCCCGGAAGGCGATGTGGTGGACCGAGCCGGCACCGGGCCGGCCGCGCAGGAACTCGCCCACCGCCCTGAGGGTGACGAACCCACCCAACTCACCTCCGTTGCCGTAGCGGATCATGGTCCCTTCGCGCCCGGCCTCGGAGAAGCCGAACACATCGGTGAGGATCCGCGCGGTCGGCTCCGCCTCGCCGAGGAGGAGAGTGACCCCGTGGAAACCGCGGATGGCGTACTCGGCCGGAACGTCGCCCCTGATCCAGCTCGCCGCCGCATCGGATGCGTCATCGATTCCGACGAGGGCGAGCGGCATCCCGTCGGGATCGCGCAGACGCAGGGTCGGCTCGCCGAAGACCTGGACCAGCGCATCGTGATCGACGCCCTTCTCGATCAACCGATGCGTCCACCATCCGATCGAGGCGCGGGGGACGCGGAACGCGGTCTCCTGGGTCTCGCCGATGCCGATCCGTCCCCGCGCCGCATGCGGGATGGGGAAGAAGGTCAGGATCGTGCCGGGGCGACCGGCCTCGTCGCCGTAATACAGGTGATGGGTGGAGGGATCGTCGAAATTGACGGTCTTCTTCACCAGGCGCAGGCCGAGGACGCGCCGGTAGAAATCGAGGTTGCGCTGGATGTCGCCGGCATAGGCGGTGACGTGGTGAAGGCCGTTGTCGGACATGATCCTGTCTCCCGGGCGCGCCCGCCGGTGGATGGTAGCGCGTCGCTTCGTGATGGAGACAATCTGGGGCTTGGCATGGCCCATGAAAACAGAAACGATGGAAACCTATCGTTTCTGGAAACACATCAATGAAACTGCCGGATTTCGAAGCCTGGGCGATCTTCGCCAAGGTCGCCGAGACGGGATCGTTCGGACGCACGGCGACCGAACTCGGCCTGTCGAAGGCCACGGTCTCGAAGGCGATCACCCGCCTCGAATCCCGCATCGGCGGACGCCTGTTCCATCGGACGTCGCGCAAGATCGCCCTGACGGAGATGGGCCATTCGGCGCGGGAGGGGGCCATGCGCATCCTCGCCGAGGGGGAAGCGGCGGAGGCGCTGGCCAAGGCCTCGTCATCGGTTCCGCGCGGCGTGGTGAGGCTGGCGGCGCCGATGTCCTTCGGCATCCTCCACGTCGCCCCGATCCTTCCGGACTTCCTCGGCCTCTATCCGGAGGTCTCGGTGGATCTTCACCTGAGTGACGCCCTGGTCGATCTCGTCGGAGGCGGCTTCGACATCGGCCTGCGCATCGCCGCGCTCGCGGATTCGTCGCTGCGGGCACGGCGCCTGTGCCTAGTGAACCGCGCCCTCGTCGCCTCGCCGGATTATCTCGACCGGCATGGCCGCCCGGACCATCCGCGCGACCTCGGCCATCATGCCTGTCTCGGCTACGCCTACCTGCCGAGCCCGGACCGCTGGACCTTCACCAGCCGCGACGGAGAAGAGGCCGTGGTCGTGCCGAAGGGGCCCCTGCGGGCCAACAATGCCGATGCCCTGGCGCCCTCCCTCCGCGCCGGGCTCGGCCTCGCCGTGCAACCGGATTTCGTGGTCTGGGAGGACCTTCGGGCCGGACGGCTCGAACGGGTGCTGCAGGACTGGGACCTGCCGCCAATCGCCCTGCATCTGGTCACGCCGCCCGGCGATCCCCGTCCCGCCCGCGTGCTGGCGCTCATCGCGTATCTGGCCAGCCGGTTCGCCGCGGCGCCGTGGTCGAACGGCGCATCGCCCGCGGCGTGAGGCCGGGACAGTCCGGCGAGGTCCCGGACGCCGTCAGAGGACGACGTCCGGACCGATCGCGTCGTGATGGAACGGCGCGAGGAAAGCGGCGCCGATCCCGTTGTCGAACCGGCGCGCGACCTTGGCCCTGGTCCGGCCGATGGTGATCAGCGTGCCGACGTCGAGCGGCTCCTCCATGGAGATCGCCGCACCGGAGGCCGAAATGTCGATGAGGCGCCCGGGCAGCATCGATCCGGCTTCGGTGGTCACCAGCACGTGCTGCTTGTCCGGCACGATCCGCCGATGGATGCGCGTCGCCATCGGCGGCGGATTCTGGGCCTTGGCGAGGCTGACGAGGCTCTGCACCACGAGGCCGAGGGGATGATCGGCCCTGAGAACGCGGACGGCGAAGGAATCGACCGCATTCCTCACGACGACGGCCTCCAGGGACCCGGCATGCCGGATGCTACAGGTGAGCGACTCGTCGACCGACGGGATCGTCGACGACTTGAAACGAATACCATCCGTGGAGAGGTCGTCGGTCACCGCGTAGAAATCAGGACGATGTCTGCTCCAGCACAGAGCCGGCAGGATGATCTTGTACCGTTCCGACCGCCTCTGATTCATCGCGTTCCTTCGCCTGTTGAGCATCCCTAGGACGGCGCTCCTTCAATTCGAGCTTTCATGATCGAGACAATTCGATTGAATATCTTCCTGCCATCTACCGAATGCACGGATGGAGGGGAGTCTTCCGGGGCCGGATCAGGCCTGTCCGCGCGCCCGTCCGGTGCCGCCCAGACCGTGCGCCTTGATGCGGGATGCGAGCGTCGTCGGCTTCACGCCGAGGAGTTCGGCGGCCCCCCCGGCTCCGAACACGCGACCGTTGCTGAGGGCGAGGGCGGCGGCGATATCGGCCCGATCGCGCGCCCTGCGTTCGGCCTCCGTCGCGGGCGCGGCCTCGGAGGACGGTGCGTTCTGGGCCCGGCGCGGATCGACGGGGCCGGTGCCCTCGGCCTCGGGCAGGTCGAACCGCATCCGCCCGCGCACGGCCAGGATGGCGGCTCGCTCGATGATGTTCTCGAGCTCGCGGACGTTGCCGGGCCAGTCGTAGCGTACGAGCCGGCGGACATCGCCCTCGGTGAGGCGCAGGTCCGGCACGTTGAGGCGCCGCGCGACATTGCGGACGAAATGCTGGGCGATGAGGGGGATGTCCTCAGGCCGCTCGCGCAGGGGCACGGCGGCGATGGGGAAGACGTTGAGGCGGAAGTAGAGGTCTTCGCGGAAGCGGCCGCGTTTCACCTCGGCCTTGAGGTCCCGGTTGGTGGCGGCGACGAGCCGGACGTCGACGATGCGGGTGCGCTCCTCGCCGATCCGCTCGAATTGCCGTTCCTGAAGGACGCGCAGGAGCTTGCCCTGCAGATCGAGGGGAATCTCGCCGACCTCGTCGAGGAACAGGGTGCCGCCATCGGCGAGCTCGAAACGCCCGACCCGGTCGCGAAGGGCGCCGGTGAAGGAGCCCCTCGCATGGCCGAAGAACTCGCTCTCGAACAATTCGCGCGGGATGGCCGCGCAGTTCACCCGGATCAGCGGCCGGTCGCGGCGGCGGCTGGCCTCGTGGATGGCGCGGGCGATCAATTCCTTGCCGGTCCCGGATTCTCCGGTGACCAGCACGGTGGCGTTGGTGCCGGCGACGAGGTCGACCTGCCGGAGGGTCGCCTCGATGGCCGGCGAGCGGCCGATGATGCCCTGGTGGTGGCCGCCCTCGCGGATTTCCTCGCGGAGATACGCGTTCTCGAGTTCCAGGCGCTCGCGCAGGGAATCGACCTCCGCGAGGGCTTGCCGCAGGCGCTCGTCGGCCTCCCGCCGCTGGCTGATGTCGCGGAACACGATTACCGCGCCGAGGAGACGGCCCCGGTCGCGGATCGGGGTCGAGGTGTATTCCACGAAGATCGGCGTGCCGTCCCGCCGCCAGAACACCTCGGTATCGACCTGATGCACCGCGCCGTCGCGGAAGGCGGCGTAGATCGGGCAATCCTGATGCGGGTAATGGCATCCGTCCGGATGGCTGTGATGGACGGTGGAATGCATGTCCCGCCCGACGAGATCGGACGCCTGCCAGCCCAGCATGCGCTCCGCCGCCGGGTTGATGAAGGTGGTGATACCGTCGGCATTGACGCCGTAGATCCCCTCCCCGGCCGCGCGCAGGATGAGCTGGTTCTCGCGCTCGATATCGCGAAAGATCCGCTCCATCCGCTGCCACTCGCTCAACCCGGCGCGCATATGCGCATCGGCCTCTGTGTCCACGAGGCGGCGGCGGCGCTCGTCGAGATCGAACAGGCTGACGAGGAGGAGCGGCGGCTCGCCCGAAAGCAGGGTGCCGCTGCACTCCACGTCGAGGCCGTGCCCCTCCGCATGCCGTGGCGACAGAGCATGCGTCCAGTCCCGGCCGCGTGCCTGCACGGCCTGGGTGAACACGATCAGGGTCGGGAGCTGGTCGGGATGCAGGGCGCTCGCCCGCATGCTCCGCAGCGCGTCGAGATCGTAACCGAGAAGCCGCGCCGCCGCCGGGTTGGCATCGCGGATCGCATCGGCCACCGGATCGAGCACCAGCATCGCCTCCGCCGCACGGTCGAAGGCGGGGCCGTAGGGTGAGCCCAGGGCAGCGGGCGAAGCAGGCTCGGTCATGTCACGACATCTCGTAGCATGAATGACGATATTCCGTGATCTACGAAATGTCGTAATTAGCCATATCTCGCCAAGCCATTGAATCATCGAGATGATTGCGGATTTCTACGGCTGGCATGCCGCTTGCCAATCAGGAAGCATCTCAGAATCAGGGGCTCGCGACATGGCGCTCTTCGACGATCCGTTCAATGCCAGGCTGACATTGAAGCGCGGCGGCTGCTCATGCGGCGCCCATCACAGCCAGGCCGAGCACGATGCGGCCGCACCGACGGGAGACGCCCGGATCGCGCGTGCCGTCGAGAGCGCGGTCATGCGGGCCCTGTTCCCGGAAGATGCGCAGCGCCGCGCCTTCCTGAAGAGCGTCGGCGCCGCCACGGCGCTCGCCGCCGTGAGCCAGTTCTTCCCGACGAAATTCGCGGCCGAGGCCTTCGCGCAGGGCGCCAAGCCCGAGAAGACCGACCTGAAGGTCGGCTTCATCCCGATCACCTGCGCCACGCCGATCATCATGGCCAAGCCCATGGGCTTCTACGAGAAGCAGGGCCTCAACGTGGAGGTGGTGAAGACCGCGGGCTGGGCGGTGATCCGCGACAAGACCCTGAACAAGGAATACGACGCCGCCCACATGCTGGCGCCGATGCCCATCGCGATCTCGCTCGGCGTCGGATCAAACCCCGTCCCCTACACGATGCCGGCGGTGGAGAACGTCAACGGCCAGGCGATCACCCTGGCGATGAAGCACAAGGACCGGCGCGACCCGAAGGACTGGAAGGGCTTCAAGCTCGCGGTCCCGTTCGACTATTCGATGCACAATTACCTGCTGCGCTACTACCTCGCCGAGGCCGGGATCGATCCCGATACCGACGTGCAGATCCGCGCCGTGCCGCCGCCCGAGATGGTCGCCAACCTGCGGGCCGACAATATCGACGGCTTCCTGGCGCCCGATCCGGTGAACCAGCGCGCGGTCTATGACGGCGTCGGCTTCATCCACATCCTGTCGAAGGAGATCTGGGACCGGCATCCGTGCTGCGCCTTCGCGGCCTCGCAGGATTTCGTCACCCAGACGCCGAACACCTACGCCGCCCTGCTGCGCGCCGTGATCGAGGCGACGGCCTATGCCTCGAAGATCGAGAACCGCAAGGAGATCGCCGCGCAGATCGCTCCGGCGAACTATCTCAACCAGCCGGTCACGGTGGTGGAGCAGGTCCTCACCGGGACCTTCGCCGACGGCCTCGGCAACGTCCGCAAGGTGCCCGACCGCGTCGATTTCGACGCCTTCCCGTGGTCGTCCTTCGCGGTCTGGATCATGACGCAGATGAAGCGCTGGGGTCAGATCAAGGGCGATGTCGACTACAAGACGGTGGCCGAGAAGGTCTATCTCGCCACCGACGCCGCGCGGCTGATGAAGGAGGCCGGCCTCACCCCGCCGACCGCGACCTCGAAGTCCTTCTCGGTGATGGGCAAGGTCTTCGATCCGACGAAACCCGAGGAATACCTGAACTCCTTCGCCATCAAGCGGGCGGGCTGAGCCATGCGCGCCTCGCTCTCGCTCAGGGCCGGTATCGTCTCCCTCGCCCTCCTCGCCGCCCTCCTGCTCACCTGGCAGATCGCGGTGAGCGGGATCGCCAAGACCGAGGCGATGGACCCCGAATACGCCGCCCTGATGGGCGCCAGCGCCACCACCGGCAAGTCGGCGATGCCCGGCCCCCTCGACGTCGCCGCCACCGCCTGGAAGCACCTGAAGGACCCGTTCTACGATCGCGGCTCCAACGACAAGGGCCTCGGCATCCAGCTCGCCTATTCCATCGGCCGCGTGGCGCTCGGCTACGGACTGGCGGTCCTGGTGGCCATCCCGATCGGCTTCCTCATCGGCATGTCGCCCCTGATGAGCAGGGCGCTCGATCCGTTCATCCAGCTCCTGAAGCCGGTCTCGCCCTTGGCCTGGATGCCGCTCGCCCTCTACACGATCAAGGATTCGAGCCTGTCGGCGATCTTCGTGATCTTCATCTGCTCGCTCTGGCCGATGCTGATCAACACCGCCTTCGGCGTCGCCGGCACCCGGAAGGAATGGCTCAACGTCGCCCGGACCCTGGAGGTCGGCCCGATCCGCCGCGCCTTCACGGTGATCCTGCCGGCCGCCGCCCCGACGATCCTCACGGGAATGCGCATCTCCGTCGGCATCGCCTGGCTCGTCATCGTGGCGGCCGAGATGCTCGTGGGGGGTACCGGCATCGGCTACTTCGTCTGGAACGAGTGGAACAACCTCTCGATCACCAACGTGATCGTCTCGATCCTGGTGATCGGCCTCGTCGGCATGATCCTCGACCAGCTGCTCGCCCGGGCGCAGCGCCTCGTCACCTTCCCCGAGTGAGGCGCCGGCCGATGAGCAAGCTCCTCCCCTTCGTGCGGCGCTCCGCCAGTGCCGCTCCCGACCCCGCCGCCGGGACAAGCCGTATGTCGTCCTCCGAAAAGTTCATCTCCATCGAGGGGATCGCCCGGCGCTATCCGGCGCCCGGCGGCAAGCAGGCCACCGTGTTCGAGAATCTGTGGCTGCCGATGCGCCGCGGCGAATTCGTCTGCATGATCGGCCATTCCGGTTGCGGCAAGACCACCGTCCTCAACATCCTGGCCGGCCTCGAGGCGCCGAGCGAGGGCGTCGTCATCGTCGACGGGCAGGCGATCGAGGGCACCAGCCTCGACCGGGCGGTGATCTTCCAGGGCCATGCCCTGCTGCCGTGGCGGACCGTGCTCGGCAACGTCGCCTACGCGGTCTCCTCGCGCTGGCGCAAGGCGTCCCGCGCCGAGGTGGAGGAGCGTGCCCGCAAGGCCATCGCCACGGTGGGGCTCGCCGGATCGGAGCACAAGCGGCCGTCCGAACTCTCGGGCGGCATGAAGCAGCGCGTCGGCATCGCGCGGGCGCTGGCCATCGAGCCGAAGATCCTGCTCATGGACGAGCCGTTCTCGGCCCTCGACGCGCTGACCCGCGGCACCCTGCAGGACGAGGTCCGCCGCATCTGCATCGAGACCGGCCAGACCGTCTTCATGATCACCCACGACGTGGACGAGTCGATCTACCTCGCCGACCGCATCGTGCTGATGACGAACGGGCCCCAGGCCAAGGTCGCCGAGATCGTCGAGAACCCGCTGCCGAAGGCCCGCGACCGGGCACAGCTCCACCACGCGCCGGGCTATTACGCCCTGCGCAACCACCTCATGGACTTCCTCGTCACCCGCTCGAAGACCCTGCGGGACGCCATGCCCGCCGGCTACGACCAGCGCCACCCGCCCGTGGTGCGGCCGGCCCCGAACGAGCCGGATGCGGCGGCCATCGCCTGACCGCCCGGCCAAACTCCTCCCGGCACGGCGACGCGGAGCGCCGCAGCCCATTCCCACCCTCGACAGGAGACCGATCCATGAAGCGCGAAGACCTCACCGAGAAGCTCCTCGACATCAAGCGCGAGAAGGGCTGGACCTGGAAGCACATCCAGGACGAGATCGGCGGCATCTCGCCGATCCTCATCACCGCCGCCTGCATGGGCCAGATGAAGCTGCCGAAGGCCCAGGCGAAGAAGGCCGCGGACCTGTTCGGCCTGACCGAGGCCGAGGAGCGGATGCTCAACGAGGCGCCCTATCGCGGCTCGATCGCGCAGATGCCGCCCACCGACCCGCTGATCTACCGCTTCTACGAGCTGGTGATGGTCTACGGAACGACTTGGAAAGAGCTGATCCAGGAGGAATTCGGCGACGGTATCATGTCGGCTATCGACTTCAACATGACCATGGAGCGCGAGCCCAACAACAAGGGCGACCGGGTGAAGATGAACCTCTCCGGCAAGTTTTTGCCGTATAAGTATTACGGCAACGAGGATGGCGTTCCCGAGTATGGCTTCAAGGAACCGTAGATCTAAAGCGTTCTAGACTGCAGCGACACCGCGGCCGAAACGATGCCGCGGTGACTTTTCTCACGCGCGGCGAGTCGACGGCGGACGGGGTTTCGTGCTGATTGCGGAGGCTTGGCCGCACGCACGGCCCTCCCCTCGGAGTCTGTCACCGCATGAACCTCAACGCGATCTCGTCCAGCTGGGCCCCCCGCCTCCTCAGCGTCCTGCGCATCGTCGCGGGCGTGCTGTTCCTCGAACACGGCACGCAGAAGCTGTTCGGCTTCCCCGTCCGCATGGGCGGCGGCGGAGCCCCGGCCCTGTTCACCCTGATCTGGTTCGCCGCGATCCTCGAATTCGTCGGCGGCATCCTGATCATCCTCGGCCTGTTCACGAGGCCGGTGGCGTTCATCCTCTCCGGCCAGATGGCCTTCGCCTATTTCATCGCCCATGCGCCGAAGAGCCCGTTCCCGGCCCTCAACGGCGGCGACGCGGCCATCCTGTTCTGCTTCGTCTTCCTCTACCTCGCCGCTGCGGGCGCAGGCCCGTGGAGCCTCGACACGCAGCGCCGCGGACGGTTCTGAGGCCCGGCGCGCCGACATCGGGCCGCGATCCTCCGCCGGACATGGCGGAGGATCGCGGCCCGTGAGAGCGATGGAGACGCCCCGCATGAAGCCTGCTCGCCACTCGAGATCGCCCGGCGGTCCGGCGTGACCGCCAGCAGATCCGCCCCTGGCCGGCGGATACGCGTCGTCGCCGTGGCTGTGCAGAAGGGCGGCACCGGCAAGACGACGCTGGCGGCCTCGCTCGCGGTCGCGGCGGCGGAAACCGGCGAAAGCGTCGTCGCCTTCGACCTCGATCCACAGGGCTCCCTCGCGGGCTGGGGTGCCCTGCGCCGGAAGAACGGGATCGTCGTCGACCGCATCCAGGCCTGGGAAATCGGGCAATTGCCCGAAATCCTCGACGGCGCCTCCGAGAGCGGGGCGACGATCGCCCTCGTCGATACCGCCGGCACCGCCACCGGCGCGACCCCGGCCCTGAGCGCCGCCGACCTCGTCCTGGTGCCGGTGAGACCGTCCCGGCTCGATCTCGTGGCCGCCCGGCCGACCCTGCAGACCCTCGTCGGCCTCGGCATGCGAAGCCGGCTGGCCCTCGTCCTCAATCAGTGCCCGCCCCCGCCCTCCGCGCGGACGGAGGCCTACGCAGCCCAGCTCCGCGCCCTCGGCGTGCTGGCCGAACCGGGCATCGTCCAGCGCGTCGACCATCAGGACGCGGTCGCGGCGGGCCTCGGCGTCACCGAATACGCGCCCCTGGGACAGGCCGCCGGCGAAATCCGCGCGCTGTGGGACTGGATCGCCACGAAGATGAGCGCGTGATCCGAGGGGCCGGCGTCCGAGCGGGATTGCCCGTCCGTCATCGCTTCCGGTGGAAGATCGGCGCCTAAACAGGCACGCGCTGGCGTGCCAACGCGTGCCTGTTTAGCTCCTTGATGTGTCGCAGGTCACCGACGCAAAACCGGTGACCACTTTTGCGAAACCTGCTCAGAGCGACCAGCCGCCATCGACCGAGATCGCCGCGCCGGTCACGAACGCACCGAGATCGGAACTCATCCACAGAACGGCTTCCGCGATCTCCTCCGGCCTGCCCAGCCGACCGACCGGCTCCAGGTCGATGGCCTTCTGGATGTCGCCTCCCGTGAAGCGGTCCATCATCGGCGTCTCGATATTGCCGGGCAGGACGGCGTTCACCCGGATGTTCGAGGTCGCGTAATCGAGGGCGGCGGATTTGGTGAGGCCGATGATGGCGTGCTTCGAGGCGGCATAGCTCGCGCCGCCGGCCACTCCCCGGATGCCAGCGCCCGAGGAGGTGTTCACCACGACGCCCCCGCCCTGGCGCAGCATCTGCGCGATCTCGTGCTTCATGCACAGGAAGGTCCCGCGCAGGTTGATGTCGAGGATACGGTCCCATTCGTCGAGCCCGATCTCGGCGAGGGGCGCCGCCTTGTTCTCGACGCCGGCATTGTTGAACGCCATGTCGAGCCGGCCGAACGCCGCGACGGTGGACGCGACCGCCGCTTCGACCTGCTCCGGCACCGAGACGTCGCAGGCGAGGACCAGCACCTCGCCGCCCAAAGCCCGGATCGCATCGGTGGTCGGCCGCAGCGCGTCCACGCTCAGGTCGAGGATGGCGACGCGGGCGCCTTCGCGGGCGAAGGCGACGGCGGTGGCGCGCCCGATGCCGCTGGCGGCTCCGGTGACGAAGGCGGCCTTGCCGGTGAAGCGGTCGGGTCGGGACATGGAATGACCTCTCTGGAATCGGATGGGAGCCGGCCTCGCACCGACGGAGATCGAAGGATCCTTCGATGTCGGGGAAGCGGCCGTGATCGTCGGTCCGGACGTAGGAGGCTTCGGGAGGTTGCGCGACCCGCGGCCGCCTCACCGGAACGATGAGCGCAGCTCATCGTTCCGACCCTCACGGCGCCGGCTAAAGGCCGAGCGGGCGCATCTCGCGGATGAGCGCGATCAACAGCCGAAGGCCGGTCGGGAGTTGGCGGCGACCCGGATAATACAGGGAGAAGCCCGCGCCGGAGGGCGACCAATCCTCGAGGACGAGGCGCAGATCGCCCCTGCGGACCGGCCCCGCCACGCAGGGTTCCGGGAGGTAGGCGAGCCCCACCCCCTCCGTGGCGAGGGTGACCGCGAGCTCGGTACTGTCGAGCGTCAACGCCCCGGGCACGTCGAGCGCCAGGGGCTCTCCGTCCTTCTCGAATTCCCAATGGTAGATGTGGTCGTTGCCGAGCCGGATGCGCAGGCAGCGATGGGCGAGGAGGTCGCGGGGATGCGTCGGCATGCCGAAGCGCTTCAGATAGCCGGGCGCGCCCACCACCACCCAGCGGATGTCGGCGGACAGGCGCTGGGCGATCATGTCCTCCGGCACCGTGTCGCCGTAGCGGATGCCCGCATCGGCGCCCGCCTCGACCACGTCCAGCAAGTGGTTCGACACGCGGATGTCGATCGCGACGTCCGGATAGCGCTCGAGGAAGGTCGGGAGGATCGGGGCGAGCAGGAGCACGCTCGCATGCTCCGACACGTTGAGGCGGACCCGGCCCGCCGGCTCGCCGCGATGGCGGTTCAGGGCCTCGACCGCGAGGCCGATCGCCGCGAACGGCGCGTCGATGGACGCGAAGAGCTCCTCGCCGGCGGCGGTGAGCGTGACGCTCCTGTTCGTGCGATTGACGAGGCGGACGCCGAGCCGCGTCTCCAGCCCCTTCAGGGCATGGCTCAGCGCCGAGGCGCTGATGCCGAGGTCGAGGCCGGCACGCCGGAAGCTGCGATGCTTCGCGATCGCGAGAAAATATCCGAGATCGGCGAGGTCGGCACGGCTGAGCTGCACGATACCGTTGTGACGGTGCTGCGGCGTCCGCGCAACCAGCGTGAACGCCGCTCATCACCGATCGATGCCGCGTCCCGATCGACGCCGAAGCCGGGGTCGGGAATCTGAGGCGCGCGACGGCGCCTCCCTACGCGCCCTTCGCCCCGAAGGCCGCCAGGATGCGCGCCCAGGAGCGGGTGCCCTTGTGGAAGCTCCTGAGATCGTACTTCTCGTTGGGGGAATGGATGCGGTCGTCGTCGAGGCCGAAGCCGATGAGCAGCGTGTTGCGATCGAGGAGCCGCTTGAAATCGCCGACGATGGGGATCGAGCCGCCGGCGCCGATGGTGACGGCGGGAACGCCCCATTCCTCGGCGAGCGCCGTGCGGGCGGTCTCGAGTTCGGGCATGTCGAAGGGCAGGCTGATGGCGCGGCTGCCCTTGTAGCAGATCACCTCCACGGAGCAGTCGGAGGGGATGCGCTCGCGCACGAAGGCCTCGAACGTCCTGGCCAGCACGGCCGGGTCCTGGTCGTCCACCAGACGGAACGAGACCTTGGCGCTGGCCTGTCCCGCGATGACGGTCTTGGTGCCCTCGCCGGTATAGCCGCCGATGATGCCGTTGACGTCGCAGGCCGGACGCGACTGCACCAGTTCGATCAGCATCCGCCCGCGCTCGCCGGCCGGCTCCTTCAGGCCGATGGGGCCGAGGAACGTCTCCGCCGTGAAATCGAGCCCGCGCCACTGGTCGAGGATGTCGGCCGGCCGCTCGCGCACGCCCTCGTAGAAGCCCGGCAGGGCGACCTTGCCGTCGGCATCGTGCAGGTCGGCGATGATCTTGGACAGGACGTGGATCGGGTTGCGCGCCGCCCCGCCGAAGAAGCCCGAATGCAGGTCGCGGTCGGCGCAGGTGACCTTCACCTCGAAATAGGCGAGCCCGCGCAGGGAGGTGGTGATGGCCGGCGTGCTGCCGTTCCACATGCTGGTGTCGCAGACGAGGACGATGTCGGCGGCGAGTTTTTCGCGGTTGGCCGCGACCCATTCGGGCAACCCTTGCGAGCCGTTCTCCTCGGCGCCCTCGATCAGCAGGGTGACGCCGCAGGGCAATTCCCCTTCCATCGCGATGAAGGCGCGGCAGGCCTCGACGAAGGTCATCACCTGACCCTTGTCGTCGGAGGCGCCGCGGGCGACGATCTGCTTCTCGCCCTTCGCATTGAGGGAGATGCGCGGCTCGAAGGGCGGCGTCTCCCACAGGTTCAGCGGGTCCACCGGCTGCACGTCGTAATGGCCGTAGAACAGCACGTGCGGCGTGCCGGGCTTGGGCGCATGCGCCAGCACCACCGGATGCAGCGAGGTCTCGTGGATGGCGGTCTCGAAGCCGAGCGCCGCGAGATTGCCTTCGAGCCACTGCGCCGCCTCGCGGCAATGGCCGGCATAGGCCGGATCGGTGGAGATCGATGGGATTCGCAGGAAGTCGAACAGCCGCTCCAGGGAATTGTCGAGGTCGCGGTCGATATCGTTGAGAACCGGGTCGAGGGCGGCCATCGCAGGTCCTTCGTGGCGAGCGGGGATGGCCGAAGGGTTAGCCGAGGGGATGAGCGGGCGCAAACTGCGGACTGGGGAAGGTGTCTGGGGCTTGGGATGCGGTTCGATGCTGCTCGGAACGAAACCGCGAACATCACGCCGTCATTCCGGGGCGCCGAAGGCGAGCCCGGAATCCAGAAACGCCTCCCGTGCCGTATCGAACCTGCGTCGCGGCTCTGGATTCCGGGCTCCGCTACGCGGACCCGGAACGACGGCGTGGGTCGGCAAGACAGGTGTTCTCCTTTGGTGATGATGGGCCGCCCATTCGAGCGTGCCGCCCGATCCCGGCTCGTGCCGGGAGGTGGGAAATCACCGTCCCGGGAACACGCGCAATTTGGAATGGTTATCGAGTGACCGGCGCGGGGCGTGGACGTTCTTTCCCCTCGGGCCGCAGCCATTCTCGAAACCCGGTCGGCTCGCCCGGCCCCTGACCGTTCAGGACACGCCCATGCTCATCGACAGCGGATCGCCCGGCGCGCCAGCCACCATCGGCATCAGCCTGACCATCAACGGCGAAGTCCGCGAACTTCCGGTCGCGCCCTGGACCACCCTCCTCGACCTGCTGCGCGAGGATCTAGACCTCACCGGCACCAAGAAGGGCTGCGACCACGGCCAGTGCGGCGCCTGCACGGTGCTGGTGGACGGCAAGCGCATCAATTCCTGCCTCGCGCTGGCCGTGATGAAGGACGGCGCCGACATCGTCACCGTCGAGGGATTGGCGAAGGACGGTGCCATGCACCCGCTCCAGGCCGCCTTCGTCGAGCGCGATGCCTTCCAGTGCGGATACTGCACCCCCGGCCAGCTCTGCTCGGCGGCGGGCATGATCTCGGAAGGTCATGCCACCTCGCGCGAGGAGATCCGCGAGGCCATGAGCGGCAACATCTGCCGCTGCGGCGCCTACACCAACATCGTCGATGCCATCGAAGACGTCATGCACGCGGGAGCCGCCCGATGAACCGCTTCGATTACGTCCGCCCGACCACGGTGGAGGAGGCGGTGAGAGCCATCGGCTCGGCCGCCAATGCCCGCTTCATCGCCGGCGGCACCAACCTCGTCGACCTCATGAAGTACAATGTCGAGCGGCCCGAGCGCCTCGTCGACATCACCCGCCTGCCCCTCGAAGCGATCGAGGAGCGCGACGGCGGCCTCAGCATCGGCGCCCTCGTGACCAATGCGACGGTAGCCTATGACGAGCGGATCAAGAGCCGCTACCCGCTCCTGTCGAGCGCGATCCTGGCCGGCGCCTCGGGCCAGCTGCGCAACGCCGCCACCACCGGCGGCAACCTGCTTCAGCGCACCCGCTGCTACTATTTCTACGACGAGGCGATGCCGTGCAACAAGCGTGAGCCCGGCACGGGCTGCCAAGCGATCGGCGGCGTCAACCGCATCCACGCCATCTTCGGCACCAGCGACAAGTGCATCGCCACGCACCCCTCCGACATGTGCGTGGCGCTGGCGGCCCTCGACGCCAAGATCCGGGTCACCGGGCCGGGCGGCGAGCGGACCATTCCCTTCGCCGAGTTCCATCGTCTGCCCGGCGACGAGCCGCAGCGGGACACCAACCTCGCCGCCGACGAGATCGTCCTGTCGGTCGATCTGCCCGGCGAGGATTTCACCGGCCACCACACCTACCTGAAGCTGCGCGATCGGCTCTCCTACGCCTTCGCCCTGGTCTCGGTGGCCGCCGTGATGACGCTGGACGGCGAGACGATCACCGACGCCCGCTTCGCTCTCGGCGGCGTCGCCCACAAGCCCTGGCGCAACCCGCAGGCGGAGTCGTTCCTGAATGGCAAGCCGGCCACGCGCGAAACTTTCGAGGCTGCCGCCGACATCGTCGTCCGTGAAGCCCAGCCGCAATCCGAGAACGGCTTCAAGGTCGAACTCGCCCGGCGCGCCATCATCCGCGGCCTGACCCAGGCCGCCGCCGGCACGCCCCAGTCGCAATCCGACAAGCGCATCGCCTGAGGACCCGTCCAGACATGGCCAACAGCATCTCCTCCACCGGCACGGACAGCTTCGTCGGCACCGCACAGAGCCGCGTCGACGGCCCCGCCAAGGTGACCGGCCAGGCGAAATACGCCGGCGAGTTCACCGCCATCGACCTCGCCCACGGCTATGTCGTCTCCGGCGGCATCGCCAAGGGCCGCATCACCGCCATCGACACGGCAGCGGCGGAAGCCGTGCCCGGCGTCCTCAAGGTCTTCACCCACGAGAACCGTCCGCGCACGGCCTGGCTCGACTACAATTACCAGGACGCGGTGGCGCCTCCCGGCTCGCCGTTCCGCGCCCTCTACGACGACAGGATCCTCTACAGCGGCCAGCCGGTCGCCCTGGTCGTCGCCGAGGATTTCGGTACCGCCCGCTATGCGGCGTCCCTGGTGAAGGTCGCCTACGACGCCGAGGAGCCGCTCACCGACGTGGAGCGCCAGCGCGCGTTCGGCTACGAGCCGCCGAAGAAGCGAGCCGGCATCAAGCCGCCGCCCGCGCCCTGGGGCGATGCCGACGGCGCCTTCGCCGCGGCTCCGATCCAGCTGCGCAGCGACTACACCCTCGCCGTGGAGCACCATAACCCGATGGAGCCGCATGCCTCCACGGTGGTGTGGGACGGCGACGGCGCGATCACCGTCTACGACAAGATCCAGGGCGTCTCGAACAGCCAGGGCTACATCGCCGGCGTGTTCGGCATGGACAAGGACAAGGTGCGGGTCCTCAATCCGTATCTCGGCGGCGGCTTCGGCCTCGGTCTCCGGCCGCAATACCAGCTCTTCCTCGCGGTCATGGCGGCACGTGAACTCGAGCGCTCGGTCCGCGTGGTCCTGACCCGCGACCAGATGTTCACCTTCGGCTATCGTCCCGACGTGCGCCAGACGATCTCCCTTGGTGCGGACGAAGGCGGCAAGCTCCAGTCGATCAAGCACGATGCCCTGTCGGGCACCTCGCGGTTCGAGGATTACCAGGAGGTCGTGGTCAACTGGTCGGCCATCCTCTACGGCGGCTGCGAGAACGTCTCCCTCGACTACAAGCTGACGCAGATCGACACCTACACCCCCGCCGACATGCGGGCACCGGGGGCGGTGACGGGGGTGTTCGCCCTCGAGATCGCCATGGACGAACTGGCCTACGCCACCGGCCAGGACCCGATAGCGGTGCGTCTCAAGAACTACACCGACAGGGACCCGACCGAGGACAAGCCCTTCGGCTCGAAGGCCCTGCGCTCCTGCTACGAGCAGGGCGCGGAGCGCTTCGGCTGGTCGGAGCGCAACCCGGAGCCCCGCTCCATGCGCGACGGCAAGGAGCTCGTCGGCTGGGGCATGGCCACCGGCGTGTGGGAAGCGCTGATGCAGAAATCGGCGGCGCAGGCGACCCTGACCTCGGACGGCAAGCTCGTCGTCGGCAATTCCACCGGCGATATCGGCACCGGCACCTACACGATCCTGACCCAGATCGCGGCCGATGCCCTCGGCCTTCCGATGGAGGACGTGACGACGAAGCTCGGCGATACCCAGCTCGCCGAAGCCCCCGTGGCCGGTGGTTCCTGGACGGCGGCGTCGTCCGGCACGGCGGTGATGAAGGCCTGCCGCAAGATCGCCGCGGATGTCTTCGCCATGGCCCGCGCCATGGACGATTCCCCCCTCGCCAATGTCGATCTAGAGCGCGTCGTCTTCACCGGCGGGCGGATCGAGGTGGCGGGCGACCCGTCCCGCAGCGTCTCGCTCGTGGACGCCATGAAAGCGGGCGGCGTCGACAAGGTCGAGGCGACCGAGTCGGCCGGGCCGGATGCCGGCCACATGAAGGAGTTCGCCTCCTACACCCACTCGGCCGTCTTCGCGGAAGTGAAGATCGACGAGGAACTCGGTCAGGTCCGGCTCACCAGGATCGTTTCGGCCATCGCAGCGGGCAAGATCATCAACCTCAAGACCGCGCGCAGCCAGATCCTCGGCGGCGTGGTCATGGGGATCGGCTCGGCGCTGGAGGAGGAATCGATGCTCGACCACACGGTCGGCCGGTTCATGAACCACAATTTCGGCGAGTATCACGTGCCGGTGAATGCCGACATCCACGACATCGACGTGATCTTCGTGGAGGAGGACGACAAGGCCAACCCGATGGGTGTGAAGGGCCTCGGCGAGATCGGCATCGTCGGCACGGCTGCGGCCATCGCCAACGCGGTGTTCCACGCCACCGGCAAGCGCATCCGCGACCTGCCGATCACCATCGACAAGATCATCGACTGATCACGCGGCGGACGTCCCAGACCCGATAGATCGAAGGCCCGAACCATTCTGTGGCTTCGGGCCTTCGTCGTTGGGAGACGCCGGTGACAGATCCGTCCTCAACTCGCCAGCGCCAACGCCTCCTCGGCAAGGCGCTTCGATCGGACCTCCGCCACGCGCTCGGCCAGATATTCCGTGTCGCGGGCGATGCCCGAGAAGCGTCCCGAGCCCCAGGTGTGCAGCCAGGGCAGGCCGACGAAGTAGAGGCCCTCCACCGCCGTCACCCCGCGTCTGTGGATCGGCAGGACGCGCCCGTCGAAGGCGGGGGCGTGGACGAAGCCGTAATCGGCGCGAAAGCCCGTGGCCCAGATCACGCTGCCGATGCCGGCCGCCCTGGCGTCGAGGCTCGGCTCGTGCGGACCCGGCGCCCAGAGCGGCGTATAGTGCGCCTGTCCGGGGGCTGCGATGCCCTTGGCGGCGATGTGCCTGTCGATGGCGCCCTGGATGCCGGTATAGACCGCGTCCGCATTGTCGAGGTTCTTCGCCAGATCGTCGGCGAAGCGCAAAGCCGGCCCGTCGATGGAATCGAGGCGCCCGTGCAGGCTCATGCCTTCCAGGGCGAAGCGGCGCAGGTCGATGTCGCGCCCGCCGTCGCGTCCGGTGAGGTAGTGGTTGGCCTTGCGCCGGACGTCCTCCTTGAGCGGATGGTCCTCCACGGCGAGGTCGTACTGACCCATCTCGGCGAGCCAGTCGACGGCATCGCGGCCGCGATAGACGCGCGGGCAGCGTGGGGCCGAGCCGACCACGAGATGGACCTTGCGGCCCGACAGGTGGAGATCCTCGGCGATCTGGCAGCCGGACTGGCCAGAGCCCACCACCAGCACCGCGCCCTCAGGCATCCCGCCAGAATTGCGGTAGGCGGAGGAATGGATCTGCCTGATGTCGCCCGGCAGGCGCGCGGCGAAGGCCGGGATCGAGGGCACGTGATAGCCGCTGATCGCCATCACCACCTGATCGGCGGTGTGCTCGCCACGGCTCGTGGCGACGATGAATCCGCCGCCGGGCCGACGCCGGATCGCGGTCACCGCCACGCCCTCGACCACGGGCGCCGCGATCGCCCTCGCATAGGCCTCGATGTAGCCGACGATCTCGTCCTTCGGCATGAAACCGTGCGGCTCCCCTCCCGGATAGGGAAAGCCCGGCAATTGGCACTGCCAGTTCGGCGTCACCAGGCAGAAGCTGTCCCAGCGCTGGGTCTTCCAGGCATGGGCGATGCTGTCCTTCTCGAACAGGATGTGGTCGATGCCGCGTAGGCGGAGCTGGTAGCTCATCGAGAGGCCGGCCTGCCCGCCGCCGACGACGATGACCGAATGGTGCGCGGGATGCGTCGGGTTCTGGTCCATGCGGGATGTCCTCCGGGCTCGGGCCACAGCGTGACCCGGCAAAGAAATCGGGGCCGCTACTCCTCGAAGGCTTCCACCGTGACGCGGGCGTCGGGCGTGGCGGCGAGCGCCGTCGCGCGCGCCTCGATCCGGGCGAGCTGTCCCAGGGCGAGGCTGCAGGGGAAGCCGTATCGGGCCTCCACGCGCTCGCTGGCGATGGTCAGGGCCGTCCGGCTGCGGGCGGCGAACTCGGCGACTTCATAGGTCTCGCCGATGGCGAGATGCTCCTTGACGACGAGGGAGGGCGAGTAGCAGGCCTCGCGCAGACCATCGGGCCAGCGCACGTGGAAGCGCATCTCAGGCATCCGACATCTCCTGCTTGCGGGCCGCGAGGGTCGCGTAGGCCGGCCGGTGCTTCTCGGCGCAGGCCCGCCAGGAATGCGCCTCGGCGACGCCGATCCCCGCCTTGGCCAGCCGGCCTCGGGTGGAGGGCCGGAGGGCCGCGCGCATCCCGTGGAGGATCGATCCCGCCTCCTCCGGATCGACGAACACCGTGTCCGCGGCGGTGAGATATTCGGTGAAGGGCGCCCGGTCGGAGACGATGGTCGGCGTGCCGCTCGCCATCGCCTCCAGCACGCAGAGGCCGAACCCCTCCTTGAGGGAGGGGAAGACCAGGGCGTCGGCGAGGCGGTAGAGGGCGGGCATCGCGGCCTGAGGCACCGGCCCCGTCTGCACCACCGGACGGCCGGGTCCAAGGCCGAGGCCGTTCCGCTCGAGGGCCGCCCGGCAGCGGGCCTGATAGCCGGAATGGTCGAGGAGCGAGGCGCCGCCGACGACGAGGAGCTGCGCCTCCGGCCACTCGTCCCTCAGCCGGGCGAAGGCCTCGATGATGGCGAGGCTGTTCTTGCGCTCTTCGAACCCCCCGATGCTGAGGAAAATCGGGCCCTGGCCGACGCCCCACTCGCTCCGCAGGGCGGCGTCCCCCTCTCCCGGCTCGGGGCCGAAGGCGCCGGTATCGACGCCGTTGCCGACATTGAGGGCGGCGAGCCCGTAATCCCGTGTGAGGGCGCCCTGCCACAGGCTGCTGACGCAGAGGAGCGCGGTGGCATCGAAGATCGCCCTATCGTGCCAATAGGCGAGCTGCGGATCGGAGAAGAGGTCGACATGATGGACCGTGCGCACGAAGCCGGGGATCAGGCGTCGGCGCGTCAGGGTGGCGAGGGCGTTGCCGCTGATCGCGTCCTGGGCATGGAAGACGTCGTAATCGCAGGCCGCCGGCGACGCGAAATGGCGCAGGTAATCCTCGATCCGGGTGCGGACAAGGTCCACCGTCGACCCGGAGACCGGTCGCGCGGCCACCGAGATCACCGGGCAGGATGCCTTGCGGAAGAAGCCGGTTCCCGAAGGGTCCGGCGCATGGATCACGGCCCTGTGGCCGAGGGCGGCGAGCGCCTCGCCCAAGGCCAGGGCATGGACCACGCCGCCGCGCGGATTGGTGGAATGCGCGAGGATCGCGATGCGGAGAGACCCGGCCATGTCCGTCATTCCCCTTGCCCGCAGCCGATGAGGGGGCTCGCGGCGAAGTCCCAGATCACGGCCTCCTCCGACCCGTCGGACAGAGTGGCGACGCGGCTCGCATCGATGCCGCCGATGACGGCAGCGGCGATTCCGCGATCCGTGAAGCGCCGCAAGACCGGCTGGACATGCTCTGGAGAGACGCTGAGGAGGTAGCCGAAGCTCGGGAAGGCGGTGAGCCAGCGGGCGACCTCGATCCCCTCGGGGCGCGGAATCCGGTCGAGCCGGATCGCCGCGCCGACGCGGGAGCATTCGAGCAGCATCAGGGCGGTGCCGACGAGGCCGGCCATGCTGATGTCCTTGGCGGCCTTGGCGAGACCGTCCTCGGCGATGCCGGCGAGAATCGCGATGTCGCCACGCAGGCGCGCCGCCGGAGCGCCCGTGGCGGCGTCCCAATAGGGGTGCGGATCGCGGAAGCGCCCGCGCAGGTCGATCGCCGCCACGAGGCTGTCGCCCGGCATCGCGTCGAAGCTGGTGAGCAGGCGTTTCGCCCGGCCGAGGATGGCGACGGCCAGATGCTCGCCCTCGCTGCGGGTATTGGTATGTCCCCCGACCACCGGCACGCCGAAGGTCTCGGCCCCGGCTCTCAGGCCGGTCAGGACCGGATCGGCATGGGACTGGTCCCGGCTCCACAGGGCGTCGACCACCGCGATCGACCGTCCGCCCATGGCGGCGATGTCGCTGACATTGACCATCACCCCGCAGAAGCCGGCGAAATACGGATCGGCGGCGACGAATCCGTCCATGAACCCTTCGATGGCGAAGAGAAGGTAGCCGTCGCCGTCGGGGATGGCGGCGCAATCGTCGCCGAGCGGAACGGCGTCCGCGCGCCCGCCGAGGCCGAGCCGGCCGATCACCGCGTCGATGTCGCGCTTGTGGGCGAGGCCGCGCCCGTTGCGGATGCCATGCGCCATCTCGGCGAGGGAGGGCAGCAGGGTCATGGTCAGGCCGCCCGCCGCAGGAGGGTGACGAGGCCGCGCTCGGGATCGGCCAGGGGCGGGTAATGCGCGAGATCGGCCTGCATCAGGTGATGGGGACGGCCGTGCAGGTCGATCTCGGCGAGGCTGGTCCAGTGCAGCGATTGGAACAGGGCCGCATTGGCGCTCTGCACATGGGCGAGGAATCGGGTGCAGCCCCGCGCATGGGCCGAGGCCACCGCCACGTGGATCAGGCCGGCGCCCAAAGCCCCGACCCGGCGGTAGTCGCGGGCCACCGCGAGGCGCGAGCCCCACCATTCGCCGGGCTGATCGGCACTCTCGTGGATGCGCACGGTGCCGACCACGGCATCCGGTGCGCCGCCCAGCGTCGACAGGGCGCAGATCGGGATCGCCGCCGCGTCGATCGGATCACGGTCGTCGCCCTCGAAGATCGCCTGTTCGGCGCAGAACACCTGCCGGCGCAGGGCTGCGGTCCCGGCCCGCTCCCAGGACGCGGTGGCGAACTTGATGCGGAAATGGCTCGATCGATAGGCGGGGACGGGCTCGAACATCGCGTCGCCTCAGCGCTCGTAGGTGGAGAGCGCCGAGCAGGCGCCGCAGCGGCCGCATCCGGCCTTGATGTCGGTGGAACGCAGCCCCGCCCCCGCCAGCATCGCCGCGAGCGGTGCCAGCACGGAATGCATGAAATCCGGCGAGGGGGCGGGATGGTCCTCCAGCGGCGTGCCGGAGATCGGCACGAACGGCACCACGAAGGGATAGACGCCCATGGCGATGAGGCGCTCGGCCATCGTCAGGATGGCCCCCGCCGTGTCGCCGAGGCCGGCGAGGATGTAGGTCGAGACCTGGCCCTTGCCGAAGACAGGCACGGCGGCCGCGAAGGCGTCATAGTAGCGCTCCAGCGGCACGCTCGCTTTGCCGGGCATGATTGCGGCGCGCACCTCCGGGGTCACCGCCTCGAGATGCATGCCCAGTGCGTCGACGCCCGAGGCTTTCAGCCGGGCGAACCAGCGGTCGTCGTCCGGCGGTTCGCACTGGGCCTGGATCGGCAGGTCCACGGCCGCCTTCACCGCGAAGGCGCTCTCGCAGAGCACGGCCGCCCCCCGGTCGGTGGCGTTGGGCGTGCCCGTGGTCATCACCATATGCTTGACGCCGTCGAGGAGGACGGCGGCGCGCGCCACCTCGGCCAGTTGCTGCGGCGTCTTGTGGGCGACGGTGCGTCCCGCCGCGAGGGACTGCCCGATGGAGCAGAACCGGCAGGTCCTGGTGCGGCTCTGGTAGCGGATGCAGGTCTGGAGCACCGTGGTGGCGAGCACGTCGCGGCCGTGCAGCACGGCGATCTTCGAATAGGGCACCCCGTCGAGGGTCTGCAGCCCGTAGAAGCGTGGCTTGCCCGGAAACGTCACCCGGCCGATCACCGTGCCCTCGTGCTCGATCAGGCTCGACCCGTCGGCATCCGGTCGGCGCACGAGATAGGGCGAGTCGAAGGCGCTCGCGGTATGGACCGGCACCATGACCGTGCGGCCGGCGATGGTCATCGCCTTGTGGTCGGACGGGCCGGCCCCGCCCCGGCGGCTGGCGACCCCGGCGCGGGTGTCAGCCAGCCTGACTCCGTAGGATTGGAGCGCGTTGATCAGGTGCTCGGTCGGCATCCCCTGGTAGACCGGGGACGGCACCGGCAGCGAGGCGGCCGGGGAGGTCAGCAGCGGAGAGTCGCTCATGGTCGGTGCTCCGGGGATGCGGGGTGTCCGATGCGTGCGTGGTGACCACGGTGCGGGCGGGACGCGCGTCGTGATTGAGGCTGAGGAGTTCGGGACGGGCGTAATGGCCGACGGAATCCATCATCCGCTTGCGCTTGGTGACGAGGGCCATGTCCATGTCGGCGACGATGATGCCCTCGCCTTCGGTCATCGGCGGGACGAGGTGCTTGCCTTCCGGCGAGACGATGGCGGTGCAATTGCCGCCGCGCAGCGCGCCGCGCATCCGCTCGTCGGGGGAGATCGTGGCGATCTGCGCCTCGGTGAGCCAGCCGGTGGCGTTGACCACGAAACAGGCGGCCTCCAGCGCGTGATGCCGGATCGTGACTTCCATCTGGTCGGCGAAGATCTGGCCGACCATCGAGCCGGGGAACTGGGCCGCGTGGATCTCCTCGTGCTGCGCCATCAGGGCGTAGCGGGCGAGCGGGTTGTAATGCTCCCAGCAGGCCAGCGCCCCGACCCGGCCGACGGCGGTCTCCACCACCTTGAGCCCGGCGCCGTCGCCCTGCCCCCAGATCATGCGCTCGTGATAGGTCGGCGTGATCTTGCGGCGCTTGAGCAGGAGCGTCCCGTCCGCGTCGAAGATCAGCTGCGCGTTGTAGAGCGAGCCGTGGTCGCGCTCGTTGATGCCGAGCACGATCACCGCGTCGTGCTGGCGCGCGGCGGCCGAGACCGCCTGCGTCACCGGCCCCGGCACCGTCACCGCGCCCTCGTAGAGTCGCAGATGCTCCGGCCCCTGCGCCGCGGGCGGGGCGATGAAGGAGAAGTACGGGTAATACGGCACGAAGGTCTCGGGGAACACGATGAACCGTGCGCCCTTGCCCGCCGCTTCGTCGGTCGCGGCGAGCACTCTTTCCAGCGTCCCGCCCGGCCGCTCCAGATCGGGTGAAATCTGAACGGCGGCGGCGCGCACGATGCGTGACTCGGACAAGCGTGACTCGGACATGGGTCCGTTCCCTGTTCGCTGGGTGCCACGACGGCACCGGTCTCGTCTCGCACAGGCCCTTTCCCGGACGCCCGCAGCGTCAGCGGAGGGTGATCCGGGATCCAGCCGGCAGAACGAGACGCGTCGGCGTCGCCGCCTCAATCGGGCGCCGATCCCGACGCTACGCGGCTCGCCTTGCTGGCCCCCGGATCGGGTTCCGCTGCGCTCCACCCGTCCGGGGAAGGGACGCTCAGCGGAAGCCTCGCGCCTCACACCGTCCAGGTGTCGATCACCACGGCGTTGTCGCGCTTGTGCAGGAGGACGAGATCGAGGACGTCGGTGGGGGCGATGGGGCGGATGCCCTCGATCAGCGAGGGCTCGCCATGGCCGTAGAGGGCCTGGAGCGCGAACCGGCAGGCATAGACCTTGCCGCCCTCGGAGAGGAACTTCACGATCTGGTTGTTCATGTTCATGTGGCCGGGAAAGGCCTCGTCGCCCAGCGTCGGGAAGCCGCGCTGGACGCCGAGCGTCACACCCGGCCCGTAGAGCAGCACTGAGGTCTCGAAGCCCTTGCGCAGCAGGCGCGTCGCCTGGAGCAGGTTCACGAAACCGATCGAGCCCTCGAAGGCCACGGTGTGGAAGGTGACGAGCGCCTTCTGGCCCGGCTCGGCCTTCACGTCCTCGAAGACCTTCTCTTCGTAATCGACGAAGTAATCGCCCTTCTTATGGTGCTCGGCACTGACGGCTGGCATCGGAAACACTCCCTGATATCTCGATGTCCGCCGCGATCATTGCCGGCGACGGCCGATCGGGAAATGGCAATCCGCGTGCCAGCTTCGACGCTATTGCGATGCAGCCAATTTCACGCTGGTGAATACATACAATCCTGCGGTCAATCCGCGTCGTGGTATGCCTTCCCGCCCACCCGCCATCACGCCTAAAAACCGAGCATGCGATGCATAGATGCTCGACATATGCACCGTTATACTGGCAACTTATTTGACTGTATTGACCGGAAATTTCCCGGCATCCTCGGGCGACGATCACCGGCACGACGATTGCTATCCATACAATTCGAGATGGATTGGCAATTGACTGGGTCTGCGATGATCACCGGACAACGATCGAGGAAGCTCGGCTCTCGCGCCGCGTCGTCGACGCTCCCATCTCCTCTGCCGGACGGGTGGACACCGGATCTCGGGCGCTGGGGCAAGCCGCATTACCTCGCCCTCGCCGAGGCCATCGCCGACGATATCCGCACCGGGCGACTCTCCGTCGCCGAGCGCCTGCCGCCCCAGCGCGTCCTCGCCGAGCGGCTGGACCTCAACTTCACCACGGTGGCGCGCGGCTACGTGGAGGCGCAGCGCCGCGGCCTGGTGGAGGCGCGGGTCGGCCAGGGCACCTTCGTGGCAGGGCCTGCGACGCCCACGCCCCATCCGAGGACCATGGCGCCGCGCCGTCACGGCCCCGTCGATTTCACCATGAACCTGCCGCCGGAACCCGACGATCCCGTCCTGCTCGGACGGATGCAGGCCGGCCTCGCGGCAGTCTCGGAGGATCTGCCGAACCTGCTGCGCTACCAGGGCTTCGGCGGGACGCACGAGGACAAGGAGGCGGCGATCGAATGGCTTCGCCGCCGCGGCCTCGAAGCATCGCGCGACCGCCTGCTGATCTGCCCCGGCGCCCATGCCGCCCTCGGCGCCGTCATGAGCCTGGTGGCGCAGCCCGGCGACACGATCTGCTGCGAGGCGCTGACCTATCCCGGCGCGCGGGCCCTCGCGGCTCATCTCGGCCTGCGCCTCGTCGGGTTGCCCATGGATGCGGAAGGGATCGACGCCGCCGGCTTTGCGGCGATCTGCACCCGGCACGCTCCGAAGGCGCTCTATCTCAACCCGACCCTGCAGAACCCGACCACGGTCACCATCTCGGCGGCGCGCCGCGCGGCCATCGTCACGGTGGCGCGGCGCTACAACGTGGCGATCATCGAGGACGATGCCTACGGTTTCGTGCCGGTGACGCCACCGGTGCCGTTCTACCAGCTAGCGCCGGAGATCACCTATCACGTCGCGGGTCTGGCCAAATGCCTCGGCGCGGGCCTGCGGCTCGCCTACATGCTGGCGCCCAGCGCGCGGGCGGCGCTCCAGCTGACGGCGGCCCTGCGCGCCTCAACGGTGATGGCCTCGCCGATCACCACGGCGCTCGCCACGCGCTGGATCGGCGACGGCACCGCCGAAGCGATCGTCGCCTTCGTCCGTTCGGAATCGCGGGCGCGACAGGCCATCGCCGCCGAACTTCTGGGGCAGAAGGGCGTGACCGCCGACCCGGCCGGCTTCCATCTCTGGCTATCACTGCCCCAGGGCTGGACCCGCTCGGCCTTCGCCAGCCAAGCCCGCGCGGCGGGGATCGGCGCGGTGGCGAGCGACGCCTTCCTCGCGGCAGGAGAAGCACCGGAAGCCGTGCGAATCTGCCTCGGCGGCCTCGCCAGCCGCGCGGAGATCGCGCAATCGCTGGAAATCCTGGCCCATGTCCTGTCGCACTCACCCGCGCTGGCTTCGGCCTATATCTGACGGATCACATCCGGCGCTTCCTGCCCGCAGGGATTGTGGATCATCGGTCAAATGCGGCGGGGCAACATCGGGAATCGTGCTGCATCGGCCGACGAGCCACTCGGGACATCGCCAATACCAAGCCTCGATGAGTATGACCCATCAAGGCTTACCCGCGCGACCGCGCGGCGGCGGTCGTCCGCCGGGCTTCGGTGACCACGACCTATGGGTCGGTGTCACTGACACTTGGTACAAGCCGTGACTTGCCTCAAGCTCAAGGAATGGCGGGTTCCGCATCCCTCGGGATCGCAAAGAGCCGTATGGCATCCGAATGCCCGCGGATCGTGTGAAGACCCCGGTCGGTGAACCGTCTCACCGTCCTGTCGCTTCCCTCGCGCTCCATTCGTTCGACCACGGCGTCCGTGATCAGGATCGAGGCATTCGCGGCCCGGCAATGGTTCTCGACGCGGCTCGCGACATTGACGGTATCGCCCAGAACCGTCAGTTCGAGCCGGCTTTCACATCCGACATCGCCGAGCACGACATCGCCGTAATGAATGCCGACGGCGACGGCGACGGCGTCCTGCCCCATCGCCGCACGTGTCTCGTTCCACGCTTGAAGCCTCTCCTGCATCGTCAGTGCACACCGAACGGCATTCGTCGCATTCAACGGGCTGGAGACGGGAGTGCCGAAGACGGCGATCAGACCGTCGCCCGTGAACTTGTCGACGGTGCCGTGGTGATCGAAGACGCTGTCACTCAACATGCAGAGCAATTCGCGCAGCATGGCGATCACGTCCTGCGGCCGGAGAACGCTGCAGAACTTCGTGAACCCGATCATGTCGACGAAGAGGACTGCGGCAGGCTCGTACCGTGTCGTCGAAAACGCGATGTCGTTCTTCGCGATCTGCTCGACGATGGCCGGCGAGAAGAACCGGGCGAGATTGTCCTTTTCCTTCCCCAGCGCGATCAGCCGTTCACGGGTCGCGATGTTCAACACGGCCAGTTTCGTGGTGATGGCGATGGCGGCGAGGCTGATCAGCGTACGGGCCAGGGCGCTGCCGTCCAGATCCGAGCCATGCGTGATGACGAAGCTCAGGCAGGTCAGCGACGCGCAGAGCGCCGCGGTCCTGACAGTGCCGAGTCGCTTGAACCACAGCGTCGCGAGAACGATGACGACGCTATAGAGCACAGCGACGGCGAAATGCAGCGGGCTCCATGTGTCGAATAAAAATATCGCAGTCGCGGAAAGCACCACATAGCCGAGAGAGGCGCGGCCCTTGAAAAGATCGATGATCCTCACCTGTACGCCTGCGATCGCGACCGGCAGCGAAGACACATCATATCCCACCGAAAACCCTCCCCCGAGCCGATCGAATGGTCTATTCCAAATTCCGGGATTTGCCTTTACTTGATTTTTTTAAGTCACGGGCCTCGGCGAAGCAAGCGCCTGCCCTTGCCTCGGCCGGTCGAGGCCGCGCACCATCGGCCTGCAGGGAACGGGAGGCCGGCCCTGCCGTCGCGGCCGGTCTCGGCTTTCAGGAAATACGCATCCGTAGGAGAAGCCGCGCATTCCGGACGGAAAGCGACAGAGGGCTCGCCTAGACCGTCCCGGCTTCCCGGCGTCGCCACCGGCGACGACCTCGCGCCCGAGAGGAGGCGGCTCGTCCAGACCGATTGCGGCACGGCGGCGTAGAAGACGCGCGAAGCCACAGAGATCGGCCAGGCCATTCCGCACCATCCGGTGCTGCTCTCGTTCACGGCATTCGCGAACCGCCGCCGCAGAGTCTTGGCGAACCCGCTGCAAGTCGAACCCAAGATGTTTCAGCAAAGCAGCCCGACACTACCGGCGGAATGTACGAAACAAGACCAATTCATCTCGGCGAAGGCCCGTGGCGAATCCGCCCTCGTCTTGGCTGATCTCGGGCAATCCTGTGGATAGCGACGTCCTGTCCCTGCGCGGCGCGGAACATCCCCGGCAGCGATCGGTTGGCCATGTCCCTCGCGGGGTGGCCGCCTCCTGGCGCCGCTCCGCACCCGACCGACGATATTCCGGAGCCCCATGCTGTTTCCCACCGACGATGCCGCCCATCCGCTCGCGCAGGAGTTCCACGCCTTCATCAAGGACCAACCTTTCCCCTGCGTCGGCGCGAAATCGGCCCTCGCCAAGGGGCAGCTGAAGGTCCTGGTCGCGCGCGACGTCGCCTCGGGCTGGGACGATACGCGGATCTATCCGGCGCTCCTCGCCTTCATCTGCCGTTACCGGGCGAATCCGAAGCTGTTCCAGAGCTTCGCCGTCGTGTTCGAGAAGGCGTCCCTCCTGTCCGAGGAGCGGTTCGAGCGGCACCTGTGGGACCGGGTGCAGTCCCTGTCGGACAAGGACGCCTTCCTCGGCCAGCGTTACGACAAGCGGGTGCAGGCGGACCCGAACGACCCGCATTTCGCCCTCTCCTTCGGCGGCGAGGCGTTCTTCATGGTAGGAATGCATCCCGGCGCGAGCCGGCCGGCCCGGCGCTTCTCGCATCCCGTCCTCGTCTTCAACCTGCGCGCCCAGTTCGAGCAGCTGCGCGAGGAAGGCCGCTACGAGGGGCTGCGCTCGGCGATCCTCGCCCGCGACGAGGCGCTGGCCGGCTCGATCAACCCCATGCTGGCCCGGCACGGCGATGCGTCGGAGGCTCGCCAGTACAGCGGTCGCGCCGTCGGCGGCGACTGGGTCTGTCCGTTCCGGGGGCGGGCGACGAGCGCGAACGATCGCGTCAGGGAGGATGGCCGCGATGCAGCCTGAGACCGCCCTGCCCCCGATCCGACGCCACGAGATCGCGCCCCGCAGCGGCGTCGCCTTCGAGCTCGCCAAGGGCGATCGCCTCACGGTCATCGACCCGAAGGGCGAGCAGGTGGCCGATCTCCTCGCCTTCTCGCGGGCGGACCGCGACGAAGTGATCTCGTCCGGCCGGACCCTCGATTACGCCAGCCGCATCTACCTGACGACGGGCGACCCGATCTATTCCAATCGCTCCAACATCCTCCTGCGCATCGTCGAGGACACGGTGGGCCGGCACGATTTCCTCCTCACGCCCTGCTCCGCCGACACGTTCCGGATCATCTACGGCGACGCGCATCCGCACAGGGGCTGCTTCGGCAACCTCGCGGCGGCCCTCGCGCCCTATGGCATCGGGCCGGACCGCATCCCGGTCGCCTTCAACGTGTTCATGAACGTCGTGGTGAATGGCGAGACCGGGGAACTGAAGGTCGAGCCGCCCCTGAGCCGGGCCGGCGACCACGTGACCTTCGAGGCCGAGATCGATCTCATCGTCGGGCTCACCGCCTGTTCGGCCCTGCAATCGAACAACAATGCCTTCAAGCCGATCCAGTACGAAATCCGGCCCGCCGATGCGCCGCTGCGATCGCCCTGACCGTGCGGCTCGTGCTAGGGGCCCCGCTGCCCTGCACACGAGACCAGCGTCATGACGACCACGAAGCCCGCCCTCGCCCGAGCCGTCGTCTATGCCGATGGCGGCTGCGATCCCAATCCCGGCCCGGGCGGCTGGGGCGTGGTGATCGAGGGACCGGAGGGCAAGGTCGAGCTCTGCGGCGGAGACCGCGCCACCACCAACAACCGCATGGAACTGACCGCCGCGATCAAGGCCCTGTCCCACTTCCCCGCCGGCTCCGCCATCGAGATGCGCTGCGACAGCCAGTACGTCATCAAGTCGGTGACCGAATGGATGCGCGGCTGGAAGGCCAAGGGCTGGCGCACCAGCACCGGGCCGGTGAAGAACGTCGAGCTGATGCAGGAACTCGACGCCCTCAACGCCGCCCGCGACGTGAAATGGACCTGGGTGCGGGGCCATACCGGCAATGTCGGCAACGAGCGCGCCGACCGGCTGGCCGCACAGGGACGACGCGAAGCGCTCGGCCTGGCACCGAAGCAGGAGCCGGTCCAGGCTCCCGCCGTCCCGGCCGTCGTGCCGACGCCGGACGCGGTGGCGGCGCCCGTCGCTCCGTCTCCGCGCACGACGCAGGTGGCCATCGATCTCGGGCTCGGCCTCGACGTGTCGCGGGCGGCCAAGCTCGCGGGGCTGACGCCTCAGGCCTATGTCGAGCGGGCGATCCGGGTGGCGCTGAAGCTCGGCCCGGCGGGCATCGCTCGGACGCTCGAGGGCGGTCCCGGCGGCCAGTGACCCTCGATCAGTGACCCTCGATGCGGAATTCTATGCGCGGCCGGCATCGATCGTCGCCGCCGACCTGATCGGCTGCCGCCTGCTGGTCTCCGGCATCGGCGGCATGATCGTCGAGACCGAGGCCTATGATCGGACCGACCCGGCCTCCCATAGTTTCGGCGGCCCGACGCGGCGCAATGCCAGCATGTTCGGGCCGGCGGGCCATGCCTATGTCTATCGCTCCTACGGCATCCACTGGTGCCTGAACGTGGTCTGCGAGCCGGGCAGCGCGGTCCTGATCCGGGCGATCGAACCGGAGATCGGGATCGACGCCATGCGCGACCGCCGCGGCCTCGACGCGCCCCGCCTCCTCTGCGCCGGGCCGGGCCGGCTGTGCCAGGCGCTCGCCGTCACCGTGCTCCACGATGGTCTACCCCTCGACCAGCCCCCCTTCGCCGTCACGCCCCGAACGAGCGTACCGGCGATCCTGGCGGACCGCCGCATCGGGATCACCAAGGGCGCGGAGATTCCGTGGCGGTTCCTGCTGGCCGGGTCGCGGTCCGTGAGCCGGCCGGGATCGCGCCATGCCGTGCCTTTCAGCGCGGCGGGTTAGGCCCCCCGGTCGAATGCGCCCACGCCCGTCAGGGATCGAGCGCCGATGGTCGGATCACGGTCTTCGAAGCGGCGTCGAAGGAGGGGCGAAGCGAGCGACCGGCGTCGGGTGCCGGGTCGATTGTCTCGCTGCGGAGACGGCGGCCAAGTAAAGCGTAGTCAGGATGTGACGCGCGACCGGCTCACACCAAATCGGCGATCCTATCCGCATCGGAGGACCATGCGGATGTCGCAGGGTTCATGGGATGCAGCACCACGGTGTGACGATGCCCATACACGCGCGACAGCGATGAGAAGCACACGCGCGCGTTCATATGAAGGAACTGGTTCATTGTCGCGGGCATCATTTCCACGACACGGAGTCCGGGTTTCGCAAAGACGAGATGCGATAAACCGGCACCGTGAGCCCCGATCACGACCTCTGCGTTCTGGAACAGATTGATCTTCTCGAGCAATCCCAATTGGCTCAGCACCACAGGCGTGAACCCGCGTTCCGCGATCCTGGCCTCGAACTCGGCTTCGTTCGTCATGGAACGCCGAAGGGAGTCGCGTCTCGAAATATAGAGGCGCTTGGGCGTATCCCCACGATTCTGGAGCGCCGCACAGTGCTTCAGTCTACCATAGGAATCCGCGTAGGCGTTCGTCCGCCCGAGCGCCGACATGGCGGGCGTTCCGACATAGAGCCGCTCGCAGAATACCGTTCCGGTCATTGCGACGATCTCATCCTCGCCAATCCCCAAGGGAGCCAGGGTGCTGGCGGTAAGATCGTGGAGTTCCTTCCGCATCAGAATGGTGCATTTTGGAGTTTCTGGACTGAGGCACCAGCTCAAGGCCGGGATATAATTGATCAGCCACGTGAAATAGCCCTTGCTTCCACGAACACAGCTGAATGCCGATTTTACATGCGGGACGTCGTCGGAACTGATCGGCTTCGGCATGGGCCGATCTGCAGAACTGACAAAGTATCCTGCCGGCGACCAGATTTGCCCGAATTTGTTGACAAAGACGTCGTTATATTCTCGGATATAAGGGATAGGGTCGCCCAAAAGCGTTTCGTCGAAAGTCGCCCATAAAGCGTGAACTTTCTTCTCGATGCCCGCTGAAACACCCGGCAAGCGCACGATGTTCAAGTTTCCCGTCGAGGGACCCGGCGGACCGACGTCGCCGGGGAAGCGATGCTCGACTGGCGTGGGAGCGCCTGCCACGACCCTGATATCGGAGCCGATGACACCGTACACGGCTTTATGGAGCGCCTCGTCTTCCGTCGAATTCACGATCCGTCGCGCGACTTTTAAAAACCTGCCATCGATATCGACCGCGGATACCGATTCCAATAACGTCCATGCATGAAGAGGTTCGTTGCCGCTCGCCAATAAAGAGGCGAACTTGATACGGATCTTCGGATTTTCGATCGATAAGGACGCGTTCGTGAAAATCGCGATCTGGCTTTTATCGCCGAGCTCGATCGCGGCGCGAACGCGTTCGATCAACAGGTCGGGATGATCGCCGCCTGCCTCGATGTCCGGCAGCGTCAGCAACAGTTTGCGCCACCGACCTGCAGCGGCAAGTTTCCGGGCCAACCGGAGAGCATGTTTGACCTGTGGCGTCCGGTGAGGATCGGCCGCCTCGACGGTCGCGGTCTCTTCTTCAACCGGCTGCATCCAGTTACCTTTCAAGTCCAAAAGCTCGCCGCGTCGGAGCCTGTTTGATCGAATTCATCCGCAGGTTCTCATGCAAGAGTCGATCATCCCATCAGACCACCTCAGAATGAGGTCATGCCTTGGAAAAACAACTCGAACAGGCTCCGAGGCGTCGACAGCAAAGACGGCCCTATCACCAGTCCTCCGCCGGCGCCGCATCTTACCACGTGAAGGGCGAGCAAAAACCCGTTTGACCGAAGCCGCATGGGCTTGGCCCGAATAACCTCGCTGAAATTCAAAGCTGATATCCGAAGTTTTCGGCATAGATATAAAAATTTGGTATGACGATCAATGTAAAGATGAACGTCTATAATTTATCATAATTCAATATAAAATTTATCTTTCTATGTTTATTACGATATATCGAATATTTATTTTAGCAATCTAATTTCACTAATATTCTAATATCGCGATCCGATGCATAATGCTAAACATAGAATTTAGTCTTTGACCTTCCACTTTGAGCATTGTGTTGCCAAATTGCAACCACAATTAATGAATCCTGTACTATATGGAGAAATTATTGCGGCACCCATTTTGGTGGAAAAAATGACCGTCAAAATTATTGCTACAGATGTTGATGCCAACGGTGAAACTTATTACGCTGGAATATTTGATTATACGCTAGGCTCAAAGTATAATTCTGAAAAATGGTGGTCAAAGGGTTCTGTCGAAGCGTTTGCAGATGGCAATTTTTCAAGTAAAACTGTCATCAAAAAAATTTACGAATACAATAAAGAAGGAATTAAAAGTGGATTCCATTGGACTCTCGATCAGTCTTGGAATTACGCGACAAAAGATTTGTATGCTTCTCCAGAACTAAAATTACGTTACGATGCAGTCCGTTTCTTCGGTGCTATTCACAGCGAAACATCGCACGATCCGAGACCGGTCGAAGCCCCAAGTCCTTCCGGAGACTTGCTCAAAATATTATTTGCTCAGGATTATAACTATATTGGCTCTGCAGCAAACGACACCTTCCAGCCGTACGGGGGTAGAGCAGGCGCCGAGGGTTTTCGAAACGGCGGAGTGGCGCACGGTGGCCGCGGCAACGATACATTCACTGGATGGGAAGGCCGGGACCTTCTTTATGGAGACAGTGGCAACGACCGGCTGACAGGCAGCGAGGGTGACACACTCGATGGTGGATCCGGTGATGACTATGTCGTTGGCGCTGTCGGCACCACGATGATCGGCGGCACCGGAAACGATACACTCGAACTCAACCTGAGCAGTATCAAGACGGCGGTCACTTTTCGACCAATCGATCAGGCAACGGCGACGGTGACACTGGCACCAAACACCACGATCCAGGGCTTCGAACATTTCTTTGTAACGCTGGGTTCCGGCAAGGATACGATCGACCTCCGCGGCTTTAGCCTGTCCAACACCTTCACGGCGGGGGATGCGAGCCAATCTTCTCAGTCGTTCCTCGACGGCGGAGCCGGCAACAACAAACTCGTCGTTGACGCGGCCTCGCGGGGCACGGTGGAGTTAGCTAGGGTGCAGACGCTCGAAGCCGACCTGTCGGCTTTGACGACCGCTGCCGATATCAGCTCCGATTACGTCCATTTCGACGGTTTTCGGGCTTCCGGCCCCAACTACCATAACAGTTTTACAGCCATGGTCGTCACTGGCGGATCGGCCAACGACATAATCTCTGGAGGAGTGGGCATTGATACGCTTCGCGGGCGAGGCGGCAACGACCGGCTGACAGGCAGCGAGGGTGACACGCTCGACGGTGGATCCGGTGATGACTATGTCGTTGGCGCTGTCGGCGCCACGATGATCGGCGGCACCGGAAACGATACACTCGAACTCAACCTGAGCAGTATCAAGACGGCGGTCACTTTTCGACCAATCGATCAGGCAACGGCGACGGTGACGCTGGCGCCAAACACCGCGATCCAGGGCTTCGAACATTTCTTTGTAACGCTGGGCTCCGGCAAGGATACGATCGACCTCCGCGGCTTTAGTCTGTCCAACACCTTCACGGCGGGGGATGCGAGCCAATCTTCTCAGTCGTTCCTCGACGGCGGAGCCGGCAACAACAAACTCGTCGTTGACGCGGCCTCGCGGGGCACGGTGGAGGTATATCGCGTGCAGAAGCTCGAAGCCGACCTGTCGGCTTTGACGACCGCTGCGGATATCAGTTCCAATCATATCTACTTCGACGGTTTTCAGGCTTCCGGTCTCAGTTCCAATAACAGTTTTACAGCCATGGTCGTCACTGGCGGATCGGTCAACGACACGATTTCGGGTTCCAATGGTGCAGACTATCTCAATGGCGGAGCCGGTTCCGATGTGCTGACAGGTGACCTTGGCCGTGACATTTTTGCTTTCACCACTGCGCTGGGCGCAAGCAACATCGACCATATTACAGACTTTACTAAAAAATCTGACAAAATCAATTTGTCAAATACCATTTTTAAAACATTACCCGCTGGCATTCTAAGTGAAGATGCTTTTAAGAATATTGAATTATTTCCAGGCAAGCTTGATGAGACCGATCGAATTCTGTACAATCACAAAACCGGTGTCTTGTCTTATGATGCAGACGGAAATGGAAAGCTTGCAGCTATAAATTTTCTAGTAATAGATAATAACCTCAAAAATCTTTCTTTTAACGATATTTTGATTGTATAAGATTTTTCTGCATAATATTTATAAATAACAAATGCAATCGCAATAGGTGTCGTGGTATCTACAGAAAGTTCGACAATCGAATTTTTGGCGGCATCTGAGGGCATCCGATCGCCGACCCGAAATTCCCCCATCGTATCAAAACCTTAAAATGATCCGGGTTAAGAACCCTTAAACCCGCCGTATTTACCGTGCGGAACCGGAGCCTCTCGAATCGCGAGGGCTTACGGGTTCAGACGGAACGCATGGCGAACGGACGCAAGGGTGGCGGGCGGGAGGAGCCGAATTTCGACGTGCCCGAAGGGCGCATCGGAGGGCGTGGCGATCTCAACCTGCGGCTCAGCGGCGACGATCGCGCCGGAGGCGGTGTGGGCAAGCGCACGACCAGCAGCAACGGCCAGGGCGACGCGCCGCGGCGCGCCCCTTCACGGGTAAAGGCGCCCGCCCGCAAGGCGCGCCGGCGCTCGTTCTTCGGCGGCCTCGTCTACGGTACCCTCGTCCTCGGCTTGTGGGGCGTCATCGCCATCGCGGGGCTCGTCGCCTATCACGCCTCGCAACTGCCGCCGATCGACCAGCTCGCGGTGCCCAAGCGCCCGCCCAACATCGCGATCCTCGCCAGCGACGGCTCGCTCCTCGCCAATCGCGGCGAGACCGGCGGCCGGGTGGTCGGCATCACCGAATTGCCGCCCTACCTGCCGCGCGCCTTCGTGGCGATCGAGGACCGGCGGTTCTACAGCCATTTCGGCGTCGATCCCGTCGGCATCGCCCGCGCCATCGGCCAGAACATCACCCGGCGCGGCGTCTCGCAGGGCGGCTCGACCCTGACGCAGCAACTCGCCAAGAACCTGTTCCTGACGCCCGAACGCTCTGCCTCGCGAAAGATCCAGGAGGCGATCCTCGCCCTGTGGCTGGAGCACCGCTACACCAAGGACGAGATCCTCGAACTCTACCTGAACCGGGTCTATTTCGGCGCCGGCGCCTACGGCGTCGAAGCGGCCGCCCAGCGCTATTTCGGCAAGCCCGCCAAGGCGGTGACGCTGGCGGAGGCCGCCATGCTCGGCGGCCTCGTCCAGGCGCCCTCGCGGCTCGCGCCCAACCGCAATTTGCCCGCCGCCCAGGCGCGCGCGGCGCAGGTTCTGGCCGCCATGGAGGAGCTGGGCTTCGCCAAGCCCGCCGACGTGAAGCTGGCGCTCGCCACCCCCGCCCGGCCGGCGAGCAGCCGCGGCGGCGGCTCGGCGAGCTACGTCGCCGACCTCGTCATGGACGTGCTCGACGATTTCCTGCCGAAATTCGACACCGACATCGTCGTCACCACCACGGTCGACACCCGCCTCCAGGGCGCGGCCGAGAAGGCCCTCGTCGACGAGTTGAACCAGAAGGGCGTGCGCTACAACGTGGCCCAGGGCGCCGTGGTCTCGATGAAGCCGGACGGGGCGATCCGCGCCCTCATCGGCGGGCGCGACTACGCCCAGAGCCAGTTCAACCGGGCCACCACCGCCAAGCGCCAGCCCGGCTCCTCGTTCAAGCCCTTCGTCTACCTCGCCGCCGTGGAGCGCGGGCTGACCCCGGACACCGTGCGCGACGACGCGCCGATCAGCATCAAGGGCTGGAACCCCGAGAACTATTCTCGGGACTATCGTGGTCCGGTGACCCTGCGCGAGGCCCTGGCGCTCTCCCTCAACACCGTGGCGGTGCGCCTCGGCCAGGAGGTCGGCCCCAAGGCCGTGGTGCAGGCGGCCCAGCGCCTCGGCATCTCCTCGCCGCTCCAGGCCAACGGCTCGTTGGCGCTCGGCACCTCCGAGGTGACGCCGCTGGAGATGGTGGGCGCCTACGCCGCCTTCGCCAATGGCGGCACGGGGGTGATCCCCTACGTCATCGCCAACGTGAAGGGCGCGTCCGGCAAGGTGCTCTACCAGCGCAAGGACACCAATCTCGGCCGGGTGATGAGCGTCGAGACCGACTCGATGATGAACGCGATGATGCACGAGACCTTCGTCTCCGGCACCGCCCGGAAGGCCGAAGTTCCGGGCTGGGACCTCGCCGGCAAGACCGGCACCAGCCAGGATTTCCGCGATGCCTGGTTCATCGGCTACTCGTCGACCCTGGTGACCGGGGTCTGGCTCGGCAACGACGACGGAGAATCCACCAAGAAGGTCTCGGGCGGCAATCTGCCCGGCGAGATCTGGAAGGCCTACATGACCGTGGCCCTCAAGGGCCAGACGCCGAGCATGCTGCCGGGCTCCAACCATTGGCGCAACCGCGGCCCGGCCGACGTTCCCGCCACCACCGGCACCACGCCGGGAGGCCTGATCGGGGCGCTGCTCGGCGAAACCCAGTCCGCCGCGCCGCCGCCCCGCGTCGCCGCCAACCAGCGCGCCCGCGGTCCGGGTCAGGGTCCGAGCCAGGACGACCGAAATTTTCTGGAGAAGCTGTTCGGGGTGGGGGAGTAGGCAGGACCACCCACTCCCCCAAGAAAATTAAACCGTTTTTGGTACGATCTTGTTTCTGAAGAACGAGAACCGCGTCGTAACAGGATCAGAATTCCCACCCACATCGGGAGCACCAGGCCGACGAACCAATGGTCCGAAACCGTTGTTGGGGTTGTTAGGAACATTTGGTGCGTTGGTAACATCTACCTTAGTGATTGACGCATTACTTGCGCCAATAATGATATTTTCACTCACGTTTGCAAATCCGCGCAGATCGTCATCTGAATAACCAATGCCCACGGGACAGTTTTTGATGATATTGCCGACAACCGAAGCTGCAACTGCATTCTGATCTCGAACCGTTCCAGTTTCTGAGTTGTAAGAACCTGAAACAGTCAAAGCAATTCCCGAAAATCCGCAGCTTTCTGCAAGATTACCAGAAATAACGGCGTCACTACTTGCAGTTATACCATTTCCACCCGTTGTAATGGCATACCGAGTCGCTGGGTCTCGCGAGGGCGAAGCCCATTGATCAAATGTCTTTTGTGAAATATTTTTTAGTACGTTATTCGAGATCGTTGAGCGACGGCTTCCAAGATTCGCGTTAACGACCTTGATACCCTCGCCTGCATCGAAAATCGCATTGCCTACGACTACAACTCCCTCATAAGGCGCAGCGCTATCGTCTGGGGCTTCAACGAAAATAGCCGTTTCCCTTGTCGAACTGATTTGATTGTTCGAAATAATGGCATTAGAACTTTGGCTGTATCGCAACGCTGAATAGTTGCATCCAATAATATTGTTGTTTGACGAAGTTACATTGTTGCTCTGATAAACGAAAATAGCATTGCCAAATTCTCCCGATCCTCCCGTATTATTTTGAATGCCATAAATTCTATTTCCTTGAATAATTGTTCCATCAGATGCCTGCTCTGATCGCCAGACCATAATACCATTATCTTTGCTATCGCGAATATAATTTTGTGATACGATCAAGCCAGACGACTTATTCGAATAAATTGCTGTTCTGCAGTCATAAAATTCGTTACTATCAATTATTCCAGCCGACTGAATAAGATCTATACCAGATCGATCTGAGCGACTGATAAAGCAGTCCCGAATTGTTAATCGATCAACGTTAACGCAACGTAGTAGGCCGGGCCGCGTAACAGCACTTGCAAAAGGCTTGTTTTCACCATCAAAAATGATTCCTTCAATAGTAACGTCTGAAATCCGCACTCCAGACATTCCAGATTGGACCGTAAGGAAGAAACTGTTTGTATCCGCAGAAGAAATTGTCACGGACCCTTTTGTGGCAAATATTTTTAACTTATCGCTAATTCTTAAGTTTGCAACACTGTAGCTGCCTGCAGCGACGTATAATGGTTTTTGCACCGCTGCCGCTTGGTTTATAGCCGCTTGAAATGTGTCGCTTCCTGCAGCATTCGAATAAATAACCACATCGCTTCCGATTTCGATTTTAGGCATAGATATCCCCTTACTTCAGATCGGAAATTTAATTGTTTTCCAATCCTTCAGAAGGACTACCCTAAAATAGGTTTTTTGTCAACATTAATAGGAAAACATGCTGATCCGGTCCGTGGGAGAGCCGCACCGTTTTTTATCGGGCAGGCGCCTCGGCATGCCGGAGGGTGTGAGAGTTTCTCTGAGTAATATTCCGGCAAGCCACGAACATGAGCAGACAACGCCCTTCTTCATAAGAGGGAGAGGAAATGTAACACACGGTTTAGATCTGCGGGCGTATTTGCTTTATACAAGGCGAGGATGCGCTGCGCCAACTCGAGCGGTCTTAAGATTTGCTTAGGAATGTAGGCAAATGCCCCCCAGACACCTCATCGGCATCGATCTCATCCGCTTCTCGGCTGCGGCCTTCGTGTTGCTGTTCCATCTGGGAGCGTGGCTTTGGCTCGTACCGGGCGTGCTCTCCTCTTCCATAGTGCCCCTGGACTTTAACGAGTTGCTCCCGATCGCTCGCAATGGCTGGATCGGGGTCGAGATCTTCTTCGTCGTGTCCGGGTTCGTCATCGCCTATTCGGCGAGTGAGGCGACATCCCACGGCTTCGCCCGCAGCCGTTTCCTCAGGCTCGTCCCAGCCGCCTGGATCTGCGCCAGCCTCACGCTTGTTGCATCGTGGGTCGGCGGATCGAAGCCGTTGATCGAACTCCTGCCGCTCTACGCGAAGGCCGTGATGTTCTGGCCGGGCGGCCCCTGGATCGATGGCGTCTACTGGACCCTCGGAATCGAGATCGCCTTCTATGCCGTCGTCTTCGGTCTTCTGGCGTGTCGCGTCTGGCGCTTCATGCCGCAGATCGTTGGCGCCATCGGTCTTACGAGCACCGCCTTCCAGATCGCGGCTTGGTTTCTTCCTTCGCTCGCCGCACTCACGGAGAAGAGGGCGATTCAGCTCGCACTGGTGAATGACGGCTGCCTGTTCGCGCTCGGAACTTATCTCTGGTTGACGCTGACCGTCAGAGCGACACGGGTCCGTCTTGTCATGGTGGCGATTTTGTCAGCCGGAGCGGTTCTCGAGATCATCGGCCACAACGATCATTTCATGCGTGTGATGGGTATTTCCGGGGGGGCCGGCCCCGCACTGGCTCTCTTCGTCGGATCGGTCACCCTGCTGGTGGTGTCTGTGCTTTTCAACGATAGGCTTGCGGACGCCCTGGGACCGCGATGGGTAACCGCGGTTCGAACGGCGGGACTGGCAACCTATCCCCTCTATCTCGTGCACAACGTGTGCGGCGCGGTGATCCTGATGGCCTGCGTCGCAATCGGATATTCTCCCTATCAGGCCCTGCTCATTGCCATTCTGGGCGTGCTGATCCTGGCTTTGACGGTAACGCTCGGCGCCGAGCCCCGTCTTCGCAGTTTGCTGGCACGCCTCATCCCACGGCGGGCGGCGGCTCGGGAGGTTCTCAGCTGAGAGAGGCGTCCGTCAGATCCCCGCGACGCCCTTCAGCGCGGCGTTGATGCGGTCCTGCCAGCCGGGGCCGTCCTTCTGAAAATGCTCCAGCACGGCGCGGTCGATGCGCAGGGATACCATTTCGCGGGCGCCGGGCGGGGCAAGCGGCGCGGAGGGCGCGCGTTCCGCGGTCCTCGGAGCGTCGGGCTTGGACGCTTCGGGCGCCTTGGTGGTGGCGGCCTTGAAGGCGGCTTCCGCCGCCTGGCGGGGGTCGCTGGCGCGACGGGTCCGATCGAATGCCATGGCTCGAATGTCCCGGATCAGCTCGCGGAGCGCTTGCGCTTGGGTGCCGGCGCAGGGGCGGCGGCCTTCGCCTCCGCATCGGCGGCTTCCTTGGCCAGCCGAAGGGCGCGCAACTTGACGGTACGCTCATCGATGGCCTTCACGGCCTGGAGATGCTCCGCCATCGCCTGCGCGCCTTCCTTGGCCATCCGCTCGGCGCGCTCTGCGCGCTCCTCGGATCTGGTCCTGGCGTCGGTTTCGTCGCTCATCGTCGTCCTTCCTCACTACCCTCCGCCTCGCTCCCCTCTCATCGATCGTGTCGTCCGGCCCTGGCTGAACGGCAAAGGCGGAAAATCCGCTCGTGCCCGCTCGCGCGGCGCGTGATGTCGACGATCGAGATGGATGCCGGCGGGCATGCGAACCCGCGATCGGCGGCAAGTGGAGGGTGATCCACACACCCTTCGCACGGGACCGGCTTCGGGCGGGATCGTCGGGGCATAGCACGTCCGAAGATCAAAAAGCGAACCCCGCCAAGGACTCGCAGCGATGTTGCCGGAGAATCGTGGTGGATTTCCCCGTCAAAACGCCGCGATGAGGACGATTCCAGCCACCATCAGCACGGCTCCGGCGAGTCGCTCCTTGCCCGCGCGGTGCTCGGGCATGCCGAGCCAGCCGAAATGGTCGATGGCCAGCGAGGTCAGGAGGTTGGCGGTGATGAGCATCCCGTTGAACGCGCCGGCGCCGACCTTGTCGACGAAGAGCAGGCCGCCGAACACCGCCACAGCCCCCGCGATTCCGCCCAGCGGCGCCCTCCACGGCATCCCGGCGAGATCGTCTCGGGTCGGCAGCGGCACGGGCCGGATCGCGAGCATCGCCACGAAGACGAAGACGATGGGCAGGAACGAGACCGCCGCCGCGAGCCAGGGATTGACCAGGGCACCGCGAAGGGCCGCGTTCATGGTGACGCCGAAAGCCTGAAGCGCGCCGGCGACGAGGATGAAGGGATAGAACAGAGGGCCGGCCATGAATTTGGGATCTCCCGTCGATGCGTTGCCGGCCGAGGTCAGAAGCGGGCGATGAGGACGATGCCGGCCACCATCAGGCCGCCGCCGAGGAGATGCAGGAGGCCTTGCGGGTTCGCCTGCATGCCGAGCCAGCCGAAATGATCGATGGCGAGCGAGGTCAGGATGTTGGCGGTGATGAGCAGGCCGTTGAAGGGGCCGGCACCGACCTTGTCGACGAAGGCGAGGCCCCCGAACACCGCTACCGCACCGGCGAGGCCGCCGAGGGGCGCCCACCATGTCATGCCGCCGAGCTGTTCGAGGGTCGGCAGCGGCGTCGGCATCACCAGGAACAGCGTCACGAAGACGAAGACGATGAGCGAGAACGAGACGGAGGCCGCCAGCCACGGATTGACGAGGGCCACGCGCAGGCGCGCGTTCATGGAATTGCCCGCCGCCTGGAGCGCGCCGGCGACCAGGATGAAGGGATAGAGCAAGGCCGCGTTCATGTCGGGTCGTCCTCGGAATGGCGGTGGGATTCAGGATGGAAGGGGATCAGGGCAGAAGGAGCAGGCCGGCCAGGGCGAGGATCAGGGCCGGCGGCATCACCAGCAGGCCGAGCTTGAGGAACCGCCAGAAACTCACATCCTCGCCTTCGCGACGGATGGCGGTGAGCCAGAGGATCGTCGCCAGCGAGCCGGTCACGGACAAGTTGGGGCCAAGATCGATGCCGATGAGGATGGCGCCGGCGACCTTCTCGGAGACGTCGGCCTGCTGCACGGCGGCACCCGCGATCAGGCCGGCCGGCAGGTTGTTCACGAGGTTGGACAGGATGGCCACCAAAGTGCCGCCACCCCAGGCCGCGGCCTGGGGTGAGGCCTGCGCCGCCTGCTTCAGGTGGTCGGCGATCAGGGTTAGGACGCCGGTTTTCTCCAGAGCCTCGACCAACACGAACAGGCCTGCCACCAGTGGCAGTACGCCCCAGGATACGTCCTTGACCACCTCCATCGCCCCGCCGCGCTTGATCGCGAGGACGAGAAGCGTGGTCGCGAGTCCGGCGATGAAAGTCGGCAGGCCGAGTTCGAGGTCATAGGCCGAGGCCGCGATGAGCGCCCCGGCGGTGGCGACAATGCCGAGACCAGCGACCTTTCCGGTGCCCGAGAGCGGCGTTGCCTCGACATCCCTCGCCAGCAATTGCTGCCGCAGGACGGAATTCTGAGTTAGGCGCAGGACGATATAGGTCGTGACGATCGCCAGGACCGAGGGCAGCGCGAACCGCGCGAGCCATTCCGTCAGGGGCGGCATGTGCGCAGCGTAGACGACGAGGTTGGCCGGGTTGGAGATCGGCAGCACGAAGCTCGCCGCATTGGCGATGAAGGCACAGATGAAAAGGTAGGGCAGCGGCTCCGCCTCGGCCGCCTTGGCCGCGGCATAGACCGCCGGCGTCAGAACCACCGCGCAGGCATCGTTGGAGAGGAAGACCGTGACCAGGGTGCCGACGATGTAGACCAGCAGGAACAACCGCGTCGCGGACCCCTTCGCCTGACGCACGGCGATGCCGGCAAGCCAATCGAAGAGGCCCTCCTTCCTGGCGATCTCGGCCAGCAACATCATGCCGATGAGGAAGAGGTAGACGTCCGTTCCCTTGCGCACGCCGTCCCAGGCGGCTTCCGGCGTGATGAGGCCGAGGGCGAGAAGGGCACCGGCACCGAGCACCGCCCAGATCGCCTCCGGCCAGGAGAATGGCCTCGTGATCACCCCGATCGTGGCCAATCCGGCGATGATCCACGTCGCGAGTTGCGGCGTCATGGCGAGTGCGAACATGGGCGGGTGGATTCCTGTCTGGGGCGGGGCGGCAGCGAGACGGCTACCAGCTTCGGCCATGGCGGTTGGGGCCGAGCTGTGTCCCGAGAAGTCCCTTCTCAGGCCAGGCGCCGATGGCATCCGCATCGCTGCCGATGCCTTTGGATACCGGCCGCTGTGATGGGTCCGTGGCGGGCTCTACGACGTCCTGCCCAATGCCTCCCGCCGCGTCGGAAGCCCGGACGGTGAGGCGGGTGGAGGCTGTGTTCCAAGGGATGAATGCGCGGTAGCGCCTGTCTCCATCAGCCCGGCTCATCGGGTGCCAAGGTCCACCGTCGACGCTCGCCTCGCAGGACTTGACCGGCGCGGCCCCGAGAACGATGGCGCGCACTTCGACCATATCGCGCACCGTATGCGCATCGTCATGGGCGAGACGCCGGTCGGCGGGTGCGGTGACGAGGACGAAGGGCCAGGGCTGAGCCATTTCCTTGAAGCGCCAGCTCACCACGCCGCGATCGATGGCGGCGATGGCATAGCCGACGGGCCCTTCCTCGATCTGTCCGGTAGAGCGAGTGGCGGCGAAGATGGTACGGCCGTCATTGGCCAGCTCGTTGTAATGGGTGTGCCCCATCTCCACGAGGCGCACGCGCGATTGAGAGACGAGATGGCCGACCCGAGAGGCCTCGCCGTCGCCCTTCAGGTCGGCGGGGTAGCTGTGCATGAACAGGGCGCAATCGAGGCCGTCGCTCTCGGCCACCTGGATCTCTCCCTCCAGCCAGGCGAGTTGCGCATCTCCGAGACGGAAATCCAGGCCGCCAGCACCGGGCCCACACATGTCGAGGAAGAGGCAGCGGATACCGGATATGTCGACCGCGTAGGGAAGTCGCCGCCCACCGAGGCTGGAATAGAAGGCGTCTAGGCTGCCGCGCTCCATGTCGTGATCGCCGGTGATCACGTGGACGGGAAACGGCAATCCCGCGAGGCCGTCGCGCACGAGGGCATATTGCTCGGGCAGCCCGTTATCGGCATTGTCGCCGGGCAGATACACGAAATCGAGGCCTTCGACCTCGCAGAGTTGCGAGACGATGGCGCGAAAGTCGCAGGCATTCTCGAGATGCCCTTCGGTGAGATGAAGGTCGCCGATATGGGCGAAGGCGAGAATGTCGTCCTGGCCGCTCATGGCGGAACTCCCCTCGACGGTCATGGCATATCTCCAGCGTCGCCCGGCATCCTGCCAGCGGTGGTTCAGATGGCCCCGGATTTCTCAGAAAGCGCTGTGACCTGCGGCAGCGACGGCTTCAGGCGGCGGCGACCACCGGTTCGGACCCACCAGCGTGCGGTGGCTTCGACGCCGGGGTCGGCGGTTCGAAGCCGTAGGTTTCCGGCATGGCCACGAGGTAGAGAACGAATCCCACGGCGGCGATGCCGGCGAGGACGAGGAACGCCGTCGAGTAACCGGCCGAGACGATGATCAGGCCAGCCAGGGTCGCCGAGAACGAAGCTCCGAGCCCCTGGGTCGTGGCGACCGCACCCTGCGAAACGTTGAATCGCCCGGTGCCGCGGGTCAGATCGGCGACGACGATGGGGAACAGCGCGCCGTAGATGCCGGCTCCGATCCCATCGAGGAGTTGCACGGCGACGAGGTAGAAAGGGTTATCCGAAAAGGTGTAGAGCACGCCTCGGATCGCGAGGACCCCGAAGGCCACGAGGAAGATCGGCTTGCGCCCGATCGCATCGGCCCTGGCTCCGACGAAGACCGCCACCGGCACCATCACGAACTGCGCCGCGACTATGCAGACCGAGATGAGCGAGGTCGCGCTTTCTTTGCCGGCGAGCTTGGTCAGCAACTGGCCCACCGACGTCAGCATCGCGGCGTTCGAAAGGTGAAAGATCGCGGCGAGAAGAGCGAACAGCATCAGGGTACGGTTCTGCAACAGGGCAGTGACTCCGGAGGGCTCCTCGCCCTCCTGCCCAGCCTTCTCGTCGAGGCCCCTTGCGAGATCGTCGTCGATGTCCTTGGCCGGTACCATAAGCATGGCTCCGACGCTCAGGACCGCCAGAATAGCCATCAGCCAGAACACCACGACGGGTCCGAAGAAATAAGCGGTCGACCCGGCGATGGCCGCCGAGACCGCGTTGCCCGCGTGGTTGAAGCCTTCGTTGCGGCCGATGCGCTTCGAGAACATCTTCGGCCCGACGACGCCCAGCGTGATGGCGGCGAGCGCCGGTGGGAAGACCGCACCGGCAATGCCGGCGACCGATTGGGTCGCGGCAACCAGGTAGAAATTCGTGACGAAGGGCAAGAGTAGACAGCTCGCCGTGACCGCGAGGGCGCCTGCAATGACGATGGCACGCTTATGGTCTGTCCGGTCGATGAGGGCCCCGGCGGGCGTTTGAGCGATCAGGCCTGCAATGCCGGCGATGGTCATGATCATGCCGGTCGTGGCCTCGTTCCAACCCTGGTCGGGCCCGCGCACAGCAATGAGATAGATGGCGAGGTAGGGTCCCAAACCATCGCGGACGTCAGCAAGGAAGAAATTGAGAGCGTCGAGCCCGCGCAGCGTTCGTTGCGATGGGGCGCGAACCTGATCCTGGCCGGCAACGGTGACGCTGGTCATCCGATCGATCCTTCGGAGCTTGTCATGAATGGGACCGATCGGCGCGCGTTACCGGCAGGGAAAGCCAGGGCTTCGCATCGATCGGAGCGGCAAACCCCGGCCCGAAATGAAGGTTCCTCGGTGGGGATTAAATTCTGCGTGAGCCGCGAAGCACTGGCGCGGCCAGATAAACAGAGACGTGTATTCCTGATACGGAATTTTGAATTTCTAAGCCGTAAGCCGCTTCTCCCTCCGGATGCAGCCATCGTCATGCACATGGACTTCGAAGGCCGCGCCATCCCGGATACCGCGGATCTGGAAATGCTTGGGCTTGCGTATTGGCAAACCCTCCACACGGTAGCCCGCATCCCGAACGAGGCGTAGGGCCGCATCCGTATCGGCCGGGCCATGTCCCTGGTCTGGCCGCACGATGGTGCGGACCGTGCCGTCGGCGAGGATGAGGCGAGACACCTTGATCTCGCAGGGTTTGCGCTCGCCGTCGACGGTGACGATGTCTCCGACAGTTGGCAGAGCTCCGGTCGTCGCTTTCGGACCGAGATCCGCAAGGATCTTCGTGGTGGCGCAATCCAGCGCAAGGCGATGGCCGAACACGGCCCAGACGGTGCCGGTAGCGGAAACTGTCGTTGGCATTGTCGTTGATCCCGATGATGGAGCAGGCCGGAAGCCCTCCCCCGGTGGTCCGGAGGAGGAAACCTCCATGATCAGAAAGTTCGCTTCTCGCGGATGTCGCCGTCGAACCCGACGTGAAGCTGCCGCTCGCGCCCGTCTTGACCCTTGGCCGCCACTTCGAGATGGCGCGGTCCACGGCCGATGACCCGGACATCGGAATAGCCGGCTGCCTCGACCTTCGCGGTCAGTGCAGGAGCATCGATGGTGGGGCCGAGGCCGACCCTGTCCTTCGCCCAGTCAATGCCTCCCGGCTTCGGTCCGCGTGCCGGGCCAAGGACCACGGTCTTTCCATCGGCCCGGGTAAGGAGGATGGCGTGGAGAAATCCGTTCTCAAAGCGACCCTGCACCGTTACCGCCTCGCCCTTACTGACGAGGCCGCCGTCCTCGCCCCGTTTGCCGGTCTCGACCAGAGCGCGGCCAGAACCGTCCTGAACGATGAACTTGTTGCCGAAGATCTCGGCGACCTCGCCCTTGGCTGCGATGGCGGCAGAGGGAGTGAGCTGAGCGATGGATGTCGGAGCGACGGGTGTGAGCGTCATGCCCGAATTCTGCGCTAGCGAGAGGCCGACGGCCCCGAAGGCCAGGGGCGCGGCGATGGCGCCGACGATCCAGCCGCGGCGTGAACGGCGCAGCGCAGCGGAGGTGGGGCGCGACATCTCGGTGGCGGTTCCGTCGATCGTCTTCTCGGTCGTCATGGTGTCGATGTCCTTGAAACAGGTCCCCTTTCGGGTTGACGCCGTTTTAGGGTCACGCCTCCAACCCGGTCTGAACCGTGCGGTTCAGCTCCGGTTAAAGCCCGGTGCGTAGCGCCTTTAACTCGCTCACGCCGCCTATCGGCGCTCAAGGATCGCCCCTGATGAAGCTTCTACTGATCGAGGACGATGCAGCGCTCGCTGCCGAGATCGCCAAGGCCCTGCGGGCCGAGAACTTCGCTCTCGACCATGCGATCAATGGGGAGGATGGCCAGCATCTCGGCGAGACCGAGACCTACGACGCGGTCGTGCTCGACCTCGGGCTGCCCGAGCGCGACGGCGTCTCCGTTCTCCAGGCTTGGCGCGCCGCCGGCCGGACCCTGCCGGTGCTGATCCTCACTGCACGGGATGGATGGAGCGACAAGGTCGCTGGCTTCAAGGCGGGCGCGGACGACTATCTCGTCAAACCGTTCCGGGTGGAGGAACTCGTCATCCGCCTGCGCGCGCTGGTGCGACGAGCCTCGGCTCACGGCGCCAACCGCATCGCTTGCGGGCCCCTCGCCTACGATGCCGGGCTCGGGACGTTCGAGCGGGACGGGCTACCGCTGAAGCTCACTGGCCTCGAATGGCGGGTGCTCTCGTGCCTGATCTTGCGCAAGGACGGCATCGTGCCCCGCGGCCAGCTGATCGAGCGAGTCTATGAAGGCGATGCCGAGGTCGATTCGAACTCGGTCGAGGTCATCATCACGCGACTCCGCCGCAAGATCGTGCCGGCCAGGATCGAGAGCGTGCGCGGCATTGGCTATCAGCTTCTGCCGGGAGAGGCATCGTGAAGGCGTCGTCTCCTCGACCGAAACCTCTGCATGGCCCGGCACGACCGCATTCCGGCTCGCTGCAGCGGCGCCTGATCGTCGCCGCCCTCGTCCTCGTGACGATCGCCCTGGTCGTGGCGGGCATCGCCATCGGCTTCATCCTGCACCGCTTCGTCCGCGGCCAGCTTGACAGCCGCCTCGATAGCCAGATCGTCGCCATCGCCTCCAGCCTGGAACGCGGACGGGACGGCCGGCTCGCCCTCCGGCGAAACCTCGACGGGCCGCCCTTCGACCGCGAGCGGTCCGGCTGGTCCTGGCAAATCAGGCAGGGTGATGCGACCCTCCGCTCCAGTTCGCTGGAGGGGCACGACCTGCCCGCTCCAGCGGAACACCGACAGGACAGCAGGACCCCGCATCCCGACCATCCCCAGCCGGCGGACGGCGTCGATCCCTGGGGAAATACGGTGATCCTGCGCATCCTCACCCTGCCGGACGAAGCCGGTGCCGGCAATGCGACGATCGTCGCCTCGGCACCGATGGCTGCCCTGAGTGGTCCAGTTCGGGAAGCGGGTCTGACCCTCGCACTGATCCTGAGTATACTCGGGCTATGCCTCGTCGTCGGGCTCGTGGCGCAGGTACGCCTCGGCCTGAGGCCACTGGAACGTCTGCGGCGGGACCTCGGCGAGATTCGTGCAGGAAAACGCGCACAGGTACCAGAGAAGCAGCCGGCGGAGATCAGGCCTCTGGTCCGCGAGGTGAACGCGTTGCTGAGCCAGAACGCGGTGAATCTGGAACGGGCGCGGACCCATGTGGCCAATCTCGCCCATGGTCTGAAGACGCCCCTCGCCACACTGACCATGGCGCTCGGTGACGCGGGAAAAGATCCCGACGGCCGGCTCTCAGCCCTGGTATCGGGCATGGATGCGCAGATCCGTCATCATCTGCGCCGCGCCCGCACCGCGGCCCTCGGCGGCGCGACCCGCGAACGGACGGACCTTGCAGTGTCGGCCGCCGGCCTTCGTACCACCTTCGCCCGGCTCTACGCGGACAAGGGTATTGCCTTTACGGTGGAGGTTTCGGACGGCATCGCCGTCGCCTGCGACGGGCAGGATGTCGACGAGATGCTCGGCAACCTCATCGACAATGCCTGCCGTTGGTGCCGGGCGCAGGTTTGGATCGCTGCCGCCTTCTCTGGACAGGGCGTCACGATCACGGTGGAGGATGACGGGCCGGGCCTCGACGAGGATGCGGCGGCTCGGGTCCTCGGACGCGGACGAAGACTCGATGAGACCGTACCGGGTCATGGTTTCGGCCTGTCGATCACCACGGAGCTCGCCGAACTCTACGGCGGCTCCCTCCATCTCGACCGCGGAACCCTGCATGGGCTACGCGCACGGCTCGAATTGCCGGCCTGAAGACACTGAATTCTTAAGCCCGACATGCTCCTTGAACGGGACAGAAAGACGGCATGTCACCTGCAACGGACGATCGACCCGCTCCAAATCCGCACCGGCTCCGTACCATGAGGAGACGACGAGGGGCTGGCGTTCCATAATGGCATGGTCGGGGGAAAGTCCGTATGTCTGAGATCCATCACGACGTTATCGTCATCGGTGCCGGTCTCGCAGGGACCACCGCCACCATCGCGCTGGCCAAGGCAGGTTACAACACGGCGATCATCGACACCCATGCGGTCTACCCGCCCGATTTCCGGGCGGAGAAGCTCGGCGTGCCGCAGATGGACCTTTTCGAGAAGCTCGGCTTCGGCGAGCTTGCCCGTGCCGTGACGACGCCCGTGGACGAAGTCTGCGTCTCTCGGTTCGGGCATCTCTTCTCGCGCCATCGAGTGCGGGAGTATGGCGTCCATTACACCGCCCTGATCAACGACCTGCGCAAGGCGCTGCCCGCCTCCTCGCCCCTAGTGGTCGGCCGCGTGGCGGAGATCGAGACCGGGCCCGAGCGTCAGACGGTCACCCTCGCCGACGGCAGCGTGCGGACGGCGCGCTTGGTCCTGCTGGCCACGGGTCTCGGCGATGTCCTGCGCCGCAAGGTCGGAATTGGCAGGACCATGGTGAGCGAAAAGCACTCGCTGTCCTTCGGTTTCGATATGGCCGCCCCGCCTTCGTCCTTCGGCTTCGAATCCCTGACCTATTACGGTGAGGGTAAGGGCAGCGCCGTTGCCTATGTTACGCTATTCCCAATCGGGGCGACGATGCGGGCCAATCTCTTCGTGTACCGGAAACTCACTGATCCATGGGTGAAGGAGTTCCGAAAGTCGCCCGAGGCGCTCATGCGCCAAGCCATGCCCGGACTAGCCCGGCTCTGCCCCGATCTCGCCGTCGCGGGGCCGGTGGAAATGCGGCCCATCGACGTCATCCAGGCGGCCGAGCCGGAGCGCGATGGGATCATCCTCCTCGGCGACGCCTTTCTGACGCCGTGCCCGATTCCAGGCACCGGGATCGGCAAGGTGCTCACCGACGTCGACCGCCTCTGCTCGGAACACCTGCCGCGCTGGTTTGCGACCCCCGGAATGGGCAAGGACAAGATCGCGCAGTTCTACGCCGATCCGGTCAAGCACGGCTCCGACGAACAATGTCTGCGAGCGAGCCTCTACGCCCGCGAGATCACGATCGGAAGCGGTGCCACCTGGATCGCGCGACGCCTGCGAAACCGCGTCGGCCGCTATGGCCTCCACGCCCTTCACGTCCTGCGGTCGACCCTCTCCAAGCCGCGCCGGCCGGTTATTGGGCCGACCAAGACCGTCTGATGAGGGTTATCGTCTCCTCCGCCAGCGGGGAGAGCGAGCGGAGCCGTCGATGAACTCGAATGCCGAGGCGCGGTTGAGGGTGTGGAGACGGGTGCCAGGAAAGAGCGGGCCCGACCGTAGGATGGTCTCGACGGTCTGGGCGTAGCCTTCGTCGTCGAGGCGGTCGATCCGGGCGAGCGCCAGCGCTTCCCCGTAGCCCAGTCGGCAATCCTGGACCGGACGGATCAGGACCCCGTCCCGTTCCACGATGCGCCCGGCCGGCCTTGCCGAAGCGATATCGATGAGGACCGGATTGCCCGCATGCGGCGTCCAAGGACCACGGAAATCCGACGCCGACCAGAGGTGCAGGCTGTCGTGATAGGAGCCGAGAATCGGGCCGCCTCCGACATCGGCCGGCTGGTCCCGCACAGTGGCGAACATCCACCAGCGGCCGTCCCGTTCCAGCAGGGTCGAATCGCTCGCGGTCACACCTCGCAGCAGCGTCGCTTCCTTGACCCAGCCGCCTGGAAAGGCGGTGGCCCGATAGAGATCGACGGTGTCGTTGGCACAGCTCTCCGGGATCATCCAGAACGATCCCTCACGCTCGAACACGAACGGATAGGAGAGATGATGCGGCTCCTCGAGGACCGGGACCGGCGTTCCGATTGGGCCATTCATATCGAAGGTCACCGCCGAGATCAGCGCCTTGCCTGTCGCATGCGGAAAATCCTCGACGAAGAGCACAGTGCGCCCTTCATGTTCGATGCCGAACGGGTCGGCATAGAAGCGGCGCCCATCATCAGGCAGATCTTTCCAGCCTGATGATGGATGCGTCCGCAAGTCGACGAGGTCAGGACCAGTCAACCGGCGCCAACCAACGCGCCAATGCGGAGCGCGATAGCACAGGTAGTAGAGGCGCCGGATGATGAGCCGAGCTGCCATCTTAGCGGTCCGGGCGCCGATCGTCCTCACAGTCAGGACAGGGGCATCGGGCGATACCGAGGCGCTTTGCTGGAGAAGCGGACGCGCGCCGGACAGGGCGCCGACGATGAGTGTTATGCTGCGGATCAGCCCATCTTCGAAGGCGGTGAGCATGGTACCGCGGTCCTCAGCACCGAAGCGTCCGGAGGCGATGATCCTGCCATTCGTGGAAAGAGCCGCCACGGGTGATCGGCCGGCGAGAAGCGATGCGAGGAGAGCACCCTCGCCAGCGATGCCGTCGAAGCTCAAGCGCCAGATCGGCAGTTTCGGGCCGCCGGATGCATCGCCGCACAAATCGAGGATGCAGGACGCCGCCGCGGACGATTCTGGATAGCCGGCGAGCGTGCTCGCCGGCGCAGGCGAGGAGAGCCCGTCGAGGGACAGGCGTTTGAGAAGAGCTTCGAGGCGGAACAGCAACGCAGCCTTGTCCGGCAGGCCTCCTGGGCCCGGCGAACGATCGACCTCCACCTCGAGTCCTGGAAGCGCCGTGATCCGTTCCAAGAGGCAGATATGCCAGCGGCGGAGGGCACGTCCGTCCAGCCTCAATCGCAGCCGCATCGTAGTCGGTCCCCGAACAATCGAACGCCGAGGTCGAACGCCATCGGCAGATTGGGATAGGTCCAGCGACGGGACGTCTCCTTCATCTCCTGTGGTTACCGCATCTCGATTGAGAAACCCTTCACCGCAATCCGGCCTTAAGCCCCTGCTCTACCCGTCCTTTACGATGGATTAACCATGATCCACCTGACGGGTATCGGGACCGGGGAAGTGTCCGGATGTTGGTGAATCGTCAGTGAATTCGGATCATGCCTATGATTGAAGGACGGGCCGTATCCCGGCCACGGCCCGAGCATCCGATGGCACAGATCGACAGACACATCGCGGCGGCGGATTGGATCGGTCGACCCGGCATCGACCGGACGACTTCCTCCGAACCCGACAAGAGCGCAGAAATCGGCGATCTCTGGCGCATTCTCTATGTGCGCCGCGCGTGGGTGCTCGGAACTGCGGCCCTGCTCACCTTCATCGCGGTGGCTTACGGTTTCCTGGCGCCTCCGCTCTATGCGGCTACCGCCCAGATCCTCATCGATCCACGCGACAGGCAGATCGTCACGAACGACGTCAATCCGGTTGCCATGGCGCCTGATGGTGGCGTGATCCAGGTCGAGAGTCAGGCTCGCGTCATCGAATCCGATTCCGTCCTGACCCGCGCCGCCCACGATGCCGGATTGCTCGACGACCCGGATTTTGGCGGCCTCGGTAACGGCTTCCTCAGCTGGACCCTGCGCACCATTCAGGGCGACGGTGCGGCTTCAAGCAGCAATGCGGCGGCTGAAGCTCGGGCCGTCCGTGCCCTTCGGCGCAAACTCGCGGTGAAGCGTGCCGACAAGGTCTTCGTGGTGGACGTCGTCATCACCGCGAACAACCCTGATAAAGCCGCCCGGATCGTCAACGCCATCGCCAGCGCCTATCTCAAAGACCAGACTGCCGCGCGTGCCGATGCGGCCGCGCGCGCCTCGGCCGAGTTGGGCTCACGCCTCGACGATCTACGCAAGCGCGTCAACGTCGCCGAGAACAAGGTCGAGACGTTCAAGGCCGAGAACGGATTGATCTCGGCGAGCGGTCGCTTGATCAGCGATCAGCAATTGGCGGAGAGCAACAACCGGATCGTGGCTGCACGCGCCCGCACCGCGGAGGCTCGCACCAAACTTCAGCAGATCAAGGACGCGCGCGGAACCGCGTTCGGACCGGACTCGGCGCCGGAAGCGATCCAGTCCGCTGTGATCGAGCGGCTGCGCAGCCAATATGCGGAACTCGCGAGCAAGGAAGCGGACCTCCGCACGCAACTCGGCAACCGTCATCCCTATATCGAGGCGGTTCGGACCCAGATGCAGGACGTCAAGCGCCTCACCGAGGTAGAACTGAACCGCATCTCCCGCTCGGCAGAAACCGATTACCAGCGTGCGGCTGCCAACGAGAAGGCGTTGACGGCGAGCCTTGATGAGTTGAAGCGAGGCACTATCGTCACGGGTGAGGCCTCCGTGCGTCTGCGCGAACTCGAGCGTGAGGTGGATACAAGCCGTGCCGTCTACGGCAATTTCCTCAGCCGTTCCCGCGAGATTCAGGAACAGACCGGCATCGACACCACCAATGCCCGCGTCATTAGCTGGGCCCGGCCGCCCACCGAGCGGAGCTGGCCGCTACGCCTCCTGCTCTTCGTCGGCGGCCTCATCAGCGGCCTCGGCCTCGGAGCTGGGTTGGCCTTCGTCCGCGAGTATCTCGACCCGACCGTCCTGTCTCGACGTCAGATGGAGCGGCTCTCGCATACGTCCGTCGTCGCCACCTATCCGGAGTTCAAGGCAGGGAGCGAACGCCCGGCCAGCGTCGCTGCGAGTCTCACTCTAGACCGACTGTCCAGCGTCCGCGGGCAGATCCAACCGCCTGGGCAGGCATTGAGCGTCCTCGTGACCTCAGCGGCTTCGGACAGTGCGGACCGACGTTCAGCGATACACCTCCTCGCCGCGGTGGCAACGGCGCGCGGCGAGCGCGTGCTCTTTGTCGAGGCCGACCTCGATGCGGCGCCACAGGCGGGAACGACCGGGCCAGGCCTGATCGAGGTGCTGAGCGGAGAGGCCGGAATGGCAACTGCGGCGAAGGCCGATTCCGAAAGCGGCGCAGCCCGGATCGGCATCGGCGATACCGCCAAGGCGTCGCGCGAGGCGCTGAGCCGCCGCAACATCGAACAGTTCCTCGCCGCCGCCAAGTCGAGCTTCGATCTGATTCTGGTGGATGGCGGAGTACTCACCGGCAATCTGCGGATCGGACCACTCGCCTCCGCCAGCGATCGGCTGTTGATCGTGGCAAAGAACGGCGCCACGCGGCAGCGCGATCTCCTCGATCTTCTCGACATTTCGGAGGTGCTGGGTCGTCCAGTGTCCGGCAGTCTCTTCGTCGATCGCCATGCGGCGGCGGCATGACGGGCGGACCATGAGGCTCGCGATCCATCCGTCAGCTGCAGGCGGCCCGGCAAGAGCCGCGTCTCGAAGCCCGATGCCGCTCGGCCTTATCTTCCTGACGGTGCTGATTCTCGGCGTTTCTGGCGGTATGCTCTGGAACGTCGGCATCAATTACGACGGGCTCACCGGCGCCGCGCCACAGAAGATCCATCCTTCGACCTATCTCGTCATCGTCCTATTCTGCTGGGCGGCTTTGAGGTCCGGCAATCCGGCGGGCTACCTCGTCTATGCAGTGCAGGTGCGGCCTGCAGGGGCGCTGCTCGCCGCGTGCAGTATCGGATTGTTCCTGCACATCGTAATGCGCAGCGGACCGGGAATGGCTGGGGCGCTGGACACTTTCTTGCTGCCCGGCCTCTTCGTCGTCCTGCTCGCCGACCGCGACGCTCTGACCTGGAGACGCCTCGAGCTGACCGTACACGCGGTGATGCTCATCAACGCGTTGCTCGGCCTGACCGAATTCGCGACCAAGACTCTGTTCTTTCCTTATCGGCTCGACGGACAGGTCTTCGCCACGGATACGCGCTCGGCCGCCCTCCAGGGTCATCCCCTCGGCAATGCCACTCTCACAGCCTGCTACGTGCTCGCCCTCATCGGCGGCGGTGGGCGCATGACGGTGCCGCTCCGCCTTGCAATGATCGGCCTGCAGCTTGCCGCCCTCGTGACCTTCGGTGGACGTTCCGCCACCGTGGTGACGCTGATCTTCGGCGGTGCCTACGGTCTCTTCGCCTTGCACAAGGTCTTGAGCGCAGGCCGCATCCCGCTTCTGGCGGCGGCGGTGGGGATATTCCTGTTTACGCTCGCGCCACTTGCCATCGGTGCTCTGGCCGTCGGAGGATTCTTCGACGCACTGCTCAGTCGGTTCATTGCCGACGGCGGCAGCGCCAATGCACGCGTGGAGATGCTCGACCTTATCGCCAGCATCCCGTTCCGCGAATTGCTGGTCGGCCCGGATATGACCCTCGTCGACTCTCTGCGGCGCGTGAGCGGGCTCGAATGGGGCATCGAGAACCCGATCGTCCGGACCCTGGTCTATCAGGGCGTGATCATGACGGTTCTGCTGACCGTCGCCGTGACGCTCTACATGATCGAGTTGGTTCGCCAATGCCGCAGCGGGACGTTTCTTCCGGTCCTCGCCTTCGTTATTCTGGTGAACACCTTCGAGGGTCTCGGAGCCAAGACCACACTGTTGGCCAAGTTCGCCATCCTGCTCCTCGGATTGTTCCACAAGGTCAGGGATCGTCCGCGCGTGCGCGCAACCCCAGGGCCGTGACGATCGCCCGGTCGAAGCGCCGGGTGGCATCGTCCATCATCCCCATCCCGTCGAACAGATTCCAGAACGCCCAGGGGAAGCCCTCCGCCTCCGCTGCTTCTCGCACGTCTTGGACGTAGCGGACCCTGTCCTCGGCATGAGAAGCCACGTAGCGTGCGTCGCTGCGCAGGGCACCAAACTCTCCGAGCAGAATTTGCCGCGGGGATATGCCGTACCGGCGCCCCCATTCGCCCACCATCGCGAGATGCCGTGCGAGGTAGCGCTTGTCGGGCTGCGCCGCGAAATACTCGGCGAGCTTGGCTTCCGTCACCGCATAGGCCTCGCGCTTCGCTTCTGCCGACAGGGTGGCATCGCTGGCCATCCTTTTCCGAACGGCGGCGAGGGTCGTCTCCAGCTTGCCGACGTAGGCCGGCCAGGGAACTGCATTGAGGGCACGATAGACCGGTTCCCGCATCCAAGGGGCCCCCTGATGGCTAAACAGGTAGGGCTCGTAATAATGGAAGGTGAAGAGAAGCGGCGCGAAGCGGGAAAGTGAGGTAGGATCGAGGGCGGTGAGCCCTGTGATCATGCCGCCGCAGGCGCCGCAGGCAACGAGGGTCAGCCGTGGCGCAACGCGCCGGGCCTCCGTGAGGAGATCGTCCTGGATGGTCAGCCATGATTGCGAGCCGCATCCCTGCGGCGGCTCGTTGACCGGCTCTAGGGCCAATCGATCCGGAGCGATGCTCTCCAGCATGCGCGCGAGATCGGAGACGAACCCACGATAGGCGGGAAATAGCGGCGCGCCCGGATCGCCATAGAAATTCTGGGGGTTCCAGTGATGAGTCGCGCCATTGGCCTGCACGTTGACCACTACGGAAAGGTCGGCGCGCAACGCCGCCTCCAAAGCAGCCTTAAGATTTTGCATGAGGCGCGCCCGCTCTACCGCTAGGGCAGCGACGAACGGGCCAGGATCGACGGGAATCCGGAGAAAATCGAACCCGGCTTGTCGCAGCCGAGCCAGGTCTCGGCCCGTCGGCACAGGCCGGCCGTCCTGAAACGGCGGCGCTCCGTAATCCGTTCGCGGCGCCGGAAACTCGCGCGTCAGCGAGAACCATGGCCAAGTATTGACGCCACGAGAAAGACGCAGGGGCACGGCTTCCGCACTAGCCGGTACGATGCCCGTCACCAGTGATGCAGCGGCGAGGACGGCCCTTCGTGTCGGCGGTCGCGTCACGATGCGCGGTCCTGGCTCCGTCCTCCGATTGCCATCGAGATGTTCGCCGAGGTGTTGACGGGTTGTTTCATTTCACGACCGACGGGAATCGTGAAGCCTCCCAGCGTCCGTGCTTCCGCCTCGTACTGCTTCAGGATAGTCGACCATTCGAACCGCTCCGATGCACGGTCGAGGGAAGCGAGGCCGGCTTTCTTCACTACGAGATCGTTTGCGACCAAGGCTTCGATGTGTCGCTCGCAGGCATCGGGATCGCTAAAATAGAATTGCTCGTCACCCGCCGTTCCACGATTGAACGCGTTGTCGTGAGCAATCACTGCATTCCCCGCCCATAACGCTTCTACGAGGGACGGGTTGGTGCCGCCGACGGTATGCCCATGAAGATAGGCACGGGCATGGAAGCGTAGCGATCTGATCGTCTCTGAATCATAGATAGCGCCTGGGAATAGAACCTCATCGCTGGCCGCCTCCCTCACCGCACGATGATAGGGATTGTTCTCCGAGAGCGTGCCCAGGACAACGAGCCGCACGCCTCTCAGCTTGCGCGAGAATGCCTCGACCATCGTGAGGATGTTGTTATCGGGTTCGATGCGCGCGATCGAGGTCATGTACCGGCCCGGCTTCAAACCGAGAGCCTCAATGGGTGCCGTCGGGGCAGCAGGGATCGGATCCCCGCCATAGGCGATGGTGGCTATGGCAGATCTCGGGCGCCGAGTGGCGACATGATCGGCGATGGCGGGATGGTCGGCCACAAGGCGATGGGAGGCCCATGCGGCGATCCACTCGTTGGTCCAGAACCAAGCCCGCACTGCCATCGACCATTTCGGGCGCTTCCATTCGATGCCGTCCATGTTCGTGATGATCTTGGAACCGGCTAGGCGCAGGTACGGCAGGAAAATAGCGCCATTGTATCCAAGGACGAGGCTGACGCCGTGCCGTTTGGCGGCATCCCGCACGCAATGCCAGTCGAAATCGAGTGTCGCCCTCGGTCCGGTGGACGATACGGCGACGTGGATCAGTTCCACGCCTTTCCAGGTCGTGGTGCGGAAGCGCTCCGTGACCGACTCGACCTCGTCCTGGCAATAGACCGCAACGTGCCAGCCGCGCTTCACGAGAAAGAGGGCGAGCTTCTCTGCAAAGGTTTCGAACCCGCCGTGGGATGCCGGGATGCCACGCGTTCCCAGGATAAGCAGCGAGGGCTTGTGCAATGACACCAGAGTCTCCTTTCGCCCTCAAAGTGTCCCGTGATGGGACACCAGAAACACCTTCAGGCAACCATCAGCAATGATTACACCCGGTGAAGTTCTTGCTCGGTAACGATTGCAAACAGGCCGGCATGTCATCTTGGGGCAGTTGGGATCGAGATTGAGGTTGAGTCGGCATGCACATCACATGCGTCCATCAGGGATACGAACTCTACGGATCTGATCGCAGCTTCGTTGAGAGCGTGCGTATCATTCGCGCCGCCTATCCGGATGCCGTCATCGACGTCGTGCTGCCGCGCGGCGGTCCGATCGTGGCCGCCGTCGAACCGGTGGCATCCCGGATCATCTTCGAGCCGCTCTGGATTCTGCGACGCCGCGATCTGCCGCGTCTCGCGACCCTTGGATTTCTGACGTTACCGCTGGCGATGATGCGGGCCTGGCGACGGCTGCGCGCGAGCAACCTCGTCTACATCAACACGTCCGTCGTGGCGGACTATCTCCTCGCTTCTCGGCTGTGTCCCGGCCGCGCCATCGTACATGTCCACGAGATTCCGCAGGGTGCCACCCTCAAGCTGCTTCGAGGACTGATCGGCTGGAGCGGGGCGGATATCGTCTTCAATTCGCGGGCCACCGCCAAGGCGTTCTCGCTGACCTCCAAGGTAGCCATGCGAGTGGTCTATAATGGGATCGCGGGACCTGACGTGCCGCCGCCTTCCACCTATGACGCCACGCGCCCGCTGCGCCTGCTGATGCTGGGCCGCATCAGTCGCATCAAGGGCCAGGAGATCCTGGTCGAGGCGATCCGGTCCCTGCCACCGGAGGTGCGAGCGCGGCTCGACGTGCGCATCGTCGGAAGCGCGTTCGAGGATACCGCGCGCGAGGCGGCGCTCGACCGCCAGATTACGGATGCAGGTCTGGGATCCGTAATCTGCCTCTCGCCCTTCGTCGACGATCCTTCCGATCTGTATAGGTGGGCGGATGTAGTGACGGTGCCTTCGCGCCTCCCAGAATCCCTCGGCCGGGTCGCAATCGAGGCGATGGCCTATGGTCGTCCCCCTATCGTGTCCCGCATCGGCGGGCTGACGGAAGTGGTCGAAGAAGGAACGAGCGGTTGGGTCGTCGCGCCCGATGACCCGCGCAGCCTCGCCTCGACGCTGGAACGGATCGTCACCGATCCGACATCTTGGCGTGGCTTCCCGACTGCCGCCCGCGCCCGCTATGCAGCGCTGTTCGGTGAGGCCGCCGCCGCGGAAGGGTTGATCACCATGATCCGTACCCGCATCGGTGGTCGTCCGATCACAATTGCCGCAAAAACCGTAGCGCTGGGTTGATCGTCATGAACGGCCTCAGCCGCCTCGCACGACGCTTCGTCCTCATGTTGGGAGGCGAGATCACTCAGAGCGCCTTCCACTTCGGAATCAACATCGTCCTCGCGCGTAGCCTGAGCCCGCACGATTACGGACGGTTCGCCATTCTCTTTCTCGTCGGTGGATTGGCACTGACCTATATCCGTTCGCTGGCCGGCGTACCCGCGACTATCACCATTCCAGCTCATGCTGGGCGACGCGCCGCGCGCGGATTCGACGTGACTTTCGGCTCGGTGGCCGTTGTCCTCTCGGCGGCGATCGCAGCCGGAGTCTGCGGCACGCTCATGGCCACGTCGGACATTAACGCCGTGGCCGGCAGCCTCTTCGTGGGCTTGTGGTCGCTGCGCAGCTACCTGCGCCTCGCGCTCTTCGCCAAGCATCGGCCTGCGATCTCCGGGCTTGGAGACATAGTGTTCGCCTTGTCCGGCACCGCCCTTACCTTAGGGATGATCCATTTTCAGGGGGCGCCGAGCCTCGACGAGACACTGTTCTGCCTGGCCTTCGCCAATGGGCTCGGCATCGTCGCATCGCTGGCGCTCCTGAGGGAACCCGTCCGCCTCAGTCTCGGCCGGTCGGTACGCCGTCGCTACGGAGCGCTGATCCCGACGCTGTCATGGTCGCTGATCAACGTCACAACCGCGAATGTTCAGGGCCAAGGCCAGAGTCTTCTTGTGGCCGCAATCGCCGGTCCCGCCGCCTATGCCCCGATGGCTGCTACCTTCGTGCTGTTCTCACCCCTGCGGCTTTCGGCCTCGGCCCTGATCAACATGGTCCAGCCGGAGGTGGCCGGACATCTCGCCCGCGGCAATTTCCGGCTCGCCCGCCGCTTCGCCCTCATCTGCTCTGGCCTTCTGGGCCTCGGTTGCATCGCCTACGGCGCCATCATCCTTTCGACCCTCGAACTCATCGAACACCGGCTCTTCGCCGGCCAGTTCGTCGGCGCTCCAATGATGCTCATCGCCGTGGCGGCTTGGGCCATCGTCACGGTCTCGCTGATCCACGCACCGATGCGCGTGCTGATGGAAACGATGCAGGAGTTCAGGCCCCTTGCGATCCTTGCCGGTGTGAGCGTTGGAGTCGGCGCGGTGACGGTGGTCGGACTGCTCTTGATTGCGCAGCCCGCTTGGTCGTTGTTCGGCGTCCTGATCTCGGAGGTCGTCGTCCTTGTAGGCTGCCTCTGGATGCTCAAACCCTGGCGATCCTTCCGACCCTTGATGCCGATTGACCACCCGCGTGACGTCGAGGTTGGCATGAGCCGATGAGCGACCTTTCCCATCTCCTCGCCTACGACGATTTTTTCGACACTTTTGCGGCTTGCGCGATCCGTCATCGCTGCGCTGCGATACCAGGAATGACCCGGCCATGAGCGTGACAGCGACTTCCGCCCTGCCGACGCGGGCGGCCATGGCCGGCGGCTACAGTGCCCGGCTCCACACAGACTTGGCGACAGTGTCCCGCCTCTGGATCCGGCTCGAATCCGACGGGACTGCCACCGCCTACCAGCGGCTCGACTGGGTGACGGCCATCGTCGAACGCCTGAGCGCGGCCTCCAAGGCCGAGCCGGTAATCGTGGAGTTGGCCGACGCCTCGGGGCGCCCGGTCATGCTGGTGCCACTGGCGCGTCTCCGACACCGCGGCTACCGGGTGATCACTTGGCTCGATCTGGGCGTCTGCGACTACGCGGCTCCGATCCTGGCGCCCGGCATCGATCTGACCGCCGATGACATGGTCTTGGCCTGGACCGCAATACGAAAGGTCCTGCCGCGAGCGGACCTGATCCAGATCAGCCGCATCCCGGACGACGTCCACGGTCGCCCCAATCCGATCGCTACCCTGCCTGGATGCCGCCGGATGGACATGCAGGCGTCCGGCGTCGACATCGACGGCGACGCAGAGACGCTACTATCGCGCCTGTGCCGACCCAGCACCCTTAAAGACATGGCCAAGCTGCGCCGCAGGCTGGAGCGGATCGGTGAGGTGACCTTCGTCGAAGCAAGACACGCCGGTGAGATCGACTGCATCTTCGATGCCCTGGTCGATCAGCGCCGTACACGCTTCGCCGAGATCGGACGATTCAATCTTCTCTCTCGCCCCGATGTCGAGGCGTTCTATCGCGAGGCCGCCCATCAGGGTCTGATCGGCGGCCCGGTCCGCCTGTTCGGATTGGCCGTGAACGGGGAATGGATCGCCGCCGCTTTCGGATTGGTCCATGCCGGCACCTTCCACGGTATCCTGCTGACGATGGCGGGTGAGGCTTGGCGCAACACCTCACCCGGCCTGCATATCGTCGCCGAAACCCTGCGCTGGGCTCGCGCAGAAGGCTTGAATTATTTCGACTTCACTGTCGGCGTGATGCCCTACAAGTCCGATTTCGGCGTCCAGACTCGTGACTTGAGCGAACTTGCGGAGGTGGCGACCCTGCGCGGGTACCTCGTCAAGCAGTCTTTGCACGGAGCGGAAGCGGCCAAGCTCTGGTTGCGCAATCATCCAGAATGGTACACTCGCGCTCAGAATGCGCGCCGATGGCTGCGGCGAAAGATCGGCTGAAGCTGGACAGCCAATCCGGCCACTGGCGCCGTTCCTGCTCATTTCACGTCAGGAACAGCGCCACGTTCTCGTAGCTGCACCCGACATGACATCGTGCACCGGCATCCACGTCATCGAAGAGCGTTCAGGAGCGAGAAAGACCCGATCGCACCAGTTGGCCTATCTGCCCGTTGATGCTAGGTGAGCCCTCGGTGAGTCTCCGTAGCTCAGCTGGACAGAGCACAGGTTTCCTAAACTTCAATTGGGCGTCGCGGTGGGAAACTGCGCGGCGGATCCGCTCAAATTCGGGGAACGCTCAAGGCCCGCAGGCATGCTGGCCCAGCCGATCCCGAGCCAAGCCCCGGCCTCTCTGGGGAAGGTGTAGAGACTAGACGGGCGGCGCCTAAAGATCGCGACGGGTCATTCCCGGTGGATCCACGGCGAAGGGATAGTCCAGACCACGAACGCTCCTCTACGGAGCGGCGGCGGAAGCCGAAGTGGGATGAAACCTGGGGTCGCAGGTTCGAGACCTGCCGGGGACGCCACCATACTTCAAGCCCTTGTCCGGGCCGAAATTCCTCCGCGATCAATGCCGTATGCGCGGCCGGTCATACAATCGGGCGATACGATCGCGGTGGCTTTGATGTCGCACCTCATTCGTGACAGGCTCGGCACGTACTGCCTCCGTCGGGCCATCCCGGAAGACTTGATGCTCTTTGACCTGGCCTCTTGTTTTCCCCCGTTCATAACCACAGTCCGCTCTGGTGTGGTCCCGTCGGGACTGGATTGCAGAGGCGTTCGGGATGAGCCCGCCCAAGCTCGTGTAAGGTTGGCAGGTTGCGTTCTCTGCCCGCCAGGCCTCAATGATGCTCCGTGCCGCCGGCAGGCTCCGGAACAGAGATCAGAGCCTTGTCCATAAAATTGGACTCGTGTGTTGTGTCTGGTTGCGATCGCTGAATTCCCTTCTGCGCTTAGTTGGATCATGGGCGCATGCTACTCCTTGGATCTGCGCGAGCGGGTGACCCGCTTCGTCGAGCCGCTGGGCTCACTGTGGTCGGCTGCGCGGCAGTTGCGCAATCAAGCTCCTGCTGCGGCAAGCTCGGACCGGGTCTCCAGCGACATCGCGGCATTGTCGTCCGACGGGCAATGGCAAGTTGGTAAACCGTCCCGTATTTCCATGAGGCCGTGCGTAGGTTATTGATCCCGTGTCGGAATTTCGACTCAACAGTTGGACCCGTCGAGGAATCGACCAGCGCTTCTCAACGAACCGTTAACCGGCCACGCCGGACTTTGTACCGAATATGACGGACGCGCAGTTTTTTTGGGTTGGGTTGATTAGGCGAACGTGAAAGAAACAGCGACCGAAGAAATGGGAGCATTGCCGCCCTGCCAAATGGCAACGTTTGCGACGACGCTCTAGAGACTGCACGGGATCGTACATGGCTGGGCAGAAAACAGATGCGCGCGATGTCCATGTCGGCAGGCGCATCGCCGAGCAGCGGAAAAAATCGTCCCTGACCCAAAAGCGCGTGGCCCAGAGTTTCGGCATGTCGGCGGCGCAATTGCAGAAATACGAGAAAGGCATCAACCGCATCAGCGCGATCCATCTCGAAATCCTCAGTCGTATGACGGGCATGCCGATCGACTATTTCTTCGACGGTATGAATCGGAGCGACGACATTCCCTTGCAGGGTTTCAGTGAACCGCCTCAACAGGCCTTCGCCGAGCAGAGCAGATCGCAGAATTCCTGGATCGGTCTCGTCGATGTCGTCGCCAAGCATGTGACGGAAAACTTCTCGGAAAAGGGCCGTCGCGAATTCGCCGCTGCAGTACAGGCCTTGGATGAGAAGCTGAGCGGTTGACGTATCGTATGTTTCGTTCTTTCTAGCGGATACGTTCGATTTGTCATCTTGACCGTCTCAGGCCAGGGTGCGAGAAACGCTGCGTTCCGAAGACCGGGTCGAACGCTGTCGAGGCGAACCCGAAACCGGGGGTGCCCTAGATGCCGCGTTCGAACTATCTCTTCACCAGCGAGTCGGTCTCCGAAGGCCATCCGGACAAGGTCTGCGACCGTATCTCGGACACCATCGTCGACGCTTACATCGCGGCGGAGCCTGAAGCGCGGCTTGGAGTCGAGACGCTCGCCACCACCAATCGCATCGTCATCGCAGGCGAGGTACGCGGACCGGATTCAGTCACCTTCGAGCATCTGGAAAACCTCACCCGCGAGGCCGTGAAGGATATTGGCTACGAGCAGTCGGGCTTCCATTGGAAGAACAACGACATCGCAATCCATCTTCACGCTCAGTCAGCCGACATCGCGCAAGGCGTCGACTCGTCCGGTAACAAGGATGAGGGTGCCGGCGACCAGGGCATCATGTTCGGTTACGCCTCAGACGAGACGCCCGAGCTGATGCCGGCGCCAATCTTTTATGCGCACAAGATTCTCAAGGACCTCGCCGACGCCCGCAAAGCGAAGCAGGGTGACGCCGCCAAGCTCGGGCCTGACGCTAAGAGTCAGGTGACGGTGCGCTACGAGAACGGCCGCCCCGTCGGCGTCACTCAGATCGTACTTTCCACGCAGCATATAGACGAGGCTCTCGACTCGGCTGACGTGCGCGCCATCGTAGAGCCCTACATCCTCGCGGCCTTGCCGCAAGGTTGGGTTGGCGAGGAAACCGTCTGGCACGTCAACCCCACCGGCAAGTTCGTCATCGGCGGTCCCGATGGTGATGCCGGCCTAACCGGCCGCAAGATCATCGTCGATACTTATGGTGGTGCGGCTCCCCATGGCGGCGGCGCATTCTCGGGCAAGGATCCGACCAAAGTCGATCGCTCGGCCGCCTATGCCGCCCGATATCTCGCCAAGAACGTCGTCGCCGCGGGCCTGGCGACTCGTGCGACGATCCAATTGGCCTACGCCATAGGCGTGGCGAAGCCGCTCTCGATCTACGTGGACCTGCACGGCACCGGAAACGTGGATGAGGCCAAGCTCGAAACCGTCCTGATGGATGCCCTTGATCTCTCGCCCCGCGGCATTCGATTAGCGCTCGGCCTGAACAAGCCGATCTACGCCCGAACCTCCGCCTACGGTCATTTCGGTCGGAAGCCTGAGGATGATGGCGGCTTCTCGTGGGAGCGCATCGACCTCGCCGACAAGCTCAAATCGGCACTGTCCTGACCCGTGGAAGCCGGGCGGGACGATCTCCCGCCCTATGATGGCGGGGCGGTAGTGGAGGGCATAGATCGCGCCTTCTATGGACGGCGCAAAGGTAAACGGTTGCGGGCCGGCCAGGAACACCGACTCGCCGAACTGTTACCGCACCTGCGCGTTTCGCTGCCAGTCGCCGGCGAGTATATCGATCCTCCATCGCTGTTTCCGCATCAGACAGACGAGGTCTGGCTCGAGATCGGCTTCGGCGGCGGCGAGCATCTCGCGGCGCAAGCTACGCAGAATCCGAATGTCGGGATTATCGGTGCTGAGCCCTTCGTCAACGGCGTCGCTAAGATTCTCCGCGCCGTAGATGATGCCGAGTTGCGAAATGTCCGGATCTGGGACGAGGATGCCACCGTACTTCTCGCCGCGATTCCCGATGCGAGCCTGACGCGGGTATATCTGCTCTATCCCGATCCTTGGCCGAAGCGTCGACAGCGCAAGCGCAGATTCGTCTCGGATGAGACGCTCGCTGAGATTGCTCGTGTACTGAAACCCGGCGGCGTGTTCCGCTTTGCCAGCGACATCGACGATTACGCCGGCTGGACCCTGGTTCGAGCGGCACGTTGCGAAGCCCTTACGTGGACCGCAGCATTAGCGGTAGACTGGAATCAGGCCTTCTTGGGATGGCCAGGCACCCGTTACGAAGCAAAGGCAATCGCAGCAGGCCGAGCTCCTACCTACTTGGAGTTCCGCCGGGCCGGCTGATCTTGCTGGCGAAACCGTCGATACCGTGCCGCCCATGGTTCTCCCGAAGAAACTTTACCGGCCGACGTCCGGTGTTCTGCGGCACAGCTTTTTCGTCGCAAGCTCTTGCACTGCACGATGTTGCGACCTCAGATGATGATGGAATGAACATCCGGGTCCACCGGAGCAAGCGATGATGCCTCCCGCAACGTAGGGGCATTGCCGAGCGAGGTTGCGGAGTGGGCAGCGGAACGGACCGAGGATCGCCTCTTCTTGGGGATTCATACCCCCCAACTGACCTCTATCGGCGCGGTTTCGATGAGGCCGGCGTTGGACTTCTCATTCTCGACGCTGTCTCGGGGCATATTCTCGACGCCAATAGGGCCCTTTGCGACCTTCTCGGGCATCCCCGCGGCGGCCTGACCGGCAGTTCAGCGGCATTGCTCGGGGACGATCCCGCTTTGCTTTTCGCCGGAATCCGGCGCTGGACTACGAAGGACGGCAGCCTCATCGACGTCCGCGTCAGGACATCGCCGACGTCCCGGCCCGATGCATGCCGCACATTCGTTGTTGAGCGGGTCGATGCTGACGAGATCGTCCGCTCTGAGGAAAACCGTGCGGCCCTCACCGCGGCCGGCCTCGGCGAGTGGCGGCTCGATCTCGCAGACGGTTTCCTGAGATTATCGCGGCGGGCAGCGCATATCCTAGGCTCATCTCCCGGCATGTCGCTGACATGGGCGCAAGTCCAGGATCTGATGGACGAGTCCGAGGCAGCGAGGATGAAGGATACGGTCCGCGCGGCGATCATAGAAGATGCCCCCTTCGCTATCGAGGCACGTCTGCGCCGCGCGAGCGACGGCATCGAGATCCGGATCAGCGCAAGAGGGCAGGCCATCGGTGCCATAGGCGCTCGACCCGCCATCGTTGTTGGTGTCTTGCAGGACGTAACCAAGCGCGTGGAGGCGCGCGATGCCCAACGCGAGAGCGAGGAGAGACTGCGCATCGCCACGTCGCTGGCCGAACTCGGTATCTTCGAATGGCATATGCTTGACGATCAGGCCGTTTGGGAAAACGAACGCATGTTCGCGATCTTCGGTCGCGCGCCCGAGGAAGGCGCACTCGGCAAGCGCGAGTTCCTGAGCACCGTCCTCCATCCAGATGATCGCGCGGCGTTTCGCTCGGCGATTTCGACGGCTCTGCGGGAAGACTCCACCCTCCAGGCTAGCGGCCGCATCCGCCGTGCCCAGGATGGCGGATGGCGGATCATCGACATGGCCGGCCGCTTCGAAAGCGATGCACGCGGTCGCCTTCCCAGGCGCCTTATCGGCGTGGTCGCCGATGTGACCGAACGCAGGGTCGCCGAGGAGCGCCAGGCGCTGTTGATCCGCGAATTGCATCACCGGGTGAAGAACACTCTGGCTACGGTCCAGGCTATCGTAGGCTCCACTGCACGCACGGCTTCCAGCATCGAAAGCTTCTACGAGGCCTTCGTCGGACGGATCATGTCGCTCGCCCATACGCATTCGGTTCTCACCGAGGATACCTGGCAGACCGCCTCTCTGAGGAAGCTGATCGAGAACGAACTCCGCCCGTATGGCGACGCTGGGCAGGATGTGCCCGGCACAGGGCGAGTCACTCTCGACGGGCCACCAGTGGATCTCGCCTCCGAGATCGCGGTCCCTATCGGCATGGCCATCCACGAACTGACCACCAACGCAGCGAAGCACGGCGCTCTCTCGACGCAGGAAGGCCGGGTCGCGATCTCCTGGAGACTTTCCGAAGATTCGACAGGAATGATGCTGCACCTCGATTGGTCAGAATTTGATGGGCCGCCCGTGCGACCGCCCACCCGTCAGGGTTTCGGCTCACGCCTGCTGCAGCGCGTGCTCACCGCGCAGGTCCGTGCCGAGATTGCGGCGAGCTATCCGACCGAAGGATTCCGCATGACGATGACGGCGCCGCTGCCCGCCCGCACCGAGGGTCTAAACCCATTGTCCTGACCGGGCGTTTCCGCCCTCGTCAGGCGGCCCCGCGGGCGCCGCCTTCCTCGCCGCCAGCTTCTACGAAAGCCTTAAGCTCGTCCAGAGAATCAAAGGTGAACTGGCCGCGCGGCGTATCAGCTTCGATGGATCCGTTCGAGTACATGACATAGGTGTTGCCGCCGGACGCGTAGGTTCCCACCACTTGGAGGCTCCCCTTGGCGGTCAGCTCAGGAGTCTCGGGCTCGCGGGGTTCGAGCGGCTCGGCCGAACTCGGCGCACGGTCCGGCACGTCTGTCAGCGAAGGTCGCAGGCCCAGAGGCTCCTCCGGCTCGACCCTCTGCGGGCCCGACGGCGGCAAAACCGGAGGGGCGGTGGTCGTTTCCGTGACCGTGGATATCCCGACGTTGGCTTCCGGTGCCGGGATAACCGTGTCGACCATCGGTGTCGGCCTGACCGGCCTCGGCGGTTTGTTCGGCTTGATCCGGCGCGGCGGCACGGTGCCGGGTTCCGGTAAGGCCGAAGAAATCGGGCTTTGCCGCGTTTCCTTGATGGCAGGAGGAGGCGGTTCAGGCAGGAGATCGGACAGCAACGGAGAAGCCGGGTCACTGCCCAATGGTGTGAGGGACATAGTATCGACGGCAGATTGCGGATGTGAGGCTGGTCTCGGTTCAGTCAATCCGACGATGCTCGGACGTTGCTTTCCGGGCGCTGCCGACTCCTCCTCGGAAGTTTCAATCACTAGCCCTGGAGGCTCGATCCGGTTCGTCTCCTCCGGTGACATGCTAGGCGCATCTGCACCGCGCCCGTTTCCCTGCTCCATCAACACTCGCTCAAGGCGCTTGAGGTAGGTGGCCACGACGGCAAGACCGAGGAGGATGGCGCCGGACGAGGCCGTGGCGGCGCCAGCGATGGTCATTGTCCATCCGCTTTCCAGCCTGACATAGGGGAAGCCCTGGACGACGGAAGCAATGCCGCCGACGATCATGACGATGGCGAGCGCGAACAGCGCGAGGATCATGGAACTCTCTGATGACGCCTGCACCTGGAAGTGCGGTGCACACAGTAAGGCCCGGCCTGGGTTTTGCAAAATCTATCCGCTGGGAAAGTGCGTCCGACGTTCGATCTCCGACGCCCGTTGCCCTTGGCCGGGGACCGACTTAGGTACGAGCGCGTTGGCCAAGTAGACGGCGCGACCCTCGCATCCCTTCGAGCGAGCCTCACCACCTTGCGCCACCAGACCCGGGAGACCTGCCGATGACCTTCACCCTGCCCGAACTGCCTTACGCCTACGATGCGCTCGGCCCCTACATGTCGAAGGAGACCCTCGAGTTCCACCACGACAAGCACCACAAGGCCTATGTCGACACGGGCAACAAGCTGCTCGAAGGCACAGGTCTCGAAGGCAAGACCGTCGAGGAGATCGTCACGGCGTCCTATGGCAACAATCAGCCGTTGTTCAACAATGCTGGCCAGCACTTCAACCACCTTCACTTCTGGAACTGGATGAAGCCCAACGGTGGTGGCTCGGCTCCTGCTTCGCTGGCCGCAAAGATCGACGAGGATCTCGGTGGCTTCGACAAGTTCAAGGCGGACTTCATTCAGGCTGGTGTTAGCCAGTTCGGTTCGGGCTGGGCCTGGCTCGCCGTCAAGGACGGCAAACTCGCCATCCTCAAGACCCCCAACGGCGAAAATCCTTTGGTGCATGGGGCTAAGCCGATTCTTGGCGTCGATGTTTGGGAGCACTCCTACTACATCGATTACCGCAATCGCCGTCCCGACTACATCAAGGCTTTCATTGAGAACCTGGTGAACTGGGAGTACGTCGAGAAGCTTTACGGCGAAGCCTCGAAGTAAGCTTCGCTGCGGTCGTCGCGCCGCGGATCTTCGGATCCGCGGCGTTATCGTGTCGACTCTCTTGAGATGGCAGGGAAAGCGCGCTCTTGAATGCGCCCGATCTGCCAATGCCGGCACCATTGAAGCCGGGGTCATCTTCGCTTCAGTCGATGTACTGCGCGCATTTGGAATTCTAGATCTACGCCTCGTTCGATAGGACGTTGCCCGTGTGTGACATCCTATCCTCTCGTCGCTCCCCGCCACGACCCTCATGCTGAGGTGCCGCATAGCAGCTTCGAGGGCGCCCTTCAGGCCGCTCGGCGCGGACTTGAGCGCCCATTCGAAACCGGCCACGCGATCGTCTCGGAATGAGGTTGCGGTTGGGCTAGATATTGGGCCGACGACCCCCTCGCTCCATAGACCGAAAGCGCTCGTCCCTCATGATCCGCAGCATCCTCTCCGTTGGCGGCTGGACGCTGGTTTCACGCGTCACAGGATTTGTCCGCGATGTGGTGATGGCCGCGGTGCTCGGAGCCGGGCCGGTCGCGGACGCCTTCGTCGTCGCCTTCCGGTTGCCCAACCACTTCCGTGCGATCTTCGGCGAGGGCGCGTTCAACACAGCCTTCGTCCCTGCCTATGCCGGCCTGTCCGAGACGGCCGAAGACGGCGGGGCCCGACGTTTCGCCACTCGCATCTTCACTCTGATGCTGCTGACACAGATCGTGCTCCTGGCCATCGCTCTGCCGGCGATGCCGTGGGTCGTACGCACCCTGGCGCCGGGCTTCTCGGAGGATCCCGAGCGCTTCGGCCTCGCCATCGCACTGACGCGTATCACCTTCCCCTATCTTCTATTCATGACCCTGGTGACGCTGCTGTCGGGCATCCTCAGCGCCCATCGACGCTTCGCCGTGGCGGCGGGTGCACCGGTTCTCCTCAACCTCTCGATGCTGGCGGCCCTAGCTCTGGCCGGGTTTTTTCCCAACGCCGCCTACGCCGCCGCCTGGGGCGTATCGGTCTCCGGCGTACTGCAGTTCGGCTTGGTTTGGCTCGCCTGCCGACGAGCGGGATTCGCCCCAGGCCTGAGCGCGCCGACCCTGCGCGATCCAACCATGATGCGGTTCTTCAAGGTGCTCGGCCCGGCGGTGATCGGCGCGGCCGGTTTCCAGATCGCCACTTTCGCCGACACCATCATCGCGAGCTTCCTGCCCATCGGTGCAGTCTCAGCACTCTATTACGCAGACCGGCTCTATCAACTGCCCTTCGGCGTCATAGCCATCGCCGCTGGCACCGTGCTGCTACCTGAAATGAGCCGCCGGATCGCCAAGGGCGACGTTGCCGGCGCGCATACGGCCCAGAACCGCGCCGCCGGCTTCTCGCTCGCGCTGTCGGCCCCCTTCACCATCGCTTTCCTCACGCTACCCGGCCTGATGATGACGGCCCTGTTCCAGCGCGGCGCCTTCACCGCCGAGGATGCCGACCGCGCCGCCTCGGTGCTCGCAGCCTATGGCCTCGCTCTCCCCGCCGTGGTGCTGGTGCGAAGCGCTGTGGCGAGCTTTTATTCCCGCCAGGACACGATGACGCCGCTCATTGCATCGCTGGCCTCCATCGCCCTCAACGTCGCACTGAAGATCGTCCTCACCGGACCCTACGGCGTAACGGGCTTGGCTCTCGCCACAGCCATCAGTCAGTGGCTGAACCTCACCCTCCTCTTCGGACTGGCGTGGCGAAAGGGTTGGACGGCCCCGAGCCGAGGCTTGGGTGCCACCATCGCCGGGGTCGTCATCGCCTGCACCGCGCTTGCCGCCACGGCGGTTTACGGACTGCCGCTGCTGGAGAGATGGATCCCAGCCCTACCGCATTTCCGCGAGATCATAGTTCTGGCTCTCCTCGGCCTCGCCGGAACGCTGGTCTACGCCACACTGTTACTAGGGACCCTGCGGGCGTTCGGCCTGCGTCTGCGCAGAGCCTGATCCACCATGACCGATGGCGCATTGTTTGCCGGCAAGAGCTTCCTTACCGGCAAGACCTTGGCGGTCTTCGATGCCTACGGCACCCTCCTCGACGTGAACTCCGCCGTGGTCCGCTACGCCCGGGACATAGGCGGTGATGCAGACGCTTTCTCCGGCTTATGGCGAACGAAGCAGCTCGAATATTCCTGGGTGACGGGATTGATGGGACGCTACGCCAGCTTCTGGTTGCTGACCGAGCACGCACTGGACTACGCTCTCGAACGCTATCCCGACATCGACCGTGCCCTGCGCGCAGCCCTGCTCGACGCCTATCGCAGCCTCGACGCCTATCCGGATGCGACAGACACACTGCACACTCTGCGCCGGCGTGGAGTCAGGACGGCGATCCTTTCCAACGGTGACGCCTCGATGTTGGCGGCGTCCGTGTCGGCGGCGGGCCTCGCGGAGGGCCTTGACGCCATCCTCTCGGTCGATCCGGCCGGAATCTTCAAGACTGCTCCAGCCGCCTACGAGATCGTCCTTCGCCATTTCAGAGCTATCGCTTCGGAGGTCGTATTCTTCTCCTCGAACCGCTGGGACATCGCCGGTGCGACGTCGTTCGGTTTCGATTCGGTATGGGTGAATCGCTCAGACCTACCGGATGAGTATGCCGACTTGGCTCCAGTGGAGGTCATCGCATCCCTCAGCCAAATCGCCTGAACCCGAGTTGGTCGCAATTTTTTCGATGCCTTGGTCTTCGCCACCGCCGGCCCCAATCTCTCCCCCGGCAAGTGCGTCAGCACGCCCGACAGATCCCATTCAATATACGATCTATGCGCTGTAGGCGCTCGGTCCGCTCATCAGGGTCGACAACCAGCGCATCAGCCGCTCCGAGAGGAAGGGTCTCACCGGTCGATGATGTCTGCGGTGCAGTCACCGTCGTCTCTGGACCACCCCCGTACCCGTCACCGCGGCCAACGCCTCATCAATTCCGGCAAGGCACGACCAACAGAGCACTGTGGCAAGACCGATATTGCCTTTACCAAGACGCCACGCACTCACACGATGGTCGACGATACTTCAGCTTTTCGCCTCGCAGGCAGTCTTCGAAAAACAGTATTGAGATTTCATTTCTCATGACTTCGATACGTCGAACCCGTGTTGGACGAATGATGTTTCCAAATAAAAACAATCAGCAATGGGATTGTTTCGGACCGACGCACACCTTCGCGAGCAATGCCCCCACTGACAAGCGGCGCGGGTGATAGCGTTACCGTTCTGCCCGGCCCCGCATCGAAGCAGGTTGTCCGGGCAGGCCGAGCCTGAACCCCGTGTCGCGAACCGCATCCCCTTCGATCCGATAGACGCCGATGTTCCTGTCGACGTAGTTGCCGACATAGACATACGCACCCGATGGACTGAACGCGACGCCTTGCGTCACATCCCCCGCCTCGGCCTCACCCGTCTGCCGGACCATGCCCGACGCATCAATGGTGAGCAGGGCGAGCGTCCCGGTCGGTGTAAAGCCGGGGCCCGTCGTCGGAGCACTCGATCCCCGGACCACGGCCACCGCTGCATGCCGGCCATCGGGCGACATCGCGAGGGTCTCCGGCGTATCGCCGATGCCGAGATGGTCGATCACAACCGGCCGCGCCACGTCGGCCCGGATCACGCTGATGCTATCGGCGTGACCGTCGCTCGGCTCGGGTCCAGTATTGGCGGCGAGAGCGAGACGTCCATCCGGGGTGAACTCCAGACCGTAGATGCCAGGGCCGACGGGAAGATCGAGGGCAGCATCGTAGGTCGCGCGGGTACCGTCGAGGGTGAGAACGCCGACCTTCGCTGCCTTGTTCTTGGCGACGAAGGCACGTCGTCCATCCGGAGCGATCGCTACCGCCGCCGCCTCGTCACCCACATCCACCGTCATGACGACACGCACGCTCGTCCCGGCAATGGAGAGGACGGTTACGCTGCGGCCTTCACGGTTGGCGACGAGGGCGAAATCGCCCGTCCGAGCGATGGCGAGGCCCGATGGCTGGCGTCCGACGCGGATCGTCTCCACGAGCCGAGGGGGATCGGCGAGAAGATCGATTACATGGAGGCGGTCGTCGGCCTGCGCATACCAAGCCTCGCTGTCCTGCCGCATCAGCACGGAGCTTGCCGCTAGGCCGAGCCGCCCGTCCGGGGTGATCTGAAGATTGGTAGGCGGTCCGTAGACGGAGTTATCGAGGGGGAGAACATGGGCGAGTCGGGGACGGGCCTCGTCGCTGACGTCGATTACAGCCACCGCATCGTGACCGTTGGAACCGTTCGTGCCGCCATCGGGCAGGAAGAAGGTTTTTCCGTCAAGCCCCACCAGCAGGAAGGCGGGCGCCTCGGCGGCGAAGGCGGGCGCCTCGGCGGCGAAGGCGGGCGCCTCGGCGGCGAAGGCGGGAGCGAGGCCAAGCAGCCCTGCCATAAGGCATCCGACGAAGCGCATCGTTCCCACTCCCGGCCGGCGGGCGAGGAAGGCCGCGCCATGGCACCTGCCGATTCCGATAAGCTCGTCTTATCAGAAACAGCATGTCGGAAGAGCTTGTGACGGATCAGGCACCCGCTGTCATGCGGCCCGGATCGTCGCGATGAACCGCGACATCGCTATGTCTAGGGTGTTGAATTGCTGAGACAATTCAGAGGCAGAGGCAAAGACCTGGGCAGAGGCGGCGCCCGTCTTCTCGGCAGCGGCAGCCACGGCGTTCACGTTGTGGGTGACTTCGTTGGTTCCGGCGGAGGCTTCGCTGACGTTACGGACGATCTCCTGGGTCGCCGCGCCCTGCTCTTCTACCGCGGCAGCGATAGACGCCGAGACGTCGTCGATCTCGCGGATGCGCTGGGTGATTCCGGCGATGGCGGTGACTGCCAAGTCTGTGGAGGCCTGGATCCTCGCGATCTGGCCTGTGATCTCCTCGGTGGCCTTGGCGGTCTGGCTCGCCAGAGCCTTCACCTCGGAGGCGACCACGGCGAACCCTCTCCCAGCCTCACCTGCGCGGGCCGCCTCGATGGTCGCGTTGAGGGCGAGCAAGTTGGTCTGGCCGGCGATGGTCGAGATCAGCGACACCACATCGCCGATGCGGGTCGTGGATTCGCTGAGGTCGCGGACGAGGTTCGCCGTCTCGGCCGCTTCGCCGACAGCGCGCTGCGACAGGCTGGCCGAACCCTGCATCTGGCGACCGATCTCCTGAACCGACGAGCCGAGTTCTTCGGCCGCCGAGGCCACAGTCGTGACGTTGGACGAGGCCGTATCCGCCGCGGTCGCGGCATTGGTCGAGCTTTGGGCGGTCATCGTTGCCGTAGCGCTCATGCTGCCCGCGGTCGCCTGCAACTCGGTGGCAGCGGCGCTGACCTGGGTAACGATGCCACCGACCGCGGCCTCGAACTGATTTGCCATGTCGATCATCACCGCCCTGCGCTGGGCTTCGGCGCCGGCGCGCGCAACCTCGGTCTCCGCCTCCAGGATGCGGGTGCGAACGATGTTATTCTTGAACACGATGACGGATTTTGCCATCGCTCCGACCTCGTCCGCACGATCGACGCCTGGCACTTCGATGTCGGTATCCCCCTGAGCGAGAAGACCCATCGCCGAGGCCATACGGCGCAAGGGTCGGCTCACGCTAAGGGCGAGCAGGATGGCGGCACCCGCGGCCAACAGTGCGGCGATAGCGACGAGCACGATGGTGGAGATCACTGCGCCGTCATAGGTTGCCTGTGCATGAGCACCGCTCTCGCGGGCGACACGCGCCTCGTAGTCGACGAGCTTCTGAAGCTCGGCCAAGACCGCACTGATCTCCATTGACATGGTGGTGTTGTAGGTGCGCTGGGCCTGGGCAAGGTTTCCGGCCTGGGCTTCTGCAGCGATTCCGTCCTGCAATGCCGAGTAGGCGGCCCACTGGGTCTCGAACGCCTTGTACAGCGCCTTCTCCTCGGCCGTGTCGAGACGAGGTATGTAGGCTGCTTGGACGTCGCGCATCTGATCGGCGCGCGACTTGAGCGTGGCGGCGACGCTGGCGCGCAGGTCAGGTGTGTCCGCGGTGATCAAGCGCCCGCCGTTGACCCGCTGTCGCAGGACGAGAACCTGAATCTTGCCAAGCATCTCGGTGTTCGGCAGATGATCGTCCCGCATTTCCCGCGCAACATCGTTCACGGCGCGAAGAAAAAACAATGACGATCCGCCAAGCGCAACCGCAAGTAGAAAAACCAGTCCGAAGCTAGCTATAAGCTTTGTTTGCACAGACAGCGACTTGATGAACATCGGAGCGACCACCTCGAGGTATATTTGAGGTAGCTATCAATTTTATTAACATACTGTAACGCCAACCATAGCTTCAGTTGCGCGCTCAGCAGCATTGGTGTGATCTCGCTCCAACCGAGAGAGTTGACGGCAGGTATGGGCGCCACAAGCGCATGCAGAGGAATCGCATTTGAGGATTTGATGTAGCGCCGGTTTGGGAATTGGGCTTCTGCGAGGCTTTTGGAGGGCATCGCATGCGGAGCCTGATCACGATCCT
>NZ_JBHTND010000008.1:0-164469 GCF_042679825.1 Methylobacterium marchantiae | reverse complement strand
TCCAGGCTGACGGATCGCTTCGAGGCGAAATCCGCGCCCACCGCGGCGACGAAATACCCTTCATCGCCCGCCGTTGGCCGGCTTCTTCAACACCCTGATAGGCCGGTCAAGCGCGTCGAGGAGACCAGGCGGGGCGGCTTCCGAGCCCACGATCGCGTCACGGGGAAAATGACCGGATCACCCGGCTCGACGCGCATCGCCGGCTCGCCCTTCGCCGACAGGCCGCCCGGTCTCCCTCACGGGTTGATCCATCCCTCCGACAGCGCGGCTCAGGCGGGATCGGTCGAGCGGCGAGATCGGGACCGGAGGGCGCTTCCTGTCCCTCGCTGCGGCGTCCGGCGGCACCTGCCCGTGACTCATGGTGAGAGACGGTCGTTCCCGCGTCACGTCGTGCCGAACAGGCACGCCGCCTTCGGGGAGAAGCTCGGAATCCTGTGCAAGAAGAGGGGTTCCCTCGAGGCCGAGCTGCAGGCCGGCCTCGACAAGCGCCCGGAACCCAAGCGCCCGGAACCCCGCTGCCCGCCGGCACCAGACGCCCCGAAGCTGCAGCGGAGCGTCCGGGACGTCATCGACAAGACGCCGGAGGATTTCATGGCCTCGGTGGAAAGCCGCGCGGCAGAGGCCGGGAAAGCGAAGACGCCCAAGCCCTGATCCCAAAAGCCACCTGCCTCTCCGCGAACCCGGAAGAGCAGGTCACCCACCGCCGAGGCATCGGCGCCGGAGCAGGCCAGTGGTCGAGGTCGGATGGGTGGCACCCGTGCTCAGGGTCGGGTTTCGATCCATCAAAGATGGTTACAAATGCCCACTTGTTCGCAAGCTAGATTCGGTTCGTAGTCAATTATTACCCTATAAGCCAGTAAATTAAGCAATTTTGCGTCATGAGTGATTAAATGCCAACTATAATCTTATGGCGCTGACAGGAACAGATCACCACATAGTCCACGCTCATCGCAGTATGAATAGACCGTTTTCCCTGTGCTAGAATCTGTGTACTGCCCACAAACCTTATGAAAGTTTTTTTTCAGATTACAATTGATCATAAGAGCTTGCATTTTCGTTGACGGTATCAGCTTACCTTTATCTTCGGCTGAAAAGACTTCGAACCCGTCAACTTGTAATGCTTCTTCGTAGGTCATCATGAATGGCAGAATCGTCATGGTCAAACTTCACCTTAAGTTATTAATTCCATTGGCAACTGCATTGCCGATCTGCTTTGCAAAATGTGACTCAGTAACCGCGCCAATCGGCTCGGGCTGTGCTGGAATCCTGAGCGGACGACCTGCGGCCTTTAGTTGAGTCGGCCCCATGGTCACGAGGAGGGTATCTTTGCGGTTTCGCGAAACGTCGAAAAATTTGCCGCCCTGATTTGCAGATACCTCAGTAAATTTCCACGCCGGGTTTATATTTCCGTCCGCCTTTATGTAAAAGTACGTTGTTTGCTGAATTACTTGGAGACGCCCTCCACTTTTAAAAGGATTAGAAATATTATTGTTCAGACTAGCGGGAAACGCCGCCGAGAAAAGTGTTTCTTTCAAACCCAGCGTCCCCGCGATTGGATAAAGTTCTCTTCCGGTATCGCAGGGCACATTCTGAAACTGGCGCTCGTTGAAATATTCGCTGAACACTGCGAACCAGTCTATCTCAAGCTCACGCGAAGCCTCGGATGAAAGTGAGCCGGCAAGACCAAGCGCCAGGGTGCTGGGCATTGCAACTGTCACGCTCGGATTGAGCGCTGTCATCTCGTTTACATTCAGAGTTAGCGAAATTTTTGCCGACCACGTCTTCATCCATTCCGCATCATTGTGATTGTTTGTCAAATTGTCATAGGTGTCAAGAACTGCATTTCTCATTTCACAATGGATGTGCGAGGTTACCGCTTGAACGAATGGTGCTTCGTCAGTCCAGCCCTTGTCCGAAAGATCGAAGCGAGGCGGGGTAGTCCCGCAGGCGGACAATAGCAAAGCAAAAATCGCGCACGGGGCGGGCCACTTCATGTCATTAGCCTTGTCTGCAATCAATGTGAGCATTCAGGCATGGGCTTGAACACACTACAATCGATCAACAAGATTGTAGTGTGAAATTTTTTCACTGTGGCGTTTACACATCAATTCTCCTCCGACGAAGAGGTGGACGAAGATTGTCTGCTTCAGGAAGGCTTCAGATGCACAGCTCTTGTTTCAGCCCATGCTCAATCTAAACCGTCCACGTCCCAAAGGTCTGAATGCGGGCAGGAAGCCAACGTCCGCTCACCACCCAACTCGATCGTTCGAAGCAGCCACCAAACGTCGGCTGACGCCAGGCGATTTCCACATCGCCGCTCGCCTCGGCCGCGCCAGGGCTGCCGCGCCTTGTATCGCGGTCTCACAATGTCGGTTCCGCGAGACTGCCCGTAATCCCGGCCCGCGGCGCGTCGGCTGAATCGGCGTCCGTGATCGCGTTTCGCCCGGCGAGCGGGTTCGACGGGCGGCCGTCGCGCCTCGCCACCCGGTTCACCTGGCTTCCTGAGACGTCATCAAGCCCTGGATGTCCGCGAAGGTCGCGTCCCACTCGGTTGCCGGAATCGGCATCAAGCCGAAGAACCGCAGAAAGAAGGCCCCCTCGGTGGCGAGAAAGGCCAGCCGGGCACGCCGCGCGGCAGGGTCGTCGGCATGCAGCCCGACGGCATGGTCCCGATACCACTGGCGCAGGTCGACGAGATGCTCCGGCGTCTGAAGGAGGAGGGCGAGCAGACTGGCGGCCCGACGCTGGGTGTCTTCGTCGTCCCGGCGGGTCACCTCCACATGCGCTGCGACCCGCGCGAGAAGGGAGGGATCGCCTCCGGCGAGCGCACCGGCACGGTCGGCATAATCCTGCATCCAGCGGCGTAGCATGGCCGCGATCAGCGCCTCCTTGGTGCCGAAGGACGATTGCACCCCGCCCTTGGTGATCCCGGCCGCCTTCGCCACCGCGTCGATCGTCAGGGCCGCCGCGCCACGCTGCGCGACGATGTCCTCCGCGACGGCGAGCACATGGTCACGGTCTATCGTCTGGCGTCGCCCCATCGCTCGCAGGTCCTCCTTGAAAAATTAAAATACGTGCGTATTTCAATTCGGACAAGTGAGCCGGACGGTGGAGCAGGGGCCCTGCCGGTTCGGTGACCACGAACGAAGGAAGGAATGCGTCATGGCGTGGCTCTATCTGGTAGGGGCGGGGCTGCTGGAAATCGGATGGCCCGTCGGTCTGAAGATGGCTCAGACGTCCGAGACCCGCTGGACCGGCACCGCCATGGCGGTCGCCTTCATGGCGGCGAGCGGATTCCTGCTCTGGCTTGCGCAGCGTGATATCCCGATCGGAACGGCTTACGCCATCTGGACCGGCATCGGTGCGGCGGGGACGTTCATGGTCGGCATCATGATCTACGGCGATCCGACGTCCCTGGCGCGCTACGCGGGTGTGGCTCTGATCGTCGCCGGGGTGGCGACCCTGAAGCTGGCGCACTGATCCACGTCGGTGTCGGTTCCGCGAGACCGCGCGTGGTGCCTGCCCGTGCAGCATCGCCCCGTCGAAGGCCGCGCCGGGCCCCGACGCGAAAAAGGCCCCGGATCGCTCCGGGGCCTTTTTCGTCGCTGCCGTGCTCGACGCTCAGCGGAACAGGTTCAGGAAGCCGCCCGGCTCGGCATAGATGCCCGGAGCCGCGGTGGAGGTCTGGAAGGTGATCGAGCCGATCACCGCATCGCCACACCATTTCGAGGTCCCGCCATTGGTGATCTGGCGGAAGTCGCCGGTGAAGGCGGCGCATTCGGTCTTGGTCAGGTCGGTGTTGTGGTAGCGGACGTCGAGGACGATGTTCTTGTAGGTGTAGGACAGGCCGACATTGCCGTAGAGGTAGCTCGGCAGGTTGAACGAGGTGAAGCGCCCGATGCCGGCATCGAAGCCGGTGGCCGAGCTCTTGGCCGAGCCGAGGAAGAAGTAGCCGAGTTCCGAGGACAGCGAGAAGCCGCCGGCATAGGCCTCCGGCAGGAACGGGAAGAACGTCGCCGGCAGCGTGTAGGCCAGGGTGCCCGAAGCGTAGGTGCTGTTGGCGTGCGTGCCGAGGAAGTTCGGCGAGAAGAACACGTTGGTGCCGACGGTGAGCGCGTCCGTCGCGGTGTAGAGCATCTTGCCGGCGGCTTCGTAATAGTCGGTGTTGCGCGTCGTGAACGGGCTGCCGTTATTGTTGAACAGCTGCTGCTCGTTCGGGTAGAAATAGTAGAGGATGCCGAGGTCGAAGGCGAACTTGTCGAAGGTCGGGCGGATACCGGCGACGAGATCGAACTCCATGTCCGGCTTGGTCGGCAGGCGGACCTGATAGGTCGCGAAGCCCGCATAGGCGAAGTTGTTGAAGAACTGGGCCTCGAAGAAGGTCTGGTAGCTGCCCTGCAGGTTCGACTGCGACACGCCGCGGAAATTGTAGTCCGTCTGGTAGCGCGAGCCGAAGGAGAAGCCGATGAGCGGATCGGCCGCCTTGGCCTCCACCGGCATGGCCTTCGGAATGGCGAGATCGGCCGAAGAGGCCGGAGAAACTGCGAGGCCGGCGAGCGTGCCGAGGGCCAGTATCGAGGTGGTCAAGCGGCGCATGGCCCGGTCCTTTTCGTGAAAGACGTGAGGGCGTGGCTGCGCCAATCCCCGTTCCGTGAGATCTCCCGGGCTTTTGTCCCGCCGTGCCGGCACGGCGGTCTTCGCGTGCCGGTGGAGGCTCTCGGACCAGTCGCGCCGTCTCCGGCGCCGGAACCCTAGCCTCCAACTCAGGCTTGACCGTATGGGACGATGGACGTGAGCAAAAGGACATTGCTGCAACAGTTCCAATCAATCCGGCCGTCTTGCTTGAAAACCGATTTAATCGTGCCGATCACCGGCAAGTTGCACAATATTGATACTGGACGTGCACAATAAATAGCTGATTTTCGCGATGGGCGAGAGCGGCCCGGCCATCCCGGCCTCCGCCCCGGCACCTCCAGGCGGCGCGGGAGCGCGAAACGCGACGGGCCGCACCCTGTTGGGGTGCGGCCCGGCCACGTCGTCGACGATTGCGCTGGAGTGGGAAGCTACTCGCCGGTGAGGGCGGCCTTGGTGCGCGACCACCATCCGGCGCGCTTGGGACGATCGGGATCGGCCGGCGTCAGCACCACGGCGACGGGCTCGGGCGCGGGAGCCGGCGCAGAGGCGACCGGTGCCGGCTCGATCGCCGTCTCGGCGTCGGGCTGGACGGTGCCGGCGGTCTCCGGCTCCCGGGCGACGTCTTGCTGGGTGAGGTCTTCCCGGGCGACGTCCTCAAGGTCGATGCCGGGAGCCCGGAACGACGGCTCTTCGGAGACCGGCAGGTCCACCGAGACGGCCTCGGGCTCGGCCCCGCGCGGCGGATCGGACAGGACCGGAGCGGCCGCCTCGGCGGAGACCGGCTCGCGCTGGTCCTCTCCGGCGTCTTCTCGCGCGTCGTCGCGCGGGCGGCTCTCGTTGCGCTCGCGGCCACGTCCACCGCGACGTCCGCGGCGGCGGCGACGGCCGGCGCCCTCGTCGTCGGACGCATCCGAGCGCGGCGCGGAGACCGTCTCGCCGTCCTGGGCCTCGGCCGCGACGGGCCGCTCGGCCTCGTCGTTGTCGTTGTCCCGACCCTCGTTGTCCCGACCTTCGATGTCGCGACCTTCGCCATCCTGGCCGTCGCCATCCGCATCGTCGTCGCCGGACTGGTCGTCATCGTTCGCGGCGTGCTCGCCCGTCGATTCACCGGTCTCGTGACGGCCGCCGCGACGGCGACGGCGACGACGGCGGCCACCGCCGGAACGGCCCTCGCCGTTGCCCTCGGCCGATTTCTCGCGCGACGCCTCGGCCTCCGGCTCCGCCACCTCGGCCTCGACGATCGCCTCTTCTTCCTCGTCGCCCTCGATCTCGTCGTCGGCCTCGTGCAGGGGCGAGATCGCCACGGCGCGGACCCCCGTCACCGGACCCTCGTTCCGGATCGCGAGCTCGCCGCGATCGAGCTGGAACGCCGAGGTGGCGGCCAGCCGCTCGTCGGCGGCGATGGTGACGCTGACGCCGAAGCGGATCTCCAGCTCGCGCAGATGCGCGCGCTTCTGGTTGAGGATGTAGAGCGCCGTCTCGGTGCGGGTGCGCAGGATGAGGTTGTGGGTCGTGCTCTTGAGCAGCGATTCCTCGATGGCGCGCAGGATCTGCAGGGCCACCGACGCCGTGGCGCGGACATAGCCCGAGCCGCCGCAATGGATGCAGGGGAGCGACGAGCTCTCCAGCATGCCGGTGCGGATGCGCTGGCGGCTCATCTCGAGCAGGCCGAAGGGCGAGATCCGGCCGACCTGGATGCGGGCGCGGTCGTTCTTCAGGCAGTCGTTGAGCTTCTTCTCCACCGCGCGGTTGTTGCGCTTCTCCTCCATGTCGATGAAGTCGATGACGACAAGCCCGGCGAGATCGCGCAGGCGGAGCTGGCGGGCGACCTCCTCGGCCGCCTCCATGTTGGTGCGCAGAGCCGTGTCCTCGATATCGTGCTCGCGGGTCGAGCGACCCGAGTTCACGTCGATGGAGACCAGGGCCTCGGTCGGGTTGATGACGAGGTAGCCGCCGGATTTCAGCGTGACATGCGTCGAGAACATCGCGTCGAGCTGCTGCTCGACCCCGTGGCGCGCGAAGATCGGCGTCGGGTCGCGGTAGGGCTGCACCACCTTGGATTGGCCCGGCATCAGCATGCGCATGAAGTCGCGCGCCTCGCGGTAGGCCTCGTCGCCCGCCACCAGGATGTCGTCGATGTCCTTGTTGTAGAGGTCGCGGATGGCGCGCTTGATGAGCGAGCCTTCCTCGTAGACGAGGGCGGGCGCGGAGGAGGACAGGGTCAGCTCGCGCACGCTCTCCCACAGGCGCATCAGGTATTCGAAGTCGCGCTTGATCTCGGGCTTGGTGCGGGACGCGCCGGCCGTGCGCAGGATGACGCCCATCCCCTCGGGCACCTCCAGGTCCTGGGCGACTTCCTTGAGGCGCTTGCGGTCAGCGGCCGAGGTGATCTTGCGGGAGATGCCGCCGCCACGGCCGGTATTGGGCATCAGCACCGAGTAGCGGCCGGCCAGCGACAGGTAGGTGGTGAGCGCCGCGCCCTTGGTGCCGCGCTCCTCCTTGACGACCTGCACCAGGATGATCTGGCGGCGCTTGATCACTTCCTGGATCTTGTAGTGACGGCGGTAGGTGCGGGGACGCTCGGGGATCTCGGCCAGCGCATCGCCGCTGCCGCCGACCTGCGAGACCTTGTGCTCGCCGTCCTCGCCTTCATGATCCTCGTCCGAATCCTCGTCGTCGGATTCGTCCTCGTCCTCGTCGTCCGAATCGTCGTCCTCGTCCGAATCGTCCTCGTCGGATTCCTCGTCCTCATCCGACTCGTCGGGGGAGACCGCCGACGGTGCCTCGGGATGGCCCTCGGCCACCGGCTCGGCGGCGGATGTCTCGGCCGGGGCGGCATCCTCGGACACGGGCGCGGTCGCCTCGACCGTCTCGCCTTCGAGAGCGGCCGGCGGCAGGTCGGACGACGCGTCCGAACCGGGCTCGATGGGAGCTGATTCGGCGGTCGCCGTTTCCGCCGGTACGGCATCGTCTGTCGCGGCCGCATCGGAATCGTGCTCGGCGGAGGGAGCCTCACCGAAGGCCTCGGGCGCGAAGGCGTGCTCGCCCGATTCGTTGTTCTGCGAAGCCCGGTCCTGATTCTGCGAAGCTTGGTCCTGATTCTGCGAAGCCTGATCCTGCGGCGCGTCCTCGTCGGGGCGGCGCGCCTCGACGACGTCGGACACGTCCTCCGCGCTCACCGTCTCGCCGGTCTTGGCGGAGGCGGCCTCGGCGCGGCGGCCGCGCGAACGGCGGCGCGGCTTGCGCTCCTCGCGCTCGCGGTGCTCCTCGGCGTCGCGCGCCTCGTCCTCCAGCAGCGCCTGACGATCGGCCAGGGGGATCTGGTAATAATCGGGGTGGATCTCGCTGAAGGCGAGGAAGCCGTGGCGGTTGCCGCCGTATTCGATGAAGGCCGCCTGGAGCGAGGGCTCCACCCGGGTCACCTTGGCGAGGTAGATGTTGCCGCGAAGCTGGCGCCGGTTGGCCGCCTCGAAGTCGAATTCTTCGACCCTAGACCCGTGGACCGTGACGACCCGGGTCTCTTCCGGGTGCATCGCATCGATGAGCATCTTGTTGTTGTTGGCCATGACAAGCTTTCATGGCGGTCGACGTCGTCCTTCTGGAGCCGAACTGTCCCGGCGAAGCGCTGCCCGGTCCTGGCCCATCGGCCGTCGGGGGGAGCGCGCGCCAAGGCCCGAAGACGCGGGCCAGGGGGGCTTTGGGGAAGGGATTGCCGTCAACCGCCGCTGGGCGCCGGCGATCGGCGCGCGTGGGGTTGAACCTGGCCAGGGCCGACGGCGAACCGGCGCCACGCGAACCGCGTACGCTGTGAACACGAGCAACGGCAACCGATGCTGTGCGTCCGTCCATCCTCTCCCTGACCTCACGAAGATTTCGAGGCCGGTCGAAACGCCGGCCACTGATTTCAAGAACGGCGCGTCGGCGAGAAACCGCCGCATGAACCGATACCCACCCGGACGTGAAAACGCCGACGAACTTGACGCGGAGAGCCGACTGCGAAGACGACACGGCGATGAGCCAGGACGCATTCGCGGGCCGCGGATGAGACCGCACGGCACCCGGGAAGGGGACATTACCATTACAGATCGTCGCGGGCGCTTGGCAAGCAGCAACGCTCGCGCCGCCGCAACTTTGCCGACGTCGCGCGGATGCGGCAGTCCGGCCCGCAGTTTCGCTCGGGTCCTGTCGCGCGGCGGCAACAACGAGCCCGCATCGGCCCGCCGACCGAGAGGAACGGTTAACCATCCCGGCCGTATCCCTTACGAACGCTCACGAACGCCCTCGCTTCCAAAGACCATACGGTTTCGGGACAACGACTGACGGATCGATGCCGCCTCGCGCTCGCCTGCTCCGCCCCGCACTCTTCCTCGCCGCCGCCCTGATGGCCGTTCCGGTCGCCGCGCAGGACGGATCGCGCACGGGCACGAATGCGGGCACGAGTCATGCGGTCTCCGGCCAGCAATCGGCCGTCGCCATCGCGGCGGATCTGTCCGCCGGTGCCGGCGGCTCGACCAAGCTCACCCTGACCCTGTCGAAGCCGATCGAGGCTCGCGCCTTCGTGATGGAGCGGCCCGACCGGGTGGTCATCGACCTGGCGGAGGTGAACTTCCAGCTCGGCCCCGAGACCGGGCGCCGCCGCGAAGGGCTGGTCTCCTCCTTCCGCTACGGCCTGTTCGCCCCCGGCCGCTCCCGCATCGTCGTCGATCTCGCGCAGCCGGCGAATGTGGGGCGCATCGAGACGACGACGCGCGCGCGCGACGGCGCCGTCCTCCTCTCCGTCGAATTCCAGAAGGCGGATCGCGAGGCCTTCCGCCGCGCCGCCGTCTCGAACGACCCGGCCCCGCCGAGCCGCAAGGTCACCGCCGCCGAGCCGACGGATTCCCGGCCGCTGATCATGATCGATGCCGGCCATGGCGGCATCGATCCGGGCGCCATCGCCGCCACCGGCATCTTCGAGAAGGACATCGTCTTCGGCTTCGCCCAGGCGCTCGCCGGCAAGCTCGAGGCCTCCGGCCGCTATCGGGTCCGGATGACCCGCGACCGCGACGTCTTCGTGCCGCTCTCCGAGCGCGTGCGGATCGCCCGCGAGGCCAGCGCCGACCTGTTCGTCTCGATCCACGCCGATTCGATCTCGTCGGCACCGCAGGTGCGCGGCGCCACCATCTATACCGGGTCAGAGAAGGCCACCGACGCCGAATCCGCCAAGCTCGCCGAGCGCGAGAACAAGGCCGATGCCGCCGCCGGCACCGAATCCAGCGAGGGGCCCGGCCACATCGCCGACATCCTGCAGGAACTCACCCTGCGCGAGACCCGCACCTTCTCGTCGGGTTTCGCCAAGGGGCTGATGTCCTATCTCGGCCCCGTCATGGAGATGAGCAACAAGCCGCATCGCGAGGCCGGCTTCGTCGTCCTGCGCTCGCCCGACGTGCCCTCGGTGCTGGTGGAACTCGGCTACCTGTCGAGCAAGCGCGACCTCGACCTGCTCCAGTCCGAAGCCTGGCGGGCCGACGTCACCGGCGGGATGGCGAAGGCCATCGACGCGTTCTTCGCCAACCGCACCTCCCTGACCCGGCCGATGCCGCCGCGCCGCTCCGCGGCAATCGCCCCAGTTTCACCATAGATACGGTGTGAAACCGGGGCTCACGGCGCCCCGGCCCGGAACAGGCGTTCTTCGTCTTCCGGATGATCGCGGGTCGTCGCATCACTCTTGCCTTTCCGGGACATTCGCGGTCTCGGTCATCCTCGCCTCTCGGCCGGACCGGCAGCGGCAGATCATCGACGGACGGGACCCGGATGCGCTTCATCCTTCGTTTCTTCGGCTTCCTGTTCAGCGTCGGTGCGATGCTGTTCGTGCTGCTGTCCGCGGCAGGCGCGTATTTCTACTACACCTACAGCCAGGATCTGCCCGACCACGCGGCCCTCGCCAATTACGAGCCGCCGGTGATGAGCCGCGTCCATGCCGCCGACGGCAGCCTGCTCGCCGAATACGCCAACGAGCGCCGGCTCTACCTGCCGATCCAGGCGATGCCGAAGATCGTCGTCGCCGCCTTCCTCTCGGCCGAGGACAAGAACTTCTACAAGCACGGCGGCATCGACCCCGAGGGCGTCGTGCGCGCCATCCTGACCAACGCCAAGAGCGGCAAGAAGCAGGGCGCCTCGACCATCACCCAGCAGGTGGCGAAGAACTTCCTCCTCACCAACGAGCAGACCTTCGACCGCAAGATCAAGGAGGCGCTGATCGCACTCCGGATCGAATCGACCTACTCGAAGGACAAGATCCTCGAACTCTACCTCAACGAGATCTTCCTCGGCACCATCGTGCCCGGCCGCAACCTGCACGGGGTCGCCGCCGCCGCGCTCGATTATTTCGGCAAGTCCGTCCACGAGCTGACGATCAACGAGGCGGCCTATCTCGCCGCGCTGCCGAAGGGCCCGAACAACTACCACCCCTATCGCCAGACCCAGAAGGCCCTCGACCGCCGCAACGAGATCATCGGCCTGATGGCGCAGAACGGCTACATCACCAAGGAAGAGGGTGAGGGCGCCCGCAAGATGCCGCTGGGCGTGAACCCGCGCGTCGCCTTCGCCAACGCCGCCAACGCCAATTACTTCACCGAGGAAGTCCGCCGCGAGATCACCGAGCGCTACGGCGAGAAGAAGCTCTACGAGGGCGGCCTCTCCGTGCGCGCCACCCTCGACCCGAAGATGCAGGCCTGGGCGCGCAAGGCCCTGGTCGACGGCCTGATCCGCTACGACCAGTCCCATGGCTGGCGCGGAGCGCAGGCCAAGGTCGATCTCGTCGGCCGCGACTGGGGTCTCGCCGTCGCCGAAGTCCCCGGTCTCGGCGACGTCCAGCCCTGGCGCCTCGCCGTGGTGCTGAGCACCACGGGCGGCGCGGCCCAGATCGGCCTCCAGCCCCGCCGCGAGGCGTCCGGCCAGGTCTCCAAGGATCGCGAGACCGGCACCATCGCCGCCGACGGCACCCGCTGGACCGGGCGCTCGCCCGCCGCCGCGCTCAATCCCGGCGACGTGGTCTATGTCGAGGCCATCGACGGCGGCCGCGGCCAGTACCGCCTGCGCCAGCGCCCCGAGATCTCCGGCGCCATCGTCGCCATGGATCCCTATACGGGCCGCGTCCACGCCATGGTCGGCGGCTTCTCCTATGACGAGAGCCAGTTCAACCGCGCGACCCAGGCCCAGCGCCAGCCGGGCTCGTCGTTCAAGCCGATCGTCTACTCGGCGGCGCTGGACAACGGCTACACCCCGTCCTCGATCGTGCAGGATTCGCCGATCACCATCGAGGCCGGACCCGGCCAGGAGGCCTGGACGCCCTCGAACTACGACGGCAAGTCCGGCGGCCCGCACACGCTCCGCTACGGCATCGAGCATTCGAAGAACCTGATGACGGTGCGGCTGGCCAAGGATGTCGGCATGCCGCTCATCGCCGAATATGCCCGCCGCTTCGGCGTCTACGACGACATGCTCCCCGTCCTGCCGATGTCGCTGGGTGCCGGCGAGACCACGGTCATGCGCATGGTCACCGCCTATTCGATGCTCGCCAATGGCGGCCGGCGCATCCGCCCGACCCTGATCGACCGCATCCAGGACCGGGTCGGCGAGACCATCTACAAGCACGACAACCGCAAATGCCTCGGCTGCGACGCCGAGAAATGGTCGGGCCAGGACGAGCCGAAGCTGGTCGACGATTCCGAGCAGGTCCTCGACCCGCTCACCGCCTACCAGATGACCTCGATCATGGAAGGCGTGGTCCAGCGCGGCACCGCCACGATCCTGAAGCAGATCGGCAAGCCGCTCGCCGGCAAGACCGGCACCACCAACGACGCCAAGGACGCGTGGTTCGTCGGCTTCTCCCCCGACCTCGCGGTGGGCGTCTATCTCGGCTTCGACAAGCCGCGCTCCCTCGGTGATCGCGCCACCGGCGGCGGCCTCTCGGCGCCCATCGCCCTCGACTTCCTGAAACAGGCCCTCAAGGACAAGCCGCCGACGCCGTTCCGCGTGCCCCCCGGCATCAAGCTGATCCGCGTCAACGTCGCCTCCGGCATGCGCGCCGGCTCGGGCGAGGGCGCCGGCACGATCCTCGAAGCCTTCAAGCCGGGCACCGCCCCGCCGGACGCCTACGTCGCCGCGCCGTCCGCCGCCCCCGCCGCGGTCCCGGCGGACGCGGACCGCGCGGCCCAGGCCGGCGGATTGTACTAGCGCGGCACAGACGAACGCCCGGCCTATCGCCGGGCGTTCGGGGTGGAGGATTTCCGCTCCTCGTCTTGCGCACCTAACGGCGGCGAAGCGCGGCAAGCCGGACCGATGGACCTGCGTCCATGGCGGCGGTCAGGCGGGGACCGGCGCCCTGCCGGATGCGTCGCTCAGCCGCCGACGCAGCAGATCCGCGTAGCGGGCCAGGGCCCGTGAGAGGGGCGAGCGCCACAGCCCGTGTCCGTCGTCGCACAGGGGATCGTTCACCACGGGACTGCCGTCGTCGCCGACGAGGACGTTGCCGATGTTCGGGTCGAGCCCCTGCGGCGACACGGCCCGCAATCCGGCGACATAGGCCTCGTATCCGGGCCAGGCGGTCCTGAACGCCTCGCGGATGCCGTCGAAGCTCGCATGATCGACACGGGGTTCGTGCGCCGGCCATTCCACCTTGAACCGATCGCGCACGCCGTCATCCATGGCGACGCCCGGATGGTCCGCGATGACGGCATGGGCGTAGGCCAGCCACCACGCGTCGCGCGCCGGATCGGTCAGTCGCGACCCCACGGTCATCAGCGCACCGCAGCGGCTGACATGGATGTCGTGGATACGCGGCGCATGCGGTCCATCCGAGCCTGCGAACCCCTTGCGGAGGAGTGCCGCATAGTCGCCGAACCCATCGGCCTTGCGCGCGAAGCGCACGACGACGTCCGGGTGATCCGGATGGGCATGGACGGTGCCATGGTACCCGAAACCGATCTCGGACCATCCTCCGGCGATCAGCGCGGCATAGGCTCCTGCGGCCGACCGTTCGACGATACCCATGGCGGCGAGCGAGGGACCCGATGTCGTTTCCCGTTTTCCAAAACCGAACATCGCCGCCACTCCTTCCTGCCACTCGATGATCCGACGCGACGCGCGCTCGCGAGCCGCACGGGTGCGGCGTCGAGGCGGGACCGGACGGGCAGGTCCGGCGAAGGTCGAGGTGACCGTGTCGATATCGGGGGCAGCGTGACGCGCCTGTCACACCGCTGTCATGGAATGACCCGAGCCTCGGGAAAGTTCAATCCCTGCAGAAATGTAAATCGGCGGGCGTGGCACATGCGCCATTCCGATCCATCGTGTGGCGGACGTCGCCCATCCCGGCGAGCAGCCTCCGGGCCAGGACCCCGTCCGCTTCGCTAAGGCCGAATTCCGCGACCGGCCGGACGTGCCGGTTCACGTGGTCGGGGCCGACCTCGACATCGTCGAGGACGAGGTAATGCGTGATGCGGTTCCGCGTCGCATGCTCGGTGATCTCGTCGCCACGCCCGGCTCGCTCGGCGGCGAGCATGCCGCCCGTTTCCGCATCCCGGCTGGTCGGCAGGATGGCGGTCCGCCAGTCGAGGTGGAAGCAGGTCTCCGGAAGGCCGGCCTCGATCAGGGTCGGGCGGCAATCGTCGATGCGCCATGTGGACGACACGACCACTCTGGCGTCGAACTCCCGCACCAGACCGGCGACAAGGGCGACCTGGGCCGGGTCGAGCCTGTCCTTGCCGAACCGCCGCTGATAGCCGACCGTCGTCACGACGCCGTCGACGTCGAGATAGATCGTCGGCGATCCCGCCTCTCGATGCTCGTTCAAGGGGCCAACCTCGTCTGATGCGGCGATTCCGCCGCCGCCGCGGACGCCTACGATGCGGCGCCGCACCCGTCCAGCACGCAGATGACGGGCACCACCGCCACGGGCGGCGCGGTGCATGGTGGAAAGCGCCATCCGGCCATGGGGCCCTCCGAGCGCATCCTCGGGTCAGCGAGGCCTGACGTCGCGCGCCGACATCCCGAAACGTCGTCGGAATGCCCTGCTGAACAGCGACGGATCGGTGAAGCCGCACCGGATCATGATGATCGCGATACTCTCCGTCGCCAGCGCCGGGTCGGACAGGTATTCACGGGCGCGGTCCAGTCGCGCGTCGCGGATGGTCGCCGCGACCCCTTCGCCGTCTGCAAAAGCGGCGTAGAGCCGGGTTCGGGAGACGCACAGGCTCTTGCACATCGCGTCCGGCCCGAAATCCGGATCGTGCAGGCTGCGCGCGATATGGACCATGGCCAGGGACCGCAATGCCTCCGTCGAGACGATTCCTTCGGATGTGTCGACGAAGCTCCGAAGCAGATGCAGGGCCCCCTCGGTGGCGATCCTGGCCTCGTCATCGGACATCTGTCCGACCAGACCGGCATAGGTCTGCAGATAGTTCGCGAAGAGGGCGGAGTGGGGACCGCTGCGGATGATGCGCCCGGCGAAGGCGTCCGGTTCGCCGACATGGGTCCGGAAGACCGAGCGTGACACGCGGAGCCGCATCTCCTCGTAGGCTTCGTATCCGCCGGCCTGGAAGGGGCGGCTGGTGTCGACGATGCTGATGTCGCCGGGGTCCATCCGCGCCCCGCGATTGCCCTGCTCGAAATACCCGTCACCCCGCAGGAACACCGCGATGGTCACCACATCGACGTCGTCCCGTCGGACGTGATGTGCCAAACGCGTGGCATCGACCGGATCGCTCTTCGTGTGCAGCAGGACGCTGTGCGTGGCGTTGGCGACGAAGCGATCGGCCGCGAAGGATCGCACCTTCTTCGTCCTGTGGATGTCGACACCGCTCAGCGCCGAAATGGAATCCCGCCAGAACTCGAAGGCCCGGACGGGTTCGATCTCGGCCGTGCTTTGGACAAGCGTCTTGACGTCGGACGGGTCGGCCAAAACACGCGCGCTCCAGCAAATCGGCTTGAAGGTCCATCGGAAGAGAACCCGACGCCCGATAAGTCGCCCAGAGCGCTCATGGATGCCTCTCGACAGAGGTTTATTTGATCACGGCCGATTGCAAAAAAAGTTTTCAATCGGCCGAAGCATATGGACCGACCATGCAAAGTCTTCGATTCAATTCGGGGCATCGCACCGGGATTTCCGCCGGTAATTTTCTGCGAAACTGGTGAGGAAGCCAGCGGGGAAATTTCTACCGGACCCGGTCTTATTCTCTGTCCCGGCAGTGGTCGACATCTGACGCGCGATATCCACTACGAACGTACAGGTTGGGGTAAGGAGCCAACCGTAGTAGTGGAAATCTGACGCCTAAAGCCTATTCGAGCTGTTTTTCCAAGGCTTTACCTCATCCTGAGGTGCCGCGCAGCGGCCTCGAAGGAGCCTTCCAGGGATCGCTCTGGTGTCTGGAGGGCTCCTTCGAGGCCCTTTGCTTTCGCAAACGGCACCTCAGGATGAGGTGGACTGATCGGATGATCGACCTCGACATTAGCATCCGCTGAGACAGCCGATCAAACAGGCTCTGCCAGAGTCGAATAAAGTGTTCGGCGACGAACGATCGCCGGGATCACTGCTCGTCGATCGAGGCTCCGAGGCTTTTCATGATCTTGGTCAGCTCGTCGGCATATTCCTTGTCGCCGTCGGGCGAGGTCCAGTAGGTGACGAGACGGTTCCGCTTCTCCTCCGACCGCGGCACCACCGAGGGGTAGCGCAGGACGGTGGGCTTGCCCTCGTATGGCGCGGGAAAGTCCGATTTCTTGATGACGAAATTGGGATGTTCTTTTTCTTCCTGCTTGGGCTTGGCGGTGATCGTGACACCCTGTTCCTCGAAATACTTTTCGTGCTCGATTATCAGCTTGTCGTATTGCGTCGACTTGTAGCTCTCGAACCAGATGTAGACTTCTTCATCCGCCGTCTTGGCCTCGATGCCGCGCTTACTGTCCGAGACCTCCCAGGTGGCGGGGATGTCGACGGTGATCGGCGGGTCGCCGGGGACGACCTTGACCTTCTTCGCCAGGGCCGGCCCGCCGGCCAGCATCAGGAGAGCGGCGGCGCCGATGGCCACTTGTGCGAAACGTTTGGACAACACGGTGAGCCCCCTCGATACCGAGGAGGAAGGCATAGCCGGGAGTTTCGAGGAGCTTTCGGAATGTCGCAGGCTCATCCACCGGTTTCCGTGGGGATGGTGAGCGACCCCCGGCCCGAATATTTGGCATGGCAGCGGCTCGAATCTCCTTGACGGGATCGTGCCGGAATCCCGCTCGCCGGTGCCGCACGAATCGATGAGGAGGCGGGCAGCCGTCGGCCGGCTCGTCGGCCCGGAGATGGGTGCATCGCGCCGGAAAACGCGAGAGCGTCGCGATCCGGTACGATCGGCTTCCCGATCCGGGTTCAAACCCTCTCCGATCCGGCTTTGAACCCTCTTCGAATCCGGGGTTCAAAGCCCCTCCGATCGGGCGATTTTCGTGCGAGCGATGGAGCGCCGCGCCTCAGAACGACGCCCGCACGCCGCCGAAGACACTGCGGCCGACGCCCGGATAGAACGCCACCGGGTTGCCGCCCATCGCCGCGGCGTTGCTCACCACCGAGACGTCCGAGACGTAGCGCCGATCGCCGAGATTGCGCGCATCGAGGAACAGCGACACGCCGTTGGAAAAGTCGATTCCGGTCTGGATATTGACCAGGGTGTAGCCCGGAACCCGCAGGGTGTTGGCATGGTCGGCGAAAGCGCCCTGCGGTATCCAATCCACTGATGGGCTTAGATAAAATCCGCTCGGGTGGGTATAGGTGACGACGCTGCGCAGCACGTCGCGCGGGATGCCGGCGATGCGGTTGTCGCCGAATTGCGGGTCGCCGACGAAGCGGAAATCGTTGTGCGTCCAGACCTGCGAGGCCGAGACCCGGTCGCCGATCCCGGTCAGGTCGCGGACGATGTCGAGGGAGACCGCCGCCTCCACGCCCTGGTGGATGGTGCGCGGCGCGTTGAAGGTCGCGGCCGGGATGTTCAGCCCGGGATTGACGCTGAAATTGATGAGCTCGTCCCGAATCTCGGACCGGTAGAGCGTCACATCCCAGGCCAGCCGGTCGAGGCGACCGCGCGTTCCCGCCTCGTAGGTCCAGGCGCGCTGGGCCTGCAGCGGCACGAATTGCGCGTTCATGCCGATCGTCTGGGTAAGATCCGTGAAGTCCGGCACGTCGCGCGAGCGGGTGATGTCGGCGAAGACCTGGATGTCGGGAAGCGGCTGCCAGATCAGGCCGAGTTTCGGGTTGATGCCCTGATAGGTCTGGTTGCCGAACTTGGCGCTGGGACTGGCACCGAACCCGCCCTTGTCGCTGTAGGTACGGTTCGAGGAGAAGGCTTTTGCTCCGGTCATCAGCGCGACATCTGGCAGGAACCAGAAGCGGTTCTCGCCATAGGCCTCGTAGTTGGAGGCGCTCTGCAACGCGTTCAGGGTCTGCGCGCCGCGCTGTCCCGCCTGGTTGAGGAAGCGCAGGGACGAGTTCTGGCCGGCGAAGGCGCGCAAGCCGAGGATCGTGTCGTTGCGGTAGCCCGCGACGTCGAACGTGCCGGCCCAGTGCGGCGAGATCCCGTAGGTCCAGCCATCCTCGTCGATCACCTGGAAGATCGGGTGATAAAGCGACTTGTGGATCGCCCAGGTGTCGATGTCGAGCTTGCCCACATCCAGCGCGAAGGAGGTGCGGTTGGCCACCCGCTCGGTCTCGACCTTGCGCGACTGGTTGCCCGAGACGGCGCTCGGATTGGCCATGGTCGGATTGGCTAGCGCATTGAAAAGGCTCAACGTTCCGGGCAACTTCTGGTCGGTGAGATAGATGCCGACATAGAACCGCGTCTCGATTCCGGGAGCGAGCCGGTAGCCGAGATTGGCGTTGAAATTCTGGGTCCGCTGGGTCTCGTGATCGCGGAAGCCGTCCGAATTGGTGACCGTGCCGCTGATCAGGAAATCGGCCGGGCCGGAGATGCGCGAGAACTGGAAATGCTCGCGGATCGTACCGAAGCTGCCGCCATCGACGCGCAGGACGTTGGGCGCGAAGGCCGTCTGCGCCGTCGGCGTCACGAAGTTGATCGCCCCGCCCAGCGTCGTCGCGCCGAAGGTCAGGGCGTTGCCGCCCTTGTAGACCTCGACCGATCGCAGGGCGAGCGGATCGATCTGGTAGAAGTCGCCGCTTCCATCGGCCGCGTTCACCGGGATGCCGTCTTGCAGAAGCTCCAGCCCCCGCAGGTGGAACCCTCGCGAAATGCCTGACCCGCGCACCGACAGCCGCATTTCCTGTCCGTAGCGCTGCTGCACGAACACGCCGGGCGTGTCCTTCAGGACGTCGCGCAGGGTGTTGGCGTAGCGGTTCTGGAACTCCTTCGCATCGACGAAGGCCACCGAGCCCACGGTGGCGTTCACCGCCGCCCGCTGTTCGGCGACGCTCGGCACCGTCAGCGATCCGGCCGACGCCCCCTGGACGCTGAGTTCGGGCAGTTCGGCATTCGCCACGCTCTGGGCGAAAGCGGAGGTCGAGGAGAGCAGCAGGAGCGCGAGCGCACCCCGGAAGAGGGAAGACGGCATGTCGAAAGACTCCGGACCGCGCGCCCTGGATCACTCCACCCGATCGAGGCGGAGGAGCAGCGGGTCCCGAAAGAGAAGGGGGAATCGTCCGATCCTACGGGGTCACGCCTCACGGGCGATCCCGGGCGGGCGATCAGTGCTGGTGACTGCCCGCGGCCGGCTCCGGCGCGGCAGGTGCGTTCGGCGCCCTGGCCCCGATCGGGGCGACCCCGAAGGTGACCGCCACGGTGCCAGCACGCTCGAAGGTGAGGCTGCCCGAGATCGGCTCGCCCACCTTGGGGGCCGTCTTCAGCCCTTCGAACATCAGGTGATAGCTGCCGGGTTTGAGTTCCACGGTCTCGCCGGGCCTGATGACGAGGCCACCGTCCACCGCCGCCATCTTCATCACCCCGCCCTCCATGGTCATGGAATGGATCGAGCCGGACGCGGCGATGGGAATCGAGGCGGAGAGCAGTCTGTCCGCCTGCCGGCCCTCATTGCCGATGCGGACATAGCCGCCCGCCACCGTGGCGCCGCCGGGGGTCGCGCGCATCCATGGCGTGTCGATGGTGAGATCGCCGGCCTTGACCGTGCTCGATGCCGCAACGGGCGCTTTCGAGGAGGCTTTGCCCTGTGCGGCGACGATCATCACGGCGGGGGCCGGGAATTTCAGGGCGTGCGCATCCTGGCCCGCCGCCGGGATCTCGCTCCAGCGGGTGGTCTTGCTCGCGCAATCCTGCTCCACCGGAAAGTGGATCGTGGCGCCGGGGGCGAAGGCATCCGACACGCGCGCCAGGAAGGTGAATTCGTCCACCTGATCGTCGGGCAACGAACCGCCGCTCCAGGTGATGGTCTTCACGCCCTCGGAAACGTCGCCGTGATAAGAGGGATAGGCGCGGGCGTAGGGGCCCTTCTGCGTGGCAAGGGTCCAGCCGGGCTTCGGCATCGGCTTGGCGCCGATCACACCCTCGGGGATGGTGACGCTGACGCGATTGGTCGGCTCGCCGTCGCATCCATGCGTGATCTGGACCACGCCGCGATAGCTGGCATTCGGGCTGGCTTCCCGGCGATCGAGCACCGCATGCGAGAGGGCGGCGGTGACGGAGAGCGTGACGATGACGGCGGCGGCAATCGTGGGCCGAGAAATCCGGTTCATGATGGGTGTCCATTGCTGAAGGAAACGATGATCGAATCGCTTCAGACGATGGGCGGCCCTCTCGGATGCGGGATCGATCCCGGCGGCCCTCGGGCACCGGGGCGGTCCTCGTCCCGCCAAGCAAATCGGACGACGGACGCTGCCGACCATGCGATGGCGATCGAGGCAGGGCCTCCCAGTTGATCCATCCCGGCCATCGCTGCGGCGGGGGGGCAGCACAGCTTGTGCGCGCCATGAGCGGGCGTCTCATCGACCGGTACCCGATCGACATCCATGCCGTCGAGCAGCCCGGAGCAGAGAGGATCTGCGTGGCCCGACATGGGCAGCGGCATCAGCGTTCCGAGAAAGACCTGGAGCACGAACGCGTAGAGCGCGATCACCGACGTGATCGCGCGCCAAACGGCCGCCGCTGAGTCTCCCGACATCATGTCCTTGGGCTTAGCCCAACGGACATAATCCCGCCATCTCTTTCCTCAGCCGCCGCGGGATTCTGTTGCATGTGCGCTGCAGTACAGGACAAGCCGTGATTTGACGTGGCCGTGCCACATTCTAGCCCGGACTGCATGACTTCTTAACCGTGCCCCGACACGTTCGCGGCACAGGACTTTCGGTGGCCGGTAACCATTCCGGCCATGCCCCGACGGCCTCGTGCCGCTCCACAGGTCAGATCAGAGTTTTCCGTCCGATGCTGAAACAGGCTTATCCCATCCGCTCGCTGAGCCTCGCGCTCCTCGCCGGCGCCGCTGCCTTCGTTCAGACGGCCTCGGCGCGTGAACAGGCCGGTTTCGCCCAGGCGGAATGGGCACAGGATTACGCCGCGCCGTCCGCCATGCAGGTGCAGCGCTCCTCGACGCCGATCCTGTCTCCGCAGACGATCGCGACCACGGAGCAGATGGTCGAGCGCTACAAGGACATCGTGGCACGCGGCGGCTGGAGGCCGGTTTCCGGCGCCGACCGCCTGCGCATCGGCAGCAAGGGACCTGCCGTGGCCGCCCTGCGCCAGCGCCTCGCGGTGACCGGCGACCTGGATTCCGCATCCGGCGGATCGAGTGTGTATGATTCCTACGTGGCCGCCGGTGTGAAGCGCTTCCAGGCCCGTCACGGGCTGAGTCAGACCGGCTCCATGAGCCCGGCGACCCAACAGGCGATGAACGTATCGGCCGACATCCGCCTGAAGCAACTCGAAGTGAACGCCGTCCGCCTGCGCTCGTACTCGGGCAATCTCGGCAACCGCTTCGTCATCACCAACATTCCCGCCGCCCTGGTCCAGACGGTGGAGAACGGTCAGGTCGTCACCCTGCACGCTGCCGGCGTCGGCAAGATCGATCGCCAGTCGCCGATCATGAATACCAAGGCGACGCAGATCAATTTCAACCCGTTCTGGACGGTCCCGGCTTCCATCGTGAAGAAGGACCTCATCCCCAAGATGCAGAAGGATCCAAACTACCTCACCGAGAACAAGATCCGCATCTTCACCGGTGAGACCGAGATCTCCCCGGCCTCGGTGAACTGGAACTCGGACGAGGGCACGCGCTATCGCTACCGTCAGGATTCGGGCGCCGATTTCAATTCGATGGGCATCGTGCGCATCAACATCCCGAACCCGCACGGCGTGTTCATGCACGACACCAACTCGAAGGGCGTGTACGGCGACGACTTCCGCTTCATCTCCTCGGGCTGCGTCCGCGTGCAGAACGTGCGCGAGTATATCACCTGGCTCCTCAAAGACACGCCCGGCTGGGGCCGCGACCAAGTCGAGCAGGCCATCGAGAGCGGCAAGCGCGTCGACGCCACCTTGAGCACCCCGGTACCGGTCTACTGGACCTATATCACCGCCTGGGCGACCCCGGATGGCCTCGTGCAATTCCGCGACGACATCTACAAGCGCGACGGTGTCAACGTGCCTTCGACACTGTCGGGGCCGACTCCGGTCGCGAGCGCCGAGCAGGTCCAGACCTTCGAGCCTGGCGACGAAGAAAACTGAGACAGCGGCACGGATCATATCTACGGTCTCCGGCCGCGGCCATTCTGCGAATGCCGGAAGGGGCGGGCGAGCCATCGTCCGTCCCTTCCGCATGTCCATCGTATCGTCCGATGGCGCCGGGCGGTCTCAGGCGTCGGTCCCGGTCAGAGAGTGTGCGATATCGATCGCGGTTCGGTGTGCCATCGCAACAGCGGCGTCCGCCGTCAGGATCTCGCCACCTTCTGCCTCCCAGAGGATGCCGCCGGTGGCCTGCGCATAAGCTGCACCGGCCATCATGGTGCCGGCGATGCTCGGCTCCTGCGCATAGGACATCTCAAGCGAACATGTCCAAGGCCCGCCGAAATCGAACCCGTCGTTCGACTCGACGAGGTCCAGGGTCCCTTCCTCGCCGTTCACATAGCATTCGAACCCCGCTTCGACTTCCCGCCAGGCTGCCGGCAGATGGCCGAGCAGTTCCTCCACCAGGTCGTCAGCGGTCCCGTCGAGTTTGAGGTCGAACCCGAGGGCATCGATGGCGGCCTGCCATTCCCCCAAGGTCGCGAGGTGCCGGTTGCTGAATACGAAACAACTCATGCTCATTCGGGCGATCTCCGTATCGATGGGTCAGATCGAGTCGCGGGGTCCCGCGGGATAGCGAGGCCTGACGGGCGCGCCACGTGTCCAGAATCGTCGGCGCAACCAGAAGTATGTTCCCGATATGTTCTTAATTTGTCAAGCCGAAAGGATCTTGTTTCATCCTGGATTTTCAGCGCAGTCGGTCCCGGTCGAAGATCGCGCTCGCGGCAGATCCCCGGAGGTCGTGACCTTCGTGGCCGACGCGCGCTCGCCATCGCGCCATCTTGTCGTCCGTGCGATCGGAATTGCCGCCCTATAGTTCCCGGTCGGACGAGATGGTCCCGCCTTTCGCTGAGGACAGGCCGATTGTCGTCTTCGACGGCCACTGCGCGCTCTGCGTCGGCCGGATCCGCTTCGTCATGCGGTGCGATCGCGACAGGCGGTTTCGGTTCCTGCCGGCGCAATCGGCGCTCGGGTGAGCGATCTGCGCGCGTTGCGGCCTGGATACGACGAGTTTCGAGACGAACATCCTGCCGACCGACGGGCGTGCCCTGTTCAGGCTCGAGGGATCGGTGGGGATGGCCGCGATCCTCGGCTTTCCCTGATCCCTGGCAAAGGTACTGAGATCCCTGCCGGAAGGCTGTCAGGACGCCCTTTACGATCTCGCCGCCAGGAACCGCTACGGCCTTTTCGGACGACGCAGCGTTTGCCACAGGTCTGGCTCGGAAGACGCGGACCGCTTTCCCGCTTCAGATGGCACCAAGGTCGTGACAAAGGGTCGCCCACGCTGCGGCAATGTCGACCAAGACTCGCTCAACCAAGGTCGAGACGTTGCAAAGACCTGACGCACGGAATTTTTTTTGGTCCGGACTATAAATTAGCTGCGCTTGGCCTCGCCTGCCCGCCCGTGTAGTAAATTGCGCTTCGAGCGCCCGCCCGCCCTAACGCCAGCGGATAACGGACGCCCTCGCCCGTTCAACAATCGAGGCTTTCCATGAGCGCCGGCACCGCAAGCGACAAGCATTTTTCGAATTCCTTCTTCAGCGCTTCCCTGGCCGATGCGGATCCGGAAGTGGCGAAGGCGGTCAGCCAGGAACTCGGCCGGCAGCAGCACGAGATCGAGCTGATCGCGTCGGAGAATATCGTCTCCAGGGCGGTGCTCGAAGCACAGGGCTCCGTCCTCACCAACAAGTATGCCGAAGGCTATCCCGGCCGTCGCTATTATGGCGGATGTGAATTCGTCGACATCGCCGAGAACCTCGCCATCGAGCGTGCCAAGCGCCTGTTCGATTGCGGCTTCGCGAACGTGCAGCCGAATTCGGGCTCCCAGGCTAACCAGGGCGTGTTCATGGCCCTGATGCAGCCGGGCGATACCTTCCTCGGTCTCGACCTCGCCGCCGGCGGCCATCTCACCCACGGCGCCCCGCCGAACGTCTCGGGCAAGTGGTTCAAGCCGGTCTCGTACACCGTGCGCCGCGACGACCAGCGCATCGACATGGAGCAGGTCGAGCGCCTCGCCCACGAGCACAAGCCAAAGGTGATCATCGCCGGCGGCTCCGGCTATCCGCGCCACTGGGACTTCGCCAAGTTCCGTGAGATCGCCGACGCCGTCGGCGCCTACTTCTTCGTCGACATGGCGCATTTCGCGGGTCTGGTCGCCGCCGGCGTCCACCCGTCGCCGTTCCCCCACGCGCATGTCGCGACGACGACGACCCACAAGACCCTGCGCGGCCCGCGCGGCGGCATGATCCTGACGAACGACGAGGCACTCGCCAAGAAGTTCAACTCCGCGATCTTCCCTGGTCTCCAGGGCGGTCCGCTCATGCACGTCATCGCCGGCAAGGCGGTCGCCTTCGGCGAGGCGCTGAAGCCCGAGTTCAAGATCTACGCCAAGCAGGTGATCGAGAACGCCAAGGCGCTCGCCGACACTCTGATCACCGGCGGGTACGACATCACTTCGGGCGGCACGGACAACCACCTCATGCTGGTCGACTTGCAGAAGAAGGGCCTCACCGGCAAGGCGGCGGAAGCCGCTCTGTCGCGCGCTCACATCACCTGCAACAAGAACGGAGTGCCCTTCGACCCGGCCAAGCCGACGATTACCTCGGGCATCCGCCTCGGTACTCCGGCCGGAACCTCGCGCGGCTTCGGCGTCGCCGAGTTCAAGCAGATCGGCAGCCTCATCATCGAGGTGCTCGATGGTCTGGTGGCCAAGGGCGAAGGCGGTGATCCGGCCATCGAGGCCGCGGTGAAGGACAAGGTTCACGCCCTGACCCACCGCTTCCCGATCTACGGCTGAAGCCTTCATCTGCGGGTGCATCCGCGGGTCACGTCATGATAGAGAACGGCCGCGGATCGATGATCCGCGGCCGTTCTCGTTTTCCCCGATCCCCAGCGCAGGTGCCGGCCCGATGCGGTGTCCCTATTGCGGCGGCCCCGACACTCAGGTGAAGGATTCCCGCCCCAGCGACGATTCGGCGGCGATCCGGCGCCGCAGGGTGTGCCCGGATTGCGGGGGCCGCTTCACCACTTTCGAACGGGTGCAGTTGCGTGAACTCATCGTACTGAAGCGCTCCGGCAAACGCGTGCCGTTCGACCGCGACAAGCTCCAGCGCTCCATCGGCGTCGCATTGCGCAAGCGCCCGGTGGACCCGGAGCGGATCGAGCGGCTGGTCAGCGGCATCACCCGCCAACTGGAGAGCGGAGGCGAGGCCGAGATTGCCAGCGAAACGATCGGCGAGCTCGTGATGGAAGGGCTGAAGGGTCTCGACGATGTGGCCTATGTGCGCTTCGCTTCGGTCTACAAGAATTTTCGCGAAGCGAGCGACTTCAAGGCACTCCTCGGCACGCTCGGAGAATCCACGGAAGTCGCCGGAGCGAGACCCGACGACGGCTTGGCCGGCGACTTGCCGCGCAATGACGACCTGCCCGGCGACGAGCCGCCGAAACCGCCGACGAAGCGCGCGTCGCGGGTGCGTTCATGAGTACGTCAGAGGGCGGCACCGTGGATGACCGCTTCATGCGCCTGGCCCTGGCGCTGGGCCGGCGCAATCTCGGACGGACCTGGCCGAACCCTTCAGTGGGCGCGGTGGTGGTCGCTGGCGCGAAGGGTCAAGAGCGGATCGTCGGGCAAGGTGTGACGGCGCCCGGCGGGCGCCCCCATGCCGAACCTCTCGCCCTGGAGATGGCGGGGGACGCAGCCCGAGGCGCGACGCTCTACGTCACTCTCGAGCCCTGCTCGCATTACGGTGCGACACCCCCTTGCGTCGACGCCATCATCGCCGCCGGGATCACGCGCGTCGTCACGGCGATCGACGATCCGGACCCACGCGTTGCGGGAAGAGGACATGCCCGCATCGCCGAGGCCGGCCTCGCCGTGGCAAGCGGTATCCTGGCGGACGAGGCGGCTCGCGATCATCGCGGGCACATCACCCGCGTGACGCAGGGGCGTCCGAGTCTTCACCTGAAGCTCGCTCGCACGAAGGATGGCTTCGCGGCCGGTGCGCCCGATGAGCGCCTGCGCATCACCGGTCCCATAGCCGATGGCGCGGTTCATCTCTGGCGCGCCCATGCCGACGCGATCCTGGTCGGGATCGGTACCGCGCGCGCGGACGATCCTTCTTTGACGGTGCGGCTCCCGGGCCTGTGGCAACGTTCACCGCTGCGCATCGTCCTCGATTCGAACCTGCGGCTGTCTCCCGCTTCTCACCTCGTGCGCAGCGCCCGTGATATTCCGACCCTGGTTGTGACGACGCGCTCCGCGCCCATCCATGCAAAACGGATGCTGGGGTCCTTCGGCGTCGAGACGATCCAGGTCGATGCTTGTCCGCATGGCCGGATCGACCTGTCCTCGGCCTTGTCGCAGCTAGCCGAACGCGGCCTCACGCGGCTTTGCTGCGAAGGCGGGCCCCACCTTGCCGAGGCTCTGGCAGCCTCCGATCTCGTCGACGTCTGCACCCTCATCACCGGCCCACGTGCCATCGGCGCAGGCGGGCTGCCTGCCGTGGGCGAGGCCCTGAACGGGCGTCTCCGCGGGGCCGGCTTCAGTGTGACCGAAGCCCGCGCTTTCGGATCCGACCTGTCCGTCACCTACGAACGGAGCGTCTAGATGTTCACCGGCCTCGTCAGCGATGTGGGATCGGTTCTCGGCGTGCAGGGCGACGATCGCCTGCGTCGCATCCGCATCCGCTCCTCCTACGATCCTGCGACCATCGCACTCGGCGCCTCCATCGCCTGTTCCGGCCCTTGCCTCACCGCGGTGGCGGTCGAGCCTGCGAGCGAGGGCTGCATCTTCTCCGTCGATGCGGCTGCCGAGACCCTGGCGCGGACCAGCGTCGGTACATGGGCCGAGGGCACCCGGCTCAACCTCGAACGCTCGCTGAGGATCGGCGACGAACTCGGCGGCCATCTCGTCACCGGGCATGTGGACGGGGTGGCCGAGATCGTCGCTCGCGAAAGCGTCACCGGTGGAGCAGGCGATCCACAATGGGCGCCGAGCGACCGGTTCCTCCTTCGCGCACCGTCTTCGGTCTCCCGTTTCATCGCGGAGAAGGGTTCGGTCTGCCTCGACGGCACATCGCTCACCGTGAACTCCGTCGACGGCGATCTTTTCTCGGTCCTGCTGATCCCCCACACCTTGGCGGTCACCACCTGGGGGGAACGCCGAGAGGGTGACAGGCTGAACATCGAGGTCGACCTGATCGCCCGCTACGCGGCACGCCTTTCCGAGAGTCGGACCTCCTGAGCGGCCGTCTTGTGATGCGGCCCCCTTCGGTCTATCGCTCGCCCATCGAACGAGGGGCAGCCCAACTACGTCCTCTATGCGCTCGGTCACGAGAATCGGAGCCGGGCTAACCCGGTCGTACAGGGTGGCGACGCCAACACTTCGCGCGGAGCTCATCGTCACGGTCCGTGCCGATGTCGTCCTCCGCCACCGCAGACAAGGCCCACGATGGTTTCGCCCCCACCCGCTGCCCGATCGGCCGCCCCAGTAAACGTGAAGGGCGCGCGCGTCCTCGTGGTCGAAGCGCGCTATTACGACGACATCGCCGATGAACTCCTCGCCGGTGCGACGGAGGCGATCGAGGCGGCGGAGGCGGAAGGCGTGGTCGTGACGGTGCCCGGCGCCCTCGAAATACCCGCTGCCATCGCCATCCTCGTGGAGGAAGCCGCCAGAGCCGGACAACCCTACGATGCCGCCGTGGCACTGGGCTGCGTCATCCGCGGCGAGACCGGTCATTACGACATCGTCGCGGGCGAGAGCGCGCGTGCGCTCATGGACCTTTCCGTGCTCGGTCGCCTGCCCCTCGGCAACGGGATCCTGACAGTGGAGACGATGGAGCAGGCACTCGCCCGTGCCCGCGTTTCCGAGATGAACAAGGGCGCGGGCGCCGCGGAGGCGGCCCTGTCCGTCCTGGCGCTGAAACGCGCCGCAGCCGCCGCGCCGGTGGGAGAGGACTGAGAACCCATGGCCAAAACGATCGAGCGCAGCGGCGCACGCCTCACCGTGGTGCAGGCCCTTTACGAGATGGAAATTTCCGAGAAGGGCGTCATCGAGGCGCTCGCAGAATTCGAAACCTTCTGGATCGGCCGGGAGGTGGAGGGAATCGAGCAGCCCCCAGCCGAGATCGCGTTCTTCCGTGATCTCCTGCGCGGCGTGGTCGAGGAACAGCGCGCGATCGATCCGCAACTCGACAAGGCCCTGTCCCAGGGATGGCCGCTCAAGCGAATAGAGGCGGTCCTGCGCGCGATCCTGCGGGCGGGTGCCTATGAGATCATGTTCCGCAAGGACGTGCCCGCCCGAGCGGCGATCTCGGAATATGTCGACGTCGCCCATAGTTTCTACGCCGGCGACGAACCGGGCATGGTCAACGCCGTGCTCGATAAGGTCGCCCGCGAGATGCGCGGATCGGAATTCGCCGGGCTTCCCGGCTCCGGTCGCGCGTGACCACATCGACGTCCGGCGCCCGTTCCAGCGAAGACGAACTCATCGCTCGCTATTTCGCGCCGCTGGCGGGGCAGGGCGCCGACGGATTGCGGGACGATGCTGCCACGCTGACGCCGAGCCCCGGCTGCGATCTCGTCCTCACAGCCGACGCCATCGTCGCGGGCGTCCATTACCTGACCGACGATCCTCCAGCCTCGATCGCCCGCAAGGCGCTCGCTGTGAACCTATCCGATCTCGCGGCAAAGGGGGCAACCCCGCGTGGCTTTCTCCTGACGCTCGCCCTGCCGGATGATTGGACCGAAGACTGGCTCGCCGGCTTCACTGCAGGCCTTAGAACGGCCGCGACCGATTTCGGATGCCAGCTGCTCGGGGGCGATACCGTCCGCGCCGCAGGACCGATGCTGATCGGCGTGACGGCCCTCGGCGAGGTGCCCAGCGGTGGCATGGTCAGGCGCATGAACGCGCGGATCGGCGACCTCCTATGCGTGAGCGGCACGATCGGCGACGCAGCCCTTGGCCTACCGCTCCTGACCGGCCAATCGCCGGTATGGGGCGAGGGCATCGGACCAGCGGCGCGCGATTTCCTCATCGACCGCTATCGCCATCCCCGCCCGCGCCTCGCCCTTGCGCCAATTCTCCTCCGTGAGGCGCGGGCCGCCATGGATGTCTCGGACGGGCTGGTCGGCGATTTGACGAAGATGTTGGTGGGCGGTGACCGAAGCGCCGAAATCACGCTCTCCGACGTGCCCATCTCCGTAGCAGTTCGTGCCGCCATTACGCTGGAGCCAGCACTCGCCGACACGGCGTTTACCGGCGGCGACGACTACGAGATCCTCTGCGCGATTCCGCCCGATCGAGCGGAGGCATGCATCTCCGAGGCTCGGACGGCCGGCATCTCCCTGACGCCGATCGGCGTCGTCATAGCCGGACATGGCCCTCCAATCTTTCGCTGTCAGGACGGCAGCGAGCACATTTTCGCCGTGCGGTCCTTCAGCCACTTCTGAGCCTTGCATCACGGTAAGTCGATGCCGTCACCGAGACCGCCGATCCCACATCGCACCATGGTCCGCGCCGTTATCGGCGGATGCTGCGCAATCAATCGAGGCACATGTCGAAATAGAGCTGCCTGATCCTTTCCAGGGAAGCGAATCCCGCCGCCCGCGGGTTGAGGAGTTCCGGCCCTTCCGGAACGCGGCCGAAGAATGCGTTCGAAAGATCGACCACGAAGCCGCGCTCACCGATGTAGAGCCCGTCTCGGTTCTTGACGTTGACGGACCCGCATATCCACGACCCCTTGGCCCGGCGGAGGCCACTGACTCTCGGGTCCAATTCTTTGAACCGCTGGCCGATCAGGTCGAGAACCGTGCTGGCGACCGCTTTTCCGACGACGGCATCGGACCCGTCTTCGACGGTCTGCGCATTGGCATCGACTGTCCCGAAAGAGATGCAGAACGCAAAAAGGAGAACCTTCGCTCTTTTGCGAAGCATCGTCGCTCGAATGTCTTGGCTCATAGGCGGAGGTCCAGATTTGCCTGACGGGAAACCGACCCTGCGACGACCGAAGGGTCTTCTTCGGCTCGGTTCGTCTACGTTTCGATATTTCTCCCTTTTGCAGCCGGCGAGCCGGCCTCAGCGATCAGGATGTCGAGCGACCGGCGCACGATCTCGACCGCGCTGACGCCCTTGCTGACAGCTTCGGCTCGGACCACCGCCTGCTCATTCGCAGCCATCTGGTCGAAGAGCACCTGTGCGACGATGGCTGACGCGGCCTTGTGTTGGTTGCTCATCGTCCGGACACCAGTTCTCTCTGAGATAAATGCCAATGACTATAATAATTTTTTCATGAGAATTCACCAAAATTCTTCTGTATGAGAGTAGATAAGAAGTTTTATTTCGCATTATAATGGTATAATCAATTAAATGATGCATCCATGTGCGCAAAAACGCCCGGAAACGACTGGCAGGGTCGCGGACGACATCACATCCAGACGCGCATCTGGATAATCTTGGCTACAATTACGCCTTGCATCTCATGCAAGTACGCAGGCTTTAGGTACACTGGCAGCCCTGAGCAGCCTTGCCTTGGACAACCCCGCGGTTGGAGCCGTGCGACATTCGAGCCTCGGTACGGCTTCCAATCATCTTCGGCCGCCACACTCCTTGCTCTTGATCCCGTGGGCGGGAAGACGCCGTTTGGCTCCACCGATTTCGCGCGTTCGGAAAACGGTGTGTCCTTCAAGGACAAGCTGGCAAAATGCCTGCGTCGTCGCGCCGACCTTGCCAGCGTGCCTCAAAGGACGCCACACTCTCTCCAAAGGCGACCGTTAGGGTGGACTGCCTTACCGCACCGGCCCGTCCTTCAGGCGCCGGTGGAACCGGGATCGAACGCATGACTTCAGCCTCCACGCCGGCAGTGACGACTTCCCTCGACGACGGCATCGTTGCCACCGCAGAAGCGTGTCTCGGTCAGGTGGGACAGGCGCGAGAGGCGATTTACAAAGTCATCTTCGGCCAGGAGATGGTGGTCGACCTTGCCCTCATTACCATCCTCGCCGGCGGTCACGGTCTTCTCGTCGGCCTACCCGGCCTCGCCAAGACCAAGCTCGTGGAGACGCTCGGCACGGTGCTCGGTCTCGACGCCCGCCGGGTGCAATTCACTCCCGACCTGATGCCGTCCGACATCCTCGGCACCGAGATCCTCGACGAGGACCAGGATCGGCGCCGCTCATTCCGTTTCGTGCGTGGCCCGGTCTTCACGCAATTGCTGATGGCCGACGAGATCAACCGCGCCAGCCCGCGCACGCAATCGGCACTGCTGCAGGCGATGCAGGAGAATTTCGTCTCGGTGGCGGGCGAGCGTCATGACCTGCCGCGCCCGTTCCACGTGCTGGCGACACAGAATCCGATCGAGCAAGAGGGCACCTATCCACTGCCCGAGGCGCAACTCGATCGTTTCCTCCTCGAGATCGATGTCGGATATCCCGACCGCGCCGCCGAGCGCCGTATCCTCATCGAAACCACGGGCATCGGCGACCATACCCCGCAGGCGGTGATGTCCACCGACGCCCTCCTCACCGCCCAGCGCCTCGTGCGCCGCCTGCCGGTGGGTGACGCGGTGGTGGACGCGATTCTCGACCTTGTCCGCTCGGCCCGTCCCGAGGGGGGCGACCCATCTCTGAAGGGCAAGTTGCTCTGGGGACCCGGCCCTCGTGCGAGCCAGGCACTGACGCTCGCGGTGCGTGCCCGGGCCCTGATCGAAGGCCGCGTCGCGCCCTCCATTGCCGATGTGAAGGCGCTCGCCGAGCCCGTGCTCAAGCACCGCATGGCTCTCAGCTTCGCGGCCCGCGCCGATGGCGAGACCATCCCCGGCCTGATCGCTCAACTGGCCGCGAAGCTTTAACTGGATGATCGCGACCCGGGTTCTCGAAGCGACCCAGCGCATTCCTGGACGGCACGAGACCGAAGGCGCGCTCTCTCTCGCCGAGCGAATGCCTCGCCTGATCCTAGAATCGCGACGAGTCTCATCCACTCTCGCTCACGGCCTGCACGGTCGCCGCCGAGCCGGCCAAGGGGAAAGCTTCTGGCAGTTCCGACCCTTCGTCGCCGGCGAGGCGGCGGCGCGGGTGGATTGGCGCCGCTCGGCCCGCGATGACCGGCTCTACGTGCGTGAGCGCGAATGGGAGGCGACCCACAATATCTGGTTCTGGATCGACCGCTCCGCCTCGATGGGATTTGCCTCGAATCTCGGGCAAGGGCCGAAGGTGGAGCGCGCCTTGGTGCTTGGCCTCGCGGTGGCCGACGCCCTCGTCGATGGCGGCGAACGCGCGGGGCTGCTCGGCCTCACCCGCGCCACCGCCTCGCGTCGCATCGTCGAGACCATGGCCCATGCCCTCGTGGCGGACAAAGCCGGTCTCGACCAAGACACGCCGCCGCGTGCAGCGCCCGGCCGCTTCGACGAGGCGGTCCTGATCAGCGATTTCCTCTCCCCTCTGGACACGATGCGAGAAGCTGTGGGCTCCATCGCCGGAGCCGGCACGCGCGGCCATCTCGTCATGGTGGTGGACCCGGTGGAGGAGACCTTCCCTTTCGCCGGACAGGCCGTGCTGCACGATCCCGAGACCAGACTGAGCCTCGATATCGGCGATGCCGCATCCTGGGGAGCGGCCTACCGCATGCGCATCGCCGCACATCGCGAAGGTCTCGCCGACATCGCCCGTGTCCAGGGCTGGACCCTGACGATCCATCGCACCGATCGACCTGCGAGCGAGGCGGCCTTGCGCCTCCTCACCCTGGTCGCCGCAGCCCGCGGCACGGGTTGAGGAGCCTCGCGTGTTCGGTTTGCCTCTGACCTTCGCCGCCCCCCTGGCCCTCTCGGCGCTGATCGCGCTACCGGCTCTATGGTATCTGCTTCGCGTGACGCCGCCGCGTCCTCAGCGGATCGAGTTTCCGCCCCTGCGGATAATGGCCGACCTAATCGGCACTCGCGAGACACCGGCGCGGACCCCGCCCTGGCTGCTGATCTTGAGGATGATCGCGGCCGCCTGCCTGATCCTCGCGGTCTCCGGTCCGGTCTGGAATCCGGCCGGCATCGGCGCGGCGTCGGGGCGGACGCCGCTCCTCGTGATGCTCGACAACGGATTTTCCGCTGCGCACGATTGGCGAGAGCGCATGCGCGTCGCCACCGATGAAATCGAAGCGGCCTCTCGCGATGGCCGTCCTGTGGCGGTGATCGCTCTTGCCGATGCTCCAGCTGCCTTCGAGGCGAAGACGCCGGCCGCCGCTCTCGATAGGATCCGGGCGATCGCACCACGCTCACATCTGGCCGATCGCGACGGGCATCTGTCCGCGATCGGCACCTTTCTCGACCGTGTCCCAGGAGCGGCCGTGGTCTGGATCAGCGACGGGATCGCCGGGATCGGCGCCAACGAATTCGGGAAAAACTTGTCCGACACCGTGAAGAAGGCGGGCGGCCGGCTGACGATCCTTCGAGCCGATCAGCCGCCGGCGCTGGCCTTATCCGCTGCCGAGACCGCCGGCAAGCTGACGGCGCACGTGCTGCGCGCCTCGCCCAACGGACGTGATACCGGGCTTGTCCGCGCCCTCGACCAGAAGGGCTTGCCCTTGGCCGAGCATGATTTCGCCTTCCGAGACGGTGCCACCGACGCGGAGATCATGTTCGAGCTTCCGGTTGAGCTTCGCAACGGCATCAGTCGCCTCGAAATCGCTGCCGAACGTTCGGCAGGCGCCGTGACTTTGATGGACGAGCGCGGCAAGCGGCGCCGTGTCGGCCTCGTCTTCGGCGGCACCAGCGATCAGGCTCAGCCACTCCTGGCGCCCACCTACTACCTATCACGCGCGCTCACACCCTTCGCGGATGTTCAGGAGGCACGCGGGGCCAAGGGTGTCGCCGACTCGGTGGCTCAGCTCCTCGACAACCAGGTTTCCGTATTGGTGCTCGCCGATGTCGGCGCCCTCGACGAACAGACGATGCGCCGCGTGGCGAAGTTCGTGGACGAAGGCGGGTTGCTTGTGCGCTTCGCCGGGCCCCGCCTCGCTGCAGGCAACGACACGCTCGTGCCAGTCCGCCTGCGCCGGGGCGGCCGGACGCTGGGAGGCACCCTTTCTTGGGACAGCCCCAAGACCCTCGCGGCTTTTGCGCCCGAGAGTCCCTTCGCCGGGCTAGTGCCGCCGGCCGATATCGGCGTGCGCCGCCAGATCCTCGCCGAGCCCGATGGGGACTTGCCGGGACGGACCTGGGCGTCGCTCCAGGACGGTACACCGATCGTCACCGCCGAGAAACGCGGTCAGGGCCGAGTGATCCTGTTCCACGTGACCGCTGACACGACCTGGTCGAACCTGCCCCTCTCGGGCCTCTTCATCGACATGCTGCGCCGGGTCGTCGCCCTGTCGGGCAGCACATCACCGAATGGCAGCGATGGGACGGCACGGCCTGCTGCCGCCGTCCTGGCACCGCGCCTGACCCTCGACGGGTTCGGTGCGCTCGGCAGCCCGCCTGCGGGAGCCACGGCGGTTCCGGCCGATTACGGCGAGCGCGCCAACCTCGAACACCCGGCCGGATTCTATGGGCCGGCCGATGGCGGCGTGGCCGTGAACGCGCTGAGACCCGACGATCGGTTGAAGCCCCTGGACTTCTCGGCTCTCACCGACGCGCGCACCGGGTCGCTCGCCGGCGGAGATACCCTCGACTTGCGCGCCGCGCTGTTTACGCTGGCGCTGATGCTCCTGATCCTCGATACCCTCGCCGGCCTGTGGCTGGGCGGCCTCTTCAACCGATCGCGCGGAGGGCTGCTCGGTCGCCTCGCCGGTCGGTCGGCGGCAGTGCTTCTCCTGGCCGGCATCGGCATAACGGCCTCGTCGCATGGCACGCATGCGCAAGAACCCGCGCGATCCAACGCCTTCGAATCCGCCCTTGCCACGCGCCTCGCCTACATCGTCACCGGAGACGAGGCGACCGATACGGCGAGCCGGGCCGGGCTCAACGGCCTGACTCAGATGCTCGCGAGCCGCACGGCGCTGGAGCCGGGCAACCCGATCGGCATCGATCCGGGCAAGGATGAGCTCGCCTTCTACCCGATCATCTACTGGCCCATCGTGGCCAGCCGCCCACAACCGAGCGAAGCCGCGATCCGCCGGATCGACGCCTTCATGCGCAACGGCGGCACTGTCCTGTTCGACACTCGCGATGCATTGACAGCGCGCCCGGGCGGTCCGCCGACGCCGGAGGCGGCCTATCTGCGCAAGATGCTCTCGACGCTGGAAGTGCCGGAACTCGAGCCCGTTCCCGCGGACCACGTGCTGACGAAGGCGTTCTACCTCGTCGACAGTTTCCCGGGTCGCTATGCCACCGGCCAGACCTGGGTCGAAACTCTGCCGCCGGCCGGAGACGGAGCGGAGCGTCGACCGGCAAGAGCCGGCGATGGCGTCTCTCCCATCGTCATCACCGGAAACGATCTCGCCGCAGCCTGGGCGGTGGGCAAGCGCGGCGAAGCTCTCTACCCAATCGTCGGCGGTGATCAGCGTCAGCGAGAGATGTCCTTCCGCGGCGGGATCAATCTCGTGATCTACACGCTCACCGGCAATTACAAGGCGGATCAGGTCCACGTGCCGGCCCTGCTGGAGCGGTTGGGACAGTGATGGGTCACATTAAGCGCGGCATCCTCTCCTTGGACTTCATCCTGAGGCGCCGGAGTGCAGCGGAGGCCTCGAAGGAGCCCTCCAGTCCGATCGGCGGGGTTTGGAAGGCTTCTCCGAGGCCCGCCAAGCGGGCATCTCGAGATGAGGTGACCTGGCAGCAGAACGTTGGAATGCGAAACTCGGAAGTCGCCAGCCCATGCTGAGCCTGAGCTTCACCCCCCTGATACCGTGGCCAGTCATCACCGGCTTCGGTGTGCTGGTGGCCGTCTTCATCGTCCTCGCCTTCGCTGCTCGCGGTCGCACGGCGATCCTGCGGGCAGTAGCTCTCGGGCTCGTGCTGCTGGCCATCGCCAACCCATCGCTGGTGCGCGAGGACCGGGAGCCGGTCAAAGATATCGCCGCCATCGTGGTCGATCGCTCGGGCTCACAGACCCTCGGCGATCGTCCTGCCATGACCGATGCGGTCCGCGCCGAATTGCAGCGGCGCTTCGGAGCACTCACCAATATCGAGCCGCGCTTCATCGACGTGCCCGACGCCAAGGACGGCGATGACGGCACGAAACTGTTCACTGCCCTGTCCCAGGCGCTGGCCGACGTGCCGCCCGACCGGCTCGCAGGCGTGGTCATGCTCACCGACGGCGTCGTGCACGACATCCCCGCCTCCGTCGCGGCACTCGGCATCAAGGCGCCGCTCCATGTCCTCGTCACCGGGCATCCGGACGAGCGCGACAGACAGATCAAGCTGATCGAAGCGCCGCGCTTCGGCATCGTCGGGCGCGATCTCACCATCCGTGCCGAGGTGATGGAGCGAGGCGGCACCGGGAGCGCCACCGTCACGGTGCGGCGGGACGGCGAAGAGATCGGGCGCCGCACCTTCCCCACCGGCCAGCCCTTCTCCCTGACGACGAAGATCGAGCATGGCGGGCCCAACGTGGTCGAGATCGAGGTCGAGCCCTTGCCGGGCGAGCTGACCACCATCAATAACCGCGCCGTGCTGCCCATCGAGGGTATACGCGAGAAACTGCGCGTGCTGCTGGTCTCGGGCGAGCCCCACCAGGGCGAGCGCACTTGGCGAAACCTCCTGAAATCCGACGCGAACGTCGATCTCGTTCATTTCACGATCCTGCGGCCGCCCGAGAAGCAGGATGGAACGCCGATTTCCGAACTCTCGCTCATCGCCTTCCCGACGCGCGAACTGTTCGTCCAGAAGATCAAGGATTTCGACCTCATCATCTTCGACCGCTACGCCAACCAGAGCGTGCTGCCCTCGGCCTATTTTGACAACATCGTCCGCTATGTCAGGGATGGCGGCGCACTCCTCATCGCGGCGGGTCCGGAATTCGCCTCGTCGGCGAGCCTGTCGCGTACCCGGCTCTCGCAGATCCTGCCGGGCGAGCCCAACGGGCGCGTCGTTGAACAGCCTTACAAGGCGACTCTGACGAGCACTGGAACGCGGCATCCCGTTACCCGCGCACTACCCGGTTCCGACGCGTCGCCCCCGGCCTGGGGCGACTGGCTCCGTATCGTCTCCGCCCAGACAAAAGCCGGTGTGCAGCCGATCCTGCAGGGGCCGAACGCCCTGCCGCTCCTGGCTCTTTCACGGGAGGAAAAAGGCCGCGTCGCCCTGCTTCTGTCCGATCATGCTTGGCTCTGGGCGCGTGGCTACCAGGAAGGCGGCCCCTATCTCGACCTCCTGCGCCGGCTGGGTCACTGGCTGATGAAGGAGCCGGCGCTCGAAGAGGAGACCCTGCGGGCTCAGATGACGGGGCATGGCCGGGAGGTCCGTGTCGAGCGGCAGACCATGGCGGAGACCGCCGAACCCGTTACCGTGAAAGGGCCCACCGGGCCGGAGCGGACACTGAGTCTCAGCCCGGCCGAGCCCGGCCTGTTCACGACGACATTCGAGGCGACGGAACTCGGCCTGCATACCCTGCGCTCGGGCTCGCTCATCGCCTTCGTCAGCGTCGGACCACCGAATCCGCGTGAACTCACCGACGTCTTCAGCGACACGGAACGCCTCAAGGCCCTGGCCGAAGGGACGGGTGGCTCGATCCGTCGCTTGGCCGATGCCGGCGGCGGAACCGTCGTGCCCCGCCTGCAATCCCTGCGCAGCGGGCGGCTCGCCGGAGCCGACTGGATCGGCTTCCGCCCGAGCGACAGCGCCGTTATCCGCGGTGTCGAGGTCTATCCCCTCGCGCTTGGGCTGTGGGCGCTCGTGGCTCTTGCCGGGGCAGTGCTGGCGATGTGGCTCGTGGAAGGGCGGCGCGGGCGAGCCGCGTAAGTTCGCGGACGTCAATCCTGATTGGATAGCTGAGCACCGTCGGTCCGGGGCCGCATAGCGGAACCCGGAATCCAGAGCCGCCGATGCACCTCATCCTAATCCGTTGGCGGATCAGGATCTTGCGCTCCGCTACGCGGACCCGGGACAACGAATGTGACGATTAACGGGTGTCCGCCCGATCAATCGCCCGAAGAATCGCGCTATCTCCGCCGCCGCATCATCCGGCGCCTCTCGGTGCGGAAAGTGACCGACGCCCTCGAAGGGTGCGAGGTCGAGATTCGAAAATGTCTCGCCGAGACGATCGGTCCGGGCATAGGGAAAGAGGGGAAGAGGGGGTCGCGCGTGCCCCAGCGGATGCAGGTCGGCACGGAGATTGTCGGCAATGCGGGCGCTTCGCCACGGATCATGGCGAGCCGCCCGGCCTGTGCGCTGACATACCAGTTGAAGCCACCCTGCAGGTTACCGGCGACCAGGAAATTGTCGACGAACTCTTCTAGCACATCGTCGAAAGCGGCTGGGTTACCGCCGGCCCAATGACGTAGGAAGTGGCCGATATACAATCGGCAGGAGTCGCGCGATGCGCCGACCGTGGCGGCGGCGAACGGCTTGAGGTGGAACGACTGGTACCAGATCTCGCTCAGCATCTCCGGGGCCGCGAGGCGGGAGCCGATGCCAGGATAGGGGCAATCGAAGAAGAATAGCCCAGTGAGACGCTCCGGTATGCGACGCCCCAACGCCTGCCCGACATAAGCGCCGACATCGTGGCCGACGAACCCGGCGCGCTCGATCCCAAGGGCGTCGAGAAGCCCCGCCACATCCGCAGCATGAACCTTCGCCCTGGCCTCGTCCGATGGCTCGATAGTCGGCTTCTCACTGGCGCCGAACCCCCTGAGATCGGGAACGATCAGTTCGAACCGATCGGCGAGGCGCTGCATGACCGGCTCCCAAGTGAGCCAGAATTCCGGCCAGCCATGGAGCAGGACGAGGGCCGGCCCCTTGCCGGCGGATGCCACATGCAGCGTGACGCCGTTCACCCCGATCGTCCGGTGTGTGATGGAGTGGTTCGATCCCGTCATTCATCGCTCCCGCGGCGCCGATTGGCGCCAGAGAGGTCAACGCGGACGGACAGCGCTGACGTTTCCCGATACGGTGTCGAGGGCGCCCTGGCGGAGTTCGAGCCAGAGAAAACGCGAGGGATCCACCGGACCGGGAGTCGACAGGCGGCCGGGCGGTACCGGCACGAAGCCGAAGCGCCGGTAATACGGCGCGTCGCCCACCAGCACGACGAGCCCGTGGCCGCCGGCCCGCGCCGCATCGAGGCTCGCCTGCATCAGCGATCCGCCTATGCCGCGCTTCTCGAAACTCGGGTCGACGGTGAGCGGTCCCAGAACAAGGAGAAGACCACCCGCCTGGGCCGGGCCGACACGGACGGAGCCGACGAGGTAGGTGCCGACCAGCGCAGTGAAGCAGAGCTCGACGAGCGGCAAAGTGCCCTCGCGCAGGCGATACGCGGTGCGGGCGAAGCGTCCCGGCCCAAAGGCGCGAGCATGGAGGCGGTCGATGGCGTCGATGTCGCCCGGCCTCTCGGGCCGGATGACCAGGGGTAGGCTGGTCATGTCGCCCGCGCCGAGAAGTCGATGCGCGGATCGATCCAGGTGTAGATCAGGTCGGAGAGTAGGTTCACCGCCAGCCCCATCAGCGAGAAGATGTAGAGCGTGGCGAAGACGATCGGATAGTCGCGCCCAACGATGGAGGTGAAGGACAGGAGCCCGAGCCCGTCCAGGGAGAAGATCGTCTCGATCAGCAGGGAGCCGGCGAAGAAGGCCGAGATGAAGGCGCCGGGAAAGCCCGCCACCACGATCAGCATGGCGTTGCGGAAGACGTGCCCGTAGAGGACGCGCCGCTCGGTGAGTCCCTTCATCCGCGCCGTCAGCACGTACTGTTTGCGGATCTCGTCGAGGAACGAGTTCTTGGTGAGCAGCGTCGAGGTGGCAAAGGCGCCGAGCACCAGGGCGGTGAGCGGCAGCGTCATGTGCCAAGCGTAATCGACGATCTTGCCCCAAAGTGTGAAGCTCTCCCAGCCTTCGCTGGTGAGCCCGCGGATCGGGAAGACCTGCAGGAACGAGCCGCCGGCGAACAAAATGATGAGCGCGATGCCGAACAGGAAGCTCGGGATGGCGTAGCCGATGATGACGACGGTCGATGTCCAAAGGTCGAAGCGCGACCCGTCCCTCACCGCCTTGCGGATGCCGAGCGGAATCGAGATCGCGTAGGACAGGAGCGTCATCCAGAGGCCGAGGGAGATCGAGACCGGCAGGCGCTCGCGGATCAGTTGCAGAACCGAGACATCGCGAAAGTAGCTCTTGCCGAAATCGAAGGTGGCGTAGTCCCACAGCATCTTGGCGAAGCGCTCGGGCGCCGGCTTGTCGAAGCCGAATTGCTGTTCGAGCTTCTTGATGAAGGCCGGGTCCAGACCTTGCGCGCCACGATAGCGCGAATTGGCCTCAGAACCGCCGCCGGCGCTGCGTCCGCCACCACCGAGATCGCCCGCACCGCCGGTGACGCGGGACAGGCTGCCTTCGCTCTGCCCCTGCAACTGCGCCAGCACGCGCTCCACTGGGCCGCCGGGGGCGAACTGCACGATGACGAAGGTGATGAGCATGATCCCGAAGATCGTCGGGACCATGAGGGCGATGCGGCGCAGGATGTAGGCGAGCACGTGTGGTCCTCAGTTCCTGCCGATGCGCCGGGCCTTGTCGGAATCGTGCCACCAGATCGCGGGCGCGCCGAGATCGTAGGCCGGGCCCGGGGCAGGGTGGCCGTAGACGTCCCACAGGGCGAGCCGGTGATCCGCTTTGTACCACATCGGTATCCAGTAGCGCCCCGAGCGCAGCACGCGGTCGAGGGCGCGAGCGGCGACGATGAGGTCGGCCCGTGACGAGGCATCGAGCACCCGGCCGATCAGCGCATCCACCGAAGGGCTCGATACGCCGGCGAGGTTGTCCGAACCCGGCGTCGCCGCGCTGCCCGAGCCGTAGACCTGCCGCAGCTCAGGGCCGGGGGTCGGGCCGCTGCCGTAGCGGCGCGAGGTGATGTCGAAGTCGAAATCCTTGAGGCGTGATTGATATTGGGACGTGTCCACCCGCCGGATGCTCGCTCTGATCCCGATCAGGCCGAGATTGCGGATGAAGGATTGCGTATGCGGCTCGAGGGCCGGGTCGGCATCCAGGAACTCGATCTCCAAGGGTTTGCCGTTCGGCAGCTTGATGGTGCCGCCGTCGCGGGTGCAGCCCGCCTCGCGCAAGAGCGCCACGGCGCGGCTGAGGAGCGCCCGATCCTGGCCAGACCCGTCCGATTGGGCCGGTTGCCAAGCCTCGCCGAAGACCTCGTCGGGCAGGTCGGCACGCATGGGCTCGAGAAGGGCGAGTTCTTCCGACGAGGGTTTGCCGGTGGCTTTGAGGTTCGAATTCTCGAAGAACGAGGCCGTTCGGATATAGGCGCTGAACATCAGATTTCTGTTCGCCCAGGGGAAATCGAAACACAAGCCGATAGCCTCGCGGACGCGACGGTCGCGGAAGGCCTCCCGACGGGTGTTCATCCACCAGCCCTGCGTGCCGGAGGGGCGCGCATCCGGCACGACTTCCTGGCGCACGCGACCCTCGCGAAAGGCGGGGAAGTCGTAACCGGTGGCCCAGACGCGAGCGGTGAATTCCTCGCGGAAGGTGAAGATGCCGCTCTTGAATGCCTCGAACGCCACTTGGCGGTCGCGAAAATACTCGTAGCGGATTTGGTCGAAATTGTTGTGGCCGACCGTGACCGGCAATTCCGCAGCCCAGTAATCGGCCACTCGCTCCAGCTCGATGAAGCGGCCCGCTTCGAGGCGACCGACCTTGTAGGGGCCGGATCCTCTCGGCGGCTCAAGCGTGGAAGCCTCAAAATCCCGATTGGCGTAATAGGCCTTCGAGAAGATCGGCAGGGTCGCAACGAAGAGCGGCAGGTCGCGGCTGCGGCCCTTCTCGAAACGCACGATGACGATCTCGTCGCCCTCTGCGACGGCCTCCGTCATGTCTCGGATCACCTGCGCGATCTCGGGATGCCCCTTCTCTTTCAACAGGTTCAGCGAGAAGGCGACATCGGCGGCAGTAAGACGCGAACCATCATGGAATCGCGCCTGTGGGCGCAGGGCGAAGCGATAGGTGAGACCGTCTTCGCTCGCCTCGACGTTGCGGGCGACGAGGCCATAGAGTGCGTCAGGCTCGTCCAGCGCCCGCACCATCAGCGAATCGAAGGTCAGGTTCATTCCGGCCGCGCCGTCGCCGCGCAGGACGTAGACATTCAACGTGTTGAACGTATCGCTTGCCTGATTGCCGAGGGTTGAGGAAAGCTGCGCCGAGAAGCGGCCGCCGCGCGGGGCAGTCGGGTCGACATAGGCGAAATGCGGGAAGTCCGCCGCGTATTTCAGTTCGCCGAAGCTCGACATTCCATGACTCGGGCCGGCGAGGACGGCGTGAGCCGCCCTCGGCAGGGCTGTGGCGATGCCGAGGGCGCCGGCCCCGACGACGAAGTCCCGGCGGGTCGGCGCGCCGGTCACCGGGGCGCCCCGGTCTTGGCGGCCAGCGCCTCGTCGTACCACCACGTGGCCGGGAATCCGGACGAGCCGTAGAGCGGCAGGGTCGCCGGGTGCCCGAACCGGTTCCAGCGCAGGGTCCTCGACACATTCGCCGCCCATTGCGGTACGACGTAGTTATGGGCGAGCAACACCCGGTCGAGGGCATGAGTCGCAGCCAGCACGCCGGGGCGGTCCTTGGCGTAGATCACCTGCTCGATCAGCGTGTCGATGGCCGGGTCCTTGATCCCGATCAGGTTACGCGAGCCCTGCTTGTCGGCGGTGGCCGAGCCCCAATACTCACGCTGCTCGTTGCCGGGCGAGAGGGATTGGGGCCATGAACTCGTGGTCATGTCGAAATCGAAAGCGCGCAGCCGGTTCTGGTATTGCGCCTGATCGATGACGCGCAGTGACGTCTGAATGCCGATGAGCTTGAGCTGGGCCGAGAACGGGAGGATCACCCGCTCGAACACGCTCTGGAACTCAAGAAACTCAGCGGTGAGCGGTTCGCCGCTCTTGATGTTGGTCATCCGGCCGTCGCGCAGCTCGTAGCCGGCCTCCTTCAGCAGGCGCACCGCCTCGCGCAGGTTGGCGCGCACGGCATCCGGCGTGCCGTTGATCGGGTTCACGTAAGGAGTGGTGAAGACGGAGGGCGGGACCTTGTCCTTCACGCCTTCGAGGATCGCCAACTCCTCACCCTGGGGCAGGGCGGAGGAAGCGAGCTCGGAGCCGAAATAGTAGGAATCGATCCGCTTGTAGAGTCCATAGAACAGGGACCGGTTCATCTCCTCGAAGTTCATGGCGAGATTGAAGGCGCGCCGGACACGCTCGTCGGCGAACTTGCCCTTGCGGGTGTTGAAGACGAAGGCCTGCATGTTGCCGTTGCCGCGATCGGGAAACTCCTCCTTGATCAGGCGGCCTTCCTTCACGGCGGGGAAGTCGTCATAGGCCGTGGCCCAATTGCGGGCGATGTTCTCGGCTCGGAAGTCGAACAGGTCACCCTTCAGCGCCTCGATCAGCACGGTGGAATCGCGAAAGTACTCGTTGCGCATCGTGCCGAAGTTGTTGCGGCCGACATTCACCGGCAGGTCGGCGCCCCAGTAATCAGGCACGCGCTCGTAGGTGACGCTGCGGCCCGGTTCGAACTTGGCGAGGCGGTAAGGGCCCGAGCCGAGGGGGATCTCGAGTGTGGTCTGCGTAGCGTCGCGCTGGCGCCCTTCCGCATCCTTGCCCGTCCACCAGTGCTTGGGCAGCACGCGGAGCTGGCCGAGGACCTGGGGCAGTTCGCGATTGCCCTTCTCGGCGAAAGTGAAGGTCACTTCGCGTGGACCCGAGACCTCGCCCTTCGTCACGGTCTGGTAATAGGCGCCGTAGAACGGGCTGTTGGCCTTCAGGGTCTCGAAGGACCAGACCACGTCCTCAGGCGTGATCGGCTTGCCATCGTGCCAGCGGGCGTTCTCGCGCAGGCGGTAGGTGACCGAGGAAAAGTCGTCGGCGAGCTTCACCCCTTCGGCGAGGAGCCCGTAGGAGGTGAACGGCTCGTCGAGGGATTCCGTCATCAGCGTATCGTAGATCTGCGCGACCCCGCCTTCGAGATCGCCCTTCAGGCCCGATACGACGAGGTTGAAATTGTCGAAGCCGCCCTGGGCGCCGAGGCGGACGAGGCCGCCCTTGGGGGCCTTCGGATCCGCGTAGTCGAACTGCTTGAAACCCGCCGGGTATTTCGGCTCACCCATGAGCGTGAGGGCGTGCGCCCATCCTCCGTCTTGGGCGGCGGCCCGCGCGTCACCGACGAAGGTGGCCACCGCAAGGGAGGCAGCGAGAAAGCGTCCGATCAGGGCTGTTCGCATCACGAGGCGGCTGTCTCCCGAATTCCGTTGCCCGTGCCGTCGAGGACGCGGGCGGGATATCCTTCTAGGACGTCGGGACAGGCCACGCCAAGCGGACAACCCTCCGGCGCGTCGGTCGAACGCACCGGAGGATCCGTCAGGTGAAGGATCTCAGACGATCCGGACGCTCTTCGACGTGATCTCGGAGAGCTTCGTGGCTCCGACCTGTCGCATGATCGTCTCGAACTCGCGCTGCATTAGGGTGAGCACCATCTCGACGCCGGGCTGGCCGAATGCGGCGAGGCCCCAGACGTAGGGACGGCCGACACAGACGGCGGTCGCGCCGAGTGCCAGGGCCTTCAGCACGTCGGTACCACGACGGAAGCCGCCGTCGATCAGGACAGGGATCTTGCCGTTCACCGCTCCGACCACCTCCGGAAGCGCGCCGATGGTCGATTGAAGGCTTTCCTCGGCGCGGCCGCCATGATTCGAGACGATGAGCGCATCGACGCCGTGGGTCAGGGCGATCTTGGCGTCCTCTTGGGTCATGATCCCCTTGAGCACGAGCTTGCCCTTCACGATGCCGCGCAGGCGCTTCACGTAATCCCAGGTCATGCCGGTGCCGTAGAGGTTCGTCACCTTCGACACGTCGATGTCGTCGAACATCGGCTTGCGGCTGACTTCGTTCTTGAAGCCCGGCGTGTGGCAATCGGTACAGGTGCGGGTGTCGGAACGGCGCTCGCGGAAAAGCGTCTCGGTGTTGCGGCCGCCCTGCCGGTCGACGGTCAGGACGATGGCCGGGGCGCCCGCCGCCTCGGCCCGCTTCACCAGCTTCTCGGTCACGGCCCAGTCGTCGGTGGGGTAGAGCATGTACCAGACGGGGGCCCCACGCTCCTTGATGACATCCTCGATGGAGGTGCTGCCCACCGTGGACAGGATCATCTGGTGGCCCTTCACCTTGCAGGCGCGGGCGGCAGCAGCCTCGGCCTCGGGGTGGAAGGCACCCACGCTGCTGACGGGCGCCAGCGCGATCGGGCTCGCCCAGGTCTCTCCGAATATCTTCACGGTCGTGTCGATCTTGCGGACGTCGATCAGGCGACGGGCACGGACATGGATCTTGTCGAAATCGTCGCGGTTGGCCTTCAGCGTCTTGTCGGCGTCGACGCCGCTGGCGAGATAGCCGTAATGCGCCGGCGGCAATTCCTTCTTCGCTACGGGCTCGAAGTCGAATACGTTGAGGGCCTGTGCCGGAGAGGCGATGAGATCGCCGTTCATCACGGGCGCCGCTCGAAGCACATCGTAGCTTTGTGCCACCGCCTCGGTCGTTCCAAAGGCCGCGATACCGGCCAAAGCCCGGGCTGCGCTCGGGGCCAGTAGGGGACTGGCGGAAAAGAACTCCAACAGTTTCCGGCGGTGGATCGACGTCTGTTCGTCCATTCCGTACCTTCCAGCGACCCCGTTAGACATTCGTTCTGCTCTTAATTGCTTTGAAAAGGTACGCCTTCCTGCACCATTTTCATTGTGCATTGCAATAACTGGTATAATTCTTATTTCAGGGGCGAAATTTCACAGTAGTCGCGTGAAACATCCGATTCGTGCAGTATTATTATCGAATTGCGCCCTTAGGCTGCCGCCCGAAGGATTGGTTTGCGGGATGGATGGTTCGCCATTGGTTCACGATGGCGCGATGTACGCTGACATCCCGTCACAGCAGAGATGCGAGTTGGAACTTGTTGCGGCACCGCAACATGGTCGTACGGCCAGTCGCGACACCTCCGAGAAAAGCAGCGTTTGAAACGAAGAAGGCCGGGCGATGCCCGGCCTGTTCGAGGATTCGTGAAAGGGCAGACTCCGACTGCGCGCAGCGACTATTGCGCTGGCTTCTCTGCCGGTGCCTCGGCGGGCTTCCCGTCGGAAGCCTTCTGATCCGCAGGCTTCTGCTCAGCAGGTTTGGCGTCCGCAGGTTTGTCCTCGGCCGCCGCAGCCTTCTCCACAGTCGGGAGGGGAGCGGGTGCATCCGCGAGCGAACGCAGATAGGCGATCACGTCGGCGCGTTCCTGCGGGGCCTGTATCCCAGCGAAGGCCATCTTGGTGCCAGGCACATAACCTTTCGGATTGGCGAGGAAGTGGTCGAGCTCGTCATAGGTCCAGGTGCCGCCCTTCTCCTTCAGGGCCGCGGAATATTCGAAACCACCCTCATGGGCGCGCTGACGATCGACGACGCCCCACAGGTGAGGACCGACCTTGTTAGGACCGCCCTTCTCGAAACTGTGACAGGCTGCGCATTTCTTGGCGGCGCTCGTACCCTTCTCGACGCTGGCGCTCGCAAGGCGAATCGGAAGAGGCTCCGCTTTGGCGGCGGCGGGAGCCGCCCCGCCGGCCGCTTCCGGCTGTGGCTCGGGCAGCGCGTAACCGGCACTTCCCGCCGGCTTCGGAGAGTAGATCAGTTCTGCGACGAACCCGGAACCCAGGGCCAGAAGGAGGGTGCCGAGTACGGCGCCCGCGACCTTGTTCAGCTCGAAAGAGTCCATTCTCGACAACTCCGGGGGCGTCCGCCGGTTTCGGCGGCAGGCGAGGCCCGGCGAGCAGGTGCCCCGGACTCTGGAAATGTTCGAGGGTGAATAGCGGTACTGGACCGACCTTGACAATGGCGGAGTCGTCGGTCGCGTAGTCGCAGAGGCAAAGCTGTCACGCGGCGTGGCATCCGGGCGACGATGACAACCTGCATCGCCCCTGCTAATCCGCCCGCTTGCTGGATAAATCCGCCGGTCGATGTCAGATCCCCTCGTCCTGATCCCCGCACGCATGGCGGCCACCCGGCTGCCCGGCAAACCGATCGCCGACATCGCCGGCGAGCCGATGATCGTGCATGTCTGGCGCCGCGCCGTAGAGGCCGGCATCGGCCCCGTGGTCGTCGCCACCGACACCAACGAGATCGTCGATGCGATCGAGCGGGTGGGTGGCCTCGCGGTTCTCACCCGGCCGGACCACCCATCGGGATCCGACCGACTGGCCGAGGCCCTCGAGATCATCGATCCACAGGGTAATCACGACGTCGTGGTGAACCTGCAGGGAGATCTGCCGACGATCGACCCGGCCGTCATCGGTGCCGCGATCACGCCGCTCGCCGATCGCGCGGTGGATATCGCCACGCTATGCGCCGTCATCACCCGCGACGAGGAGCGGCATGACCCCAACGTGGTCAAGCTCGTCGGCCATCATGTCGGGCCGAACCGCCTGCGTGCGCTCTACTTCACCAGGGCGCAGGCCCCTTGGGGCGAGGGGCCGCTATTTCATCATATTGGCCTCTATGCCTATCGCCGCCGGGCGCTCGCCCGCTTCATGTCGCTGCCGCCCGGCGAACTCGAGACCCGCGAGAAGCTGGAACAATTGCGGGCGCTGGAAGCCGGCATGCGGATCGACGCCATCATCGTCGACGACCTGCCGCTCGGCGTCGACACACCGGCCGACCTTGAGCGGGCGCGGGCCGTGCTCCTGGCCCGGCGCCTCAACTGACGAACCGGGCCTCAATCCATGTCCAGCACCACGATCTCCTATCAGGGAGAGCCCGGCGCGAATTCGCACATCATCTGCGCCCAGGCCTATCCAGACTGGACGACGCTGCCCTGCGCCTCGTTCGAGGAAGCTTTCGCCGCGGTGAATGACGGCCGCGCCGCCCTGGCGATGATCCCGATCGAGAATTCCATCGCCGGCCGCGTCGCCGACATCCACCATCTCATTCCGACCTCGGGCCTGCATATCGTGGCCGAGCATTTTCTGCCGATCCATTTTCAACTGATGGCGCTTCCCGGAACGCCGATCGAGGCGCTCAGGACGGTGCACAGCCATGTCCACGCCCTGGGCCAGTGCCGAAAGATCATCCGGCGCCTCGGCCTCAAGGCGGTGGTGGCCGGCGATACGGCGGGCGCGGCCCGCGAGGCGGCAGAGGCCGGCGATCCGAGTCGCGGCGCCCTGGCCCCGGCCATGGCGGCCGGCGTGTACGGGCTCGACATCCTAGCGCGCGATGTCGAGGACGAGAGCCACAACACCACCCGTTTCGTAGTGTTCTCGCCCGATGCCGTACCGATCCCGCCGGATCTCGGGCCGACGGTGACGAGCTTCATTTTCCGCGTGCGCAACATTCCAGCCGCGCTCTACAAGGCGCTCGGAGGCTTTGCCACCAACGGCGTTAACATGTCGAAGCTCGAGAGCTACATGGTGGAGGGCCAGTTCTCGGCCACGCAGTTCTATGCCGAGGTGGACGGACATCCAAAGGATCCAGGCCTCGCCCGTGCCTTGGACGAGCTTGCCTATTTCTCGCGCGAATTGCGGATCATCGGCACCTACCCGGCTCATCCGTTCCGCGAGATGACGCGGCTGGCGGCGGAATAGCGCACTATTCCCGCTTGATCACCCGATCGACGACAAGGTCGGACCAGAAGCCCGGCCTGAAGTCGCGTTTCAGCGCCTCCGGGTCGTAGACGGTCTCGACCCAGGTCAGGAAGTCCATGCCCCTGGCCTCTCCCTCGCGTAGGTAGAGATCGAAGAACGCGTCGAGGATCCCGGTCTTGGCGAAGCGGAAATGGCCGTAGCGAGCCGAGAGTTGCCCCCTCGCCTCGGAGACGGGCATGCCCTCGTGCAGGATGAGGAAGAGAGCGGCGCCGAGACCCGCCCGATCCGCTCCTGATTTGCAATGCATCACCGCCGGATACTGCACGCCGTCGAAGAAGGCCTTGGCGCCGAGGATGGTCTCCTTCGATGGCGCTTCGCGCGAGCGCAGCACGAATTCCACCAGTTCCAACCCTTGCTGTACGCAAGCTTCGCGCTGAAGCGGCCAGGAGCCGTGCTCGCGTCCGCCGCGCAGGGAGATCACCGTGCGAACGCCCTGGCGTCGGAACCACGCCAGTTGGTGCGGCGTCGGCTGGGCCGAGCGCCAGATCTTGCCGGTGCCGACCTTGTGCCGGTTGAGATAGGCCAATCGGAACACGCCGTGATCCACGAGCAGCATGTTCGCCCAGGCCCGCATGCGCGCGCCGCGACCGGCGATCGGCTGCTCGAACCGGGCGATCCGCGCCATACGCCGTGCGTAGCGGATCTCGGGCTTGATGAATCTGTTGAACACGGGTGGCGGCAAGGACCGGTCGAGAGGGGAATGACGCGGCTCTAACAGCCGAGGGAGCGCCGGGCAAACGCGTGGGGCCCGATTGGCCCGCGCAAGCCTTTGGAAGTCGCCTTTTACAACTCGGCATCCGGCTTGCCTTCATCATGCCCGCATCGTCCATTTCGATGCGAGATCGTTCCCGTTTCCAACGCGCGCAGGGACAGTCATGAGAACGAGTACCACCAGCATTCGCCGCGCCCGCTCGGGAGACGCCGATCGGTTGAGTGACGTGTTCGACGAAGCGTGGCGGGAGGCCTATCGGGGCATCATCCCCGGCATCTCCCTGGAACGGATGATCTCCCAGCGCTCCTCGCAATGGTGGCTCGGCGCGGCGCAGCGTAACCGCCCCCTGGTCGTCGTCGAGACTGCTGACGAAGTGGTGGGATACGCGATCTACGGGCAGGCGAGGGGGAGTGCCCTCAAGGCTTCGGGAGAGGTCGACGAACTCTACATCCTGCCGGCCCATCAGGGGCTGGGCCTCGGCCGGCGGCTGTTCCGCGCGATCCGCAACGATCTCGCCGATCACGGCCTGACGCGGGTCGGAGTCTGGACGCTTTCGGGCAACGAGCGCGCCTGCGGTTTCTATGCCGGCCTCGGCGGCAAGCGCGTCGCAGAAGCGGTCGACCGCATGGCCGGCGCTGTCCTTCCCAAAGTGGCGTACCGTTTCGAGTGAGGCCTGGCAGGTCGCGCTCTGCGACCACCTCGGGGATTACCAACGTCTGACGACCTGATCTCGGTGCGGCGCGTCCCCATATGCCGGGAACGCGCCGCTTCACGAATTGGATCAAGGACTAGAATGACCGCCAGCCCGCATGATGCATCCCGTCAGGATTGTACGGCGGAGGATTGGGACGAACGGGTCACCCGCCTCACCGAGAAACTTCCTGACAGGATACGGCGCGGGATCGAGTGGCTTCGGGTGCCGTCCCGCCGCTGGCTGCGCATCGGCGCGGCGATCCTGTTCATTCTCGGCGGGATCTTCTCTATCCTGCCCGTGCTCGGGCTATGGATGCTGCCGGTGGGTCTGGCTCTCCTCAGTCAGGACGTCCCTTTCCTGAAGATCCCGCTCGAACGCGCCGCTCGCTGGTGCGAGAGGATCTGGAACCGCTGGTTCGGCTCACGTAACGAGAAATCCTGACGCGGGGCGGAGCGTTGTCGACGGCGGATATGGCCGCCAGAACGGCGTTGTCGTTTCGGTACCGCCGCCTCCATGTTACGTTTCCGGCAAAAGCTCAACGCATCATACCGCGGCCGATTTCCTTTATGTCGGAAGGGATTTAAGAGACGCGGAAACAGCGCTCAAGGTTGCTGCAGGCTGGGAGAGGACCCCATGATCATCGATTCTGTCTCGATCGGAAAGAACCCGCCAGAGGACGTCAACGTCATCATCGAGGTGCCGATCGGCGGTGATCCGATCAAGTACGAGATGGACAAGGAATCCGGCGCCCTGGTCGTCGACCGCTTTCTCTACACCGCGATGCATTATCCGGGAAATTACGGCTTCATCCCCCATACCCTGTCGGGCGACGGCGACCCTTGCGACGTCCTCGTCGCCAACACCCGCGCCATCGCTCCGGGTGCGATCATCAGCGTTCGTCCGGTCGGCGTCCTGGTGATGGAGGACAATGCTGGCGAGGACGAGAAGATCATCGCGGTGCCGTCCCGTCACCTGACGATGCGCTACAACCGGATCGAGAACTATACCGATCTGCCGGAGATCACGATCCAGCAGATCCAGCACTTCTTCGAGCATTACAAGGATCTCGAGCCCGGCAAGTGGGTGAAGATCAAGCGCTGGGGCGACAAGGCCGAGGCGCACCGCCTGATCCTCGAGGGGATCGAGCGGGCCAAGGCAGAGAAAGCTTAAAGCCGGTCTTCTACGGACCCCCTACAGGGCTTCTCCCCGCAACAGCCGGGGTGAGGCTCTCCGCGACGCCGAGGCCTCACCGATGAAGAACGTCTTCAATCCGGGTAGTCGGTCGACCAGCCCGAGACCGAGATCGCGGGCGAGGCGTACCGGCAGGACGTCGTTCGAGAACAATCGGTTGAGGCCGTCGGTGACGGTCGCCATGGCGAAGGTGTCGAAGCGGCGACTACGTTCGTAACGCTGCAAGACCTCGTTCGACCCCGGATCGAGGCCGAGCCGCAGCGCCTCCGTGATTTCCTCCGCCAGGGCGGCGGCGTCGGCAAGACCGAGATTGAGCCCCTGGCCGGCAATGGGATGGATGACGTGCGCGGCATCCCCAAGCAGCGCGAGACGCTCGGCCCGGAAGCTTCGCGCGATACCGAGGGAGAGCGGATGAGCGCTCGGCCCATCCTCGATGACGAGACGTCCGAGATTGAGCCCGAACCGGCGCTCGATCTCGGCGAGGGTTTCGTCCCGGCTCCCGCCGATCAGTGCATCGACATCCGCCGCCTTTTCCGTCCAGACGATGGAGGAGCGGTGACCCAGCGCGCCGCCATCGACCAGGGGCAGCGTCGCGAACGGACCACTCGGCAGGAAATGCTCATAGGCGCGGCCACCATGCGGTCGCTCGTGCCCGAGGGTCGCGACGATCCCCATCTGCGGATAGGAACGGCCGACCCAGCCGATCCCCGCGGCCTCGCGCAGGCGGGACTTCGCGCCATCCGCAGCCACGAGCAGGGATGCGCTCGCCGCGCGCCCATCGGACAGAGCAATGGCGATGCTACGGGTCTCCGGTAGCGCATGGCGGATACCAACCTGCTCCAGCACGACGCCGCAGGCTCCCGCCGCCGCCAACAAGGCTTCCACCAGGAACTCAGCCTCGACCATGTGGCCGAAAGGTTCGCCCGCAACCTGTCCTTCGCTCGCCCCATCCGGCCCGAAAGTGAGGAAGACGGGCCGGACCGGATCTCTCAGCCGGCTGTCGCTGATCGCCATGTCCAGGATCGGCCCGGCCGCATGGGAGATCTCGCTCCACACTCCCAAACGCGTCAGCATCCGTCGGCCGCCAGCCGCCACCGCGAAGGCCCGGCCCCTGTGGCGCAGAGCGGACATACCAAGTCCCGGGTCGCAGACGGTGACGTCGAGGGCGTCGCCGTGGGCCTGCCGCAACGCCAGCGCCAGACTGAGGCCGGGAATACCGCCGCCGGCGACCACAATTTTGCGGCGCGCCAACCCCTCAGTCGATCGGCTCGTGCTCTTCACCCCATCACCTCTTCATCCCACGCCACTCTGTGTCGGCTGCGGTCGCTCGGGATTCGACGTGGCATCAGGAACCGCCATAGGCAACGCATGAATGCACAAATCGGCACGCATGCTCGGATTCGGCGCGGCCGGTCCCGACAAGGGTGCCTTGCGTGATCCATCGCGCTATGGCGATGCCGTTGTCCGAAACGCATGATGCACCTGACCGGCGAAAGGCCCGCATGACCGGATCCGTCGACGAACTCCTCGCCTGCCTCGACCTCGCCCCGCTCGACGACGACCTGTTTCGGGGGCAGAGCATCCAGACCGGGTGGTTCCGGGTCTTCGGAGGTCAGGTCCTGGGACAGGCGCTGGTCGCTGCATCGCGGACGGTGGACGGCAGCCGGCCACCCCATTCCCTTCATGCCTATTTCATTTTCGGCGGTGATCCGACCGGGCCGATCGATTACGCGGTCGAACGCATCCGCGACGGACGCAGCTTCGCGACGCGGCGGGTGGTGGCCCACCAGCACGGGCGGGCGATCTTCGCCATGTCGGCTTCCTTCCACGACGAGGAGGAGGGGGTCTTTCATCAGGTCGCCATGCCCGAAGTCCCGCCACCGGAAGCCTTATCGGATGCACCGACGCTCGCCGCGGAAGCAGGGCCGTCAATCCCCGTCGCCATGCGGGCCTATCTCGGACGCAAGACGCCGATCGAGCTGCGGCCGGTCGAGGTGCAGCGATACATGTCGCGAGAACCGCGCGAGCCCCGTTTCCATGTCTGGTTTCGGGCAGGATCACGCTTGCCGAACGATCCCGCCGTACATCGTGCCGTCCTCGCCTATGCTTCCGACCTGATGCTCCTTGACGCGACGCTGATCCCCCACGGCAGGACCGTGTTCGATCCAACGATTCAATCCGCCAGCCTCGATCACGCCCTCTGGTTCCATCGAGCCTTCCGGGCCGACGAATGGCTGCTCTACGCTCAGGAGAGCCCGACTGCCTCCGGAGCACGCGGATTCGCCAGGGGATCGATCTTCACGCAGGACGGACGGCTCGTGGCTTCGGTCGCCCAGGAAGGGCTGATCCGCCCAATTGAAGAAATCGCCACACCGGCTCGATGAGCTTTGCTTTAAGCTCTACCAAAATGCTCACAATATCGTCTGAATGACTACTTATTGTGCAAACTTGGCAGGAAACTCGCCTGATCACGCATCAGTGATCGATCACTTTGTGTGCAGAAAGCCGGAGGAGAAAAAGTTCCCGTTGGCATAGTCCTTGAATGATGGGTGGCGATCGCTTGGTCATTCCGACCGGTGCGAAAAATTCCGGATAGCCGTGCCGCGACGCAGATCGGGCCAGTGACCGGGGCATCCAGAACAAAGGGGGCGCCGCCCATGAAAATCGTGATGGCTATCATCAAGCCGTTCAAGCTCGAGGAGGTCAGGGACGCCCTGACCGGTATTGGCGTCCACGGCCTCACGGTGACCGAGGTCAAGGGTTACGGTCGTCAGAAGGGCCATACCGAGATCTACCGCGGCGCCGAATATGCCGTGAGCTTTCTGCCCAAGCTGAAGATCGAAGTCGCCGTCGCGGCCGATCTCACCAGCAGCGTCATCGACGCCATCGCCGCCGCCGCCCGCACGGGCCAGATCGGTGACGGAAAGATCTTCGTCGTGCCGCTGGAAAAGGCTGTCCGTATCCGCACCGGCGAGACCGACGTCGACGCGCTCTGATCAACCGCCTCGGCTGGACGATGCTCCGGCCCGCATCCTCTTCCCTCCATCACATCACCATCGCACCGCGACCGGGAGTTCCGTTTCCATGAAACTTCGCAATGCCCTGGCGCTCGGAATGGGAGGCGCCGCGCTGGCGCTCCTGTTCATCGAGCCATCCCTCGCACAGTCGCCGACCCCAGAAGTCGTCGCGGCCCCGGCCGCTGCCGCACCGGTTCCCAACAAGGGCGACACCGCCTGGATGATGGTCTCTGCTGTCCTCGTGCTGCTGATGACCGTGCCCGGCCTCGCACTCTTCTATGGCGGACTCGTCCGCACCAAGAACATGCTCTCGGTCCTGACGCAGGTCTTCGCCATCGCGTCCATCGTCTGCCTGCTGTGGGTCGCCTTCGGCTATAGCATGGCCTTCACCAATGGCGGCGGTCTCAACGACTTCGTCGGCGGCTTCTCCAAGGTGTTCCTGAAGGGCGTCGATCCGTCCACCACCGTGGCGACCTTCTCCAACGGCGTCGTCATTCCCGAATACGTCTACATCTGCTTCCAGATGACGTTCGCGATGATCACCCCCGGCCTGATCGTCGGTGCCTTCGCCGAGCGTATGAAGTTCTCGGCCCTGCTTGTGTTCTCGGTGCTGTGGGTCACGCTGATCTACTTCCCGATGGCCCACATGGTCTGGTACTGGGGTGGCCCAGATCTCGTCGGCGACGCCGCCAAGGCGCTCGCAGCGGCCACGGACGATGCGTCCAAGGCGACGGCACAGGCAGCGCTCGATGCGGTCAATGCCGATGCCGGCATGATCTTCAAGTGGGGCGCACTCGACTTCGCCGGCGGTACCGTCGTGCACATCAATGCGGGCATCGCCGGCTTCGTCGGCTGCCTGATGCTCGGCAAGCGCATCGGCTACGGCCGTGACCTGCTCGCCCCGCACTCGCTGACCATGACCACCATCGGCGCCTCGCTTCTCTGGGTCGGCTGGTTCGGCTTCAACGCCGGTTCGAACCTCGAGGCCAACGGCTCCGCGGGTCTGGCCATGATCAACACCTTCGTCGCCACCGCCGCGGCCGCCGTCTCCTGGCTGTTCGTCGAGTGGATGCTGAAGGGCAAGCCCTCGCTCCTCGGTATGCTCTCGGGCGCCATTGCCGGCCTCGTCGCCGTCACGCCCGCCGCCGGTTTCGCCGGTCCGATGGGTTCGATCGTCCTCGGCCTCGTCGCTGGCGCCGTCTGCTTCATCATGTGCTCCACGGTGAAGAACGCGCTCGGCTACGACGACTCCCTTGATGTGTTCGGCGTGCACTGCATCGGCGGCATTCTCGGCGCCCTGGCCACCGGCCTTCTGGTCAGCCAGGATTTCGGCGGCGTCGGCCTGCCCGACTACACCAGCAAGCCCGGTGAGCTCGCCGTCGGTACGTACGATATGGCCACGCAGATGCTGGCCCAGGCCAAGGCGGTGGGCTTCACCATCCTGTGGTCGGGTATCGGCTCGGCCATCCTGTACAAGCTCGTCGACCTGACCATCGGTCTGCGCGTAACCCAGGACGAAGAGCGCGAAGGCCTCGACATCGCCGACCACGGCGAGCGTGCCTACAACTACTGAGATCGCCTCAAACGCGGTCCTGCTTCGGCAGGGGGCCCCGGTCGCTCGTCGACCGGGGCCTTTTTCACATCTGGATCCGGGATCCGTCGCAAATCTCGAGATCCTCTCTCCGAGATAGCGTTTTTCCGGCGCTCGGCCGCAGCCGCGGAGTACGGCGAGAATGTGATGCAAAAGCAACATCCCCAGGGCAAGTCCTCGGATAGGTCGAATTTGCCTATTTACTAGGCAATTGCATCAAAGTTGGTTTTGCGAAGAACAGGCGGATTGGGCAACCTGCAAATCACAGAATAACTGGGGCTGAACTGAAATGACACTGAAGCTGACCGCGCTGGGGACCGCCGCTTCCCTCGCTGCTTTCCTGAGCGTTGGAGGTGTCAACGCTGCCGACATGCCGGCTCCTAAAGTCATGCCGGTCGAGGCCAAGGCCCCCGATCCGCTCATTGGCTTCTCGTTCGGCTCGCGCTACCAGACGGACTACAACTTCCGCGGCGTATCGCAGTCCAACCGTGACGGCAGCTACCAGTCCTTCTTCGAAGCCCAGTATTTCGGCGGATTCGCCTATACCGGCTTTGCCACCTACCAGACCCGGCTGCCGACCAAGCCGGACATGGAATTCGATCTCACGGCCGGTATTCGTCCGACCTACGACAAGTTCGCCCTCGATCTCGGCGTGATCTACTATTTCTACCCGAACGAGCAGCGACTGTTCGGACCCAACGGTTTCGGCCGGTTCAACGTGCCGCTGACGACCGCAAACACCGACTTCCTCGAATACGCCGCCAAAGGCACCTGGACTGCGACCGATTCGCTGACCCTCGGCCTCAACGTATTCTTCTCGCCGAACTATCTCGGCCAGCACGCCAACGGCACCTACACGTCCGGTACCGCCGCCTACACCCTGCCGGCGACCTGGTTCTCGTTCCTGCCCGAGTCCTATGCCGGCGGCTTCTCGATCTCGTCAGAGCTCGGCTACTACTTCCTCACCGCCGCCAAGACCTCGGCCACTCTGCAGACAGCATTCAACCTGCCGAGCTACCTGTATGGCAACGTCGGTCTATCCTACACCTACAAGAACATCGTTCTCGACGTCCGTTATCACAACACCGACTTGAGCAAGCAGGAATGCTTCGCCCTCACCGGCGACTTCCGCGGCTTCGTCAATGGCGGGACCTCGCGTTGGTGCGGCGACGCCGTCATCGGCTCGATCACCTTCCAGACCTCCACCGCGGCTCCGGGCATCTACGCCGAGCCGGGCGGTCTCATGAACTTGTTCCGCTGAGCACGACACAAGGCGACGGACGAAGAAAGGCCCCGGATCACTCCGGGGCCTTTCTTCGTTGGCGATGGACATCGGGACCGGCAAGATGCGGGAAGAATATGCAGTGCGGTCTCTCACTCGCCGCAACGACGAGCGCGAACATGTCTGTGGGGGCCGCTAACGATCTCTAAGCCTTAAACGGCCGTTAACTCGGTCGACTTAGCGTTACCGGATCGTTTCTCCCTGCGTCTGGTCCCGCATGCGCTCGCTCCGCCGTTCTGCATCGCCTTACGACACCTTCGTCGACAGCTTCAGGCCTTTCATGGCCAAGCGGATGACGGAATTGGGCGGTCTCATCCTGTTTGCCGGGGCGACCGCACTGACGGTCGCCCTGGCGACGTGGTCCATCGACGATCCGAGCATCAACCACGCAACCGACCATGCCGCGCACAACGTGCTTGGCACAGGCGGTGCCGTGGTCTCCGATCTCGCGATGCAGCTTCTCGGTCTCGGCTCCCTCGCCTTCGCACTGCCGCCCGCCTTCTGGGGCATCCAGCTGATGCGGTCCCGCGAATTGCCGCGCGGCGGCCTGCGACTGACCCTCTGGATCATCGGCTTCTTCGCGGCTAGCGCGGTGGCGAGCGCGCTTCCGCCCACGGCACGCTGGCCCCTGCCCACCGGGCTCGGCGGCGTCGCCGGTGATGCCCTGATCCACACCGCGCGTCTCATCGTCGGCGCCGTCGCATCCCCGGCCGCGTCCCTCGTCGGCTTCGCCTTCGCGGCGATCGCGATTCTCTGCCTCACCGGCGCCTGCCGAGCCGGTGCGGAGCCAGAAGAGGAGGCGTACGACCAGCCGCTCCCGTCCGCCTCGCACCAGCGTCCGCCATCGTCCGCACGGAACGACGGCCGCTACGAGGAAGACGAGCCGAGCCTCGGCATCGTCTCCCTCGGGACCCTAGCCCATCTTCTCATGGGCGGACGTACAGCCATCGCCAGGAAGATCGCCGATTGGCGTACTGACAGGGCCTCGGCCGCTACTGACCTCGCCTATGCCGGCGCATCGCCGGCGCTGGCCGCACGCCGCGCATTCTCCGACGGCGACGACATCCCCTGGTCGACCCATGTCCCGCAGGATTCCGCGGGCCATGGCAGAAACACCGCCGGGCGTGGCAACACCGCCGGGCATGGCGGACACGATCCAGCCCCGGGCCGCCGTGAACCGGTCTTCGAGCCGCTCAGCGTCGCAGAGCCCCGGCCTGCACCGCGCCGGGCGCCGCCCGAGCCGATCCTGCACGACGACGAGCCCGACGACGGTGGCGAGGAATTCCACGCTTTCGACGCGCCGGTCGAAGCCGTGCCGGCGCCGCGCTCCCGTGTCACGCCGCCGGCACCGTCCCCCGCTCCGGCACCCGCCAGACGCGCGCCGATACCCCAGAATTACGGTTCGGAGAGCTACGCACATCCCGCCCTCGAACTGCTCGCGGAAGCGCCGGGCCAGTCCCTGGCGAGCCAGATCTCCACGGAAGCCCTGGAGCAGAACGCGACCCTTCTCGAAGCGACGCTGAGCGATTTCGGCGTGCGCGGCGACATCCTCGCTGTGCGCCCCGGCCCGGTGGTCACGCTCTACGAACTCGAGCCGGCGCCGGGCACCAAGTCGAGCCGCGTGATCTCGCTCTCCGACGATATCGCTCGCTCGATGTCGGCCGTTTCCGCCCGCGTCGCCGTGGTTCCCGGCCGCAACGCTATCGGCATCGAACTGCCCAATGCCAAGCGCGAGACCGTGTACCTACGCGAACTCCTCGCCTCGGCGGATTTCGCCGAGACGAAACAGAGTCTCGCCCTGTGCCTCGGCAAGAACATCGGCGGCGAGCCGATCATCGCCGATCTCGCCAAGATGCCCCACCTGCTGGTGGCCGGCACCACGGGCTCGGGCAAGTCGGTGGCCATCAACACCATGATCCTGTCGCTGCTCTACCGGATGAAGCCGGAAGAGTGCCGCCTGATCATGGTCGACCCGAAGATGCTGGAACTCTCCGTCTACGACGGCATCCCGCATCTGCTCTCCCCCGTCGTCACCGACCCGAAGAAGGCGGTCATCGCCCTCAAATGGGCGGTGCGCGAGATGGAGGAGCGCTACAAGAAGATGTCGAAGGTCGGTGTGCGCAACATCGACGGATTCAATGCGCGCCTTGCCGAAGCCCGCAGACGTGGCGAGATCCTCACTCGTACCGTCCAGACCGGATTCGATCGCGAGACCGGCGAGGCGGTCTACGAGACCGAGGAGATGGATCTCAATCCGCTCCCCTACATCGTGATCGTGGTCGATGAGATGGCCGACCTGATGATGGTGGCGGGCAAGGACATCGAGGGGGCGATCCAGCGTCTCGCCCAGATGGCGCGCGCGGCGGGCATCCACCTGATCATGGCGACGCAGCGCCCCTCGGTGGACGTCATCACCGGCACGATCAAGGCGAATTTCCCGACCCGGATCAGCTTCCAGGTGACCTCGAAGATCGATTCTCGCACGATCCTGGGCGAGATGGGCGCCGAGCAGCTGCTCGGGCAGGGCGACATGCTGTTCATGGCCGGCGGCGGGCGCACCACCCGCGTCCACGGCCCGTTCTGCTCGGATTCGGAGGTCGAGAGCGTAGTCGCCCACCTCAAGCGCCAGGGCCGGCCGTCCTATCTCGAGGCGGTCACCGCCGATGACGGTGAAGATGACGACAAGGGCGGCAAAGGCAGCGGGAAATCGGCCAAGGGCTCAATCGACGAGATCGAGGTCGACGGCGCGGTCTTCGACCAGGGCAGCTTCGGCGACAGCGGCGGTGACCTCTACGCCCAGGCCGTCCAAGTGGTCATGCGGGACAAGAAGGCCTCCACTAGCTACATCCAGCGCCGCCTGCAGATCGGCTACAACCGCGCTGCCTCGCTGATGGAGCGGATGGAGGTCGAGGGCATCGTTGGACCGGCGAACCACGCCGGCAAGCGCGATATCCTGACGGAGCCCGATCCGCACGAGATGTGACGCGGGCCGTCAGGCGCGAGGCGCCATCAGGATGATGCCGGTGCCGACGAGGCAGATCGCGGCGCCTGTCAGGTCCCAACGATCCGGCCTATGGCTCTCGGCGATCCAGAGCCACAGGATCGATGCGGCGATGTAGACGCCACCATAGGCCGCATAGGCGCGGCCCGCCGCGTCGCTCTCCACCTTCGTGAGCAGCACGGCGAAGAGAACAAGGGACGCCACGCCCGGGAGCGCCCACCAGGCCGAGCGGTCGAGCCTGAGCCACGCCCAGAAAGCGAAGCAGCCGGCGATCTCGGCAAGGGCTGCGCCGGCATAGACGAGGGCTGTGGTCATCGCAGCCTTTCGTCGCGAAGGACGGTCGTGGATCCACGTCTGATGCCGATCATTTTCCCGCTGCCACCATTGCCGCCGAATGGACCGGCGCCTCCTGTCCTTCATCCTGTCCCAGGATGGATGCGAGCGCCGTATCGAGGCGGACATGCCGGAACCTGAACCCGCTGGCGAGGGCTTTCTGCGGCAGGACTCTCTGTCCTCCGAGCAGCATCTCGTCGGCGAAGTCACGGCCGAGTCCGTGCAACAGCCGAGCCGGAAGAGGAAGGAGGACGGGCCGCCGGAGTTGCCGCGCCAGGAATGCGGAGAAGTCGGCATTGCGCACGGGCTCCGGCGCGGTCGCATTCACCGGCCCCGACGGGGATGGCGTCGCCACGGCGTGGCAGATCAGGCGGACGAGATCGTCGCGCGAGATCCACGACATCCATTGCCGCCCGGAGCCGATCCGTCCGCCAAGACCGAACTCGAACGGCATGAGGAGCCGCGCGAGGAGGCCGCCCTCGACACCGAGTACAAGCCCGGTACGAAGAACGACGATCCGTGGGCCGAAGGCGGCGATGTCCATCGCCTCCCGCTCCCAGGCCTCGCAGACCCTGTGGGTGAATGCCGGAGCCGCCGGGCTCGATTCGACAAGGCCTTCGTCCCCGCGTGAGCCGTACCACCCCACGGCCGAGCCGCTGACGACGACGGACGGTGGCCGGTCGAGGCGAGCCACCAGCTTGGCGAGCCTGCGAGTCGTCCTCAGCCGCGATGCGAGGATCGCGCGGCGCTTGGCGCGCGTCCACAGCCCATCGGCGATCGGTTCGCCCGCGAGGTTCACGATGGCATCGAGCCGCGTGTCGCCCGGCAACTGATCGAGGGAAGTCACGACCCGCAACGGCGCAGGCAACGCGGCCGCCTTCGCGCCGTCGCGGGTCAGGACCGTGACTTCGTGGCCGGCCGCCGCGAGACTCGCGACGAGGCGTTGGCCGACGAACCCGGTGCCCCCCGTGACGAGGATTTTTTGCGCCGGAGCGAGCGCATCCGCGAGACCGGCGGCGGAAGCCAGACCGAGTCGCTCGGACCTCTCGGCCGCGAACCAGTCGCGCAGGCCGAAGACCGCCACCGAGAGGGAGGCGATGAGGGCGAGGAGGCTCCAGGCGCCGTGGCTGACCCAGGCCATGCCCGTGGCCTCGCCGGCCCAGCCGAGCAGCACCGGCAGGATGAGGACGAGGATCGCACCGTAGTTCAGTGCCAGGAGCGTGTGGTTCACGCGTTCCGTGGCCGGCAGGCGGCGGCTCAGATCCTCCTCCACGAAGTCCATCAGGGTGATGATCACCTCCACGATGAGCACGCCCATGACGATCCAGGCGAGAAACCCCTTGGGTTCGACGAAACCGAGGGTGAGGAAGAGCAGTGCATAGAGCCAGTTGCGCACAGCGTGCAGGCGCAGTTCCCCGCGCTGGGACGGGCGCCAGGCGAGGCGCTCGGTCAGTTCGTGGTGATAGAGCGTGTCGAAGGCCCCCATGGCGATCTGTACGGCGATCAACGACCAGAGCAGTGTCGAGGTCATGATGTCGGGTCTCCCGCGTGAGGGATCAGGCGTCGACGACGTCGCGGAACTCCGCCTCCTGGCGGATCAGCGTGCCGAACCAGGGATGGCGGATGGTGAGGGTGAAGGCGAAGCGGTTCGCCCCAGTCTCGCCGTGGGTCACGGTGAGGGCGCCCGGCGTCAGGAAGCCGGGGAGAGGCACGCGCCATCGGAGGAGCCGCAGGAAGTAACGGCGGCTCTCGAAGACCGGACGGCCCTCGATGACGGTGATATCGAGGCTCATGCCGAGGCCGCCGGCCACATGCTCTTCGAGGCCGGTCGGCCCGGCGAAGCGCTTGGCCGAGTTGATCGTCTGGGGAAAGCCTGCGGGTCGTGCGTAGAGCCGCGTCCAGACCTGTCCGTCGCCCGCCCGATCCTCCGTGACGGAGACGATGCTGGCGAGACCGGCCGCCCGCGAGGTCGGTAGCGGCGCGCCGACGATGCGGGCCACTTGTGCCAGCGCCCAGCCGAGACGGCTCATGCGCGTCTCGACCACGGAGCCGACATAGACGGCGCTGGTGCCGGGATGGAGACGCTTGGTGAAGCGTCTGCGGATCGCGGGCGACAGGCTGTTCCAGTCCTCGTCCGCGATCAGGCTGCGGAAGCGCAGATCGAGGAGGTCGGCCTCCCTCGCACGGCCCACCGTATCCTTACCGATGTGCGGCGTCGCCTCGCCCGTGGCGGACTGAACTGTCATTGCCATCGTGGCCATGATCACGGCTCCCCGGTTCAACCTTCGGGCTTGGAGGGCAGGAAGCGCACGATCCGGCTGCCCAGGCGGATCAGCTTGGCCAGGGTCGCGTGCGGAACGCCGAGCATCTGGCTGTGCCAGCGATCCATGGTCTCGGTGAATTCGAGCATGGCCTTGAGGCGGCGTGAGGCGACGGCACCGATGGTTGGATCGCCCTCAGCCTGCGCGACGCAGGTGCGCAGGGCCGCGATCGCCGGATCGATCTCGCGCTCCTTGCGACCGGCGGCGATGCGGGTGATCACCTCCCACAGGTCGGTCTCGGCCACGAAGTGATCGCGACGCTCGCCCAGCACCGGAACCCGCCGGATCAGGTTCCAGCCGGAGAGTTCCTTCAGCGAGGTCGAGACGTTGGAGCGGGCGATGCCGAGCGTCGCCGCGATCTCCTCCGCCGCCAGCGGCTTCTCCGAGAGATAGAGCAGCGCGTGGATCTGGGCGACGGAGCGGTTGACACCCCATTGGCCGCCGAGATCGCCCCAGTGGAGGATGAAGCGCTCCACCGCGACAGGGAGCCTATCAGTACTGTCTGTAATTTCTGTCATAACAGAAATTACAGACACAAACGATCTCAGGTCAAGCGATCTGTGCGATTGGGGAGGGGCGCTCAGTCCGTGCTGAAACGATAAGCCGTCGTCGCCGTGAACCGCTCGCCGGGACGAAGCACCGTCGCGGGAAAGCTTTCCTGGTTCGGTGCATCGGGAAACCCCTGCGCCTCGAAACAGACTGCATCGCCGGAGCGGTACAGCCGCCCGCCGGACCCGACCACCGCGCCGTCGAGCATGTTGGCCGTATAGAGCTGCAAGCCGGGCTGGGTGGTGGCGATGTCGAGTCGTCGCCCGCTGGACGGATCGTGGGCGCTGGCCACTTGCCGCAACGCACCGGGGTCGCGCAGCACGAATGTGTGGTCGTAGCCATGCGCCAGGGCGAGCTGCATATCCGCGTCGCGGATGCGCGCGCCCAAAGCTTCGGACTCGCGGAAATCGAAGGCCGTGCCAGCCACGGGCCTGATCTCCCCCGTGGGAATCTGCTCGGCATCGGTGGGGAGGTAGTGGTCCGCCGCGATGGCGATGCGATGCTGCATCACGTCGCCCGAGCCCTCGCCGACGAGATTGAAATAGCTGTGATTGGTGAGATTGACGACGGTCGGCCGGTCGGTCCAGGCCGCATAGTCGATCCGCAGGGTCTCGTCGTCGCTCAGGGAATAGACGACTTCGACGTCGAGATTGCCGGGAAAGCCCTCCTCGCCGTCGCAGGAGCGATAGGAGAGGGTCAGGGACGCGTCGTCCGCCCGGATCACCCGCCAGATGCGCCGATCGAACCCGCTCCTGCCACCATGCATGGTGTTGGCGCCGGCATTGCGCGGCAGTTGGTAGTCGCGTCCGTCCAGGCTGAAGCGTCCCTTGGCGATGCGGTTCGCGTAGCGGCCGATGAGGGCGCCGAAATGCGCGTCGCTCGCCTCGTAGCCCGCGACATCTCGAGCACCGAGGACGACATTGGCCCAGGATCCGTCGCGATCCGGCGTCTCGATCCGGCTGACGACACCGCCGTAATCGAGGATCTGCACGCGCAGGCGCGGCCGCGAGAGGGCGTAACGGGACACCTCCCGTCCGTCCTTCGTCCGCCCGAAGGAAGTCGCTGCCATGATCTCGCCCGTTTCGCCCCGGAGGTCGTCTCCGGCCTCAACGCGCGGGATGCGGATCAGGGGGCGGAGGTCGGCGTTTCAGCATCACCCGAGAGCTGCATCCGGTGGAGGCGCGCATAACCGCCCTGCGAGACCATCAGTGCGTCGTGCGTTCCGGTCTCGACGATCCGGCCGGCTTCCATGACCACGATCATGTCGGCGTCGCGCACGGTGGAAAGGCGGTGCGCGATGACGAGCGTGGTCCGTCCCTGCATCAGTCGCAGCAAGGCTCCCTGTACCAGCCGCTCGGATTCGGAATCGAGGGCACTCGTCGCCTCGTCGAGGAGCAGGATCGGTGCGTCCTTCAGGAAGGCACGGGCCAGGGAGATGCGCTGGCGCTCCCCCCCTGACAGGCGCCCGCCGGACGGGCCGACGCGGAATTCGTAGCCCTCCGTGAGCCGAGTGATGAAACCATGCGCCGCCGCTGCCTCCGCAGCAGCCTCGATCTCGGTGCGGGTCGCGCCGGGACGGCCGAAACCGATATTGGCGGCGATGGTGTCGTCGAACAGTACCACGTCCTGAGAGACCACGGCCACGGCCGCACGCAGGGACGGGATCGTCACGTCGCGAAGATCGGCACCGTCGATGAGCACGCGTCCGCCGGTGACGTCGTAGAGACGTGGAACAAGGTTGAGCAGCGAGGACTTCCCGGAGCCCGAGCGTCCGACCAATGCGACGGTGGCGCCGGCTGGGACGATGAGGTCTATCCCCTCCAGGGCCGGTGCATCCTCGCGGTAGCGAAAGCGCACGTCCTCGAACCGGATTTCGCCACCTCGGACGACCAGCGGCACGGCATCGGGCTTCTGGCGGATGCGCGGCGCCTCGTCCATCAGGGTGAAGTAGCGGTGGAGGGCGGCGCCGGCCTCCTGAAGGATGGCGTTGAGGGTGCCGAGCGCGCGGGCGGGCTGCGCCGCCAGGAGCAGGGCCGCCACGTAGCCGGTGAAATCGCCCACGGTGCGGTCGCCGGACATGACGCGCTGGCCGACGAGCACCAGAACCGCCGCCACGGCAAAGCCGCCGCCGATCTCCATCAGCGGATCGAGGCGTCCACGCGCATTGGCCGCCTTCATCTTCAGGCGGCGGACGTCGTCGAAGGCGCCCGAGGCGCGGCCCTTGAGATAGGATTCGAGGGAGTAGGTCTTGGCGATTCGCGCGCCCTGCAGGCTCTCGGTGATGAGGCTCGCAGTGAGGCCCATCTGCTCCTGCGTGGTGGTCGAGACCCGGCGCAGCTTCTTGCCGACGCGACCGATCGGACCGGCGACGAAGGGGACGACAACGCCCGCCACGAGGGTGAGCACCGGGTCCATCCAGATCAGCGCGATGACGAGGGCGATCAGCATGGCGAGATCGCGCAGCAACACGGTGGAGATGCGGGTCAGCGCTTCCTTGATGAAAGCAAAATCCGTGGTGAAACGCTGGGTGAAGGCCGCCGGGCTCTCCCGTCCGAGCTGGGCGAGGTCGGAATCGATGAGGTGGCCGTAGAGCGCCGCCTGCATGTCGGCCTCGACACGGGTGACCACCCGGTTGGTGAGCACCGTCTGCCCGAACAGGGCGAAGCCCCGGATCGAGGTGATGGCGATGACGATGACGGGCCCGTAGGTCAGGGCGGACGGGTCCTTGCTGTCGAACGCGTCGAAGGCCCCCTTGATCAGGGCGGGATAGAGACCGGTGGCGGCACCGACGATGGCGATCAGGACCAGGACAACGGCAAGCGTGGCGCGGTGCGGCCGCAGCCACTCGCGCCAGACCCGGCCGAGGAGGGGGAGGGTGTCACCCCTCAGAAGCGGCCGACGGGCCATGATCATCCGTTGTCTGTCGCGCGGGGCGGCTCCCGGCTTCGGTCCGGGGGTTTGCCGGTCGGTGACGGGAAGATCAAGCGACGGCAGGAAACAGGCCGACCTTGGAAATGTGATATTGTTACATTAAATGAGCGTTTGGGGTGGCGATCTGCTCCCGTTCTCCCGGTTCTCTCAAGCTTGCCGCCTCGTGCCGAGTGCAGAAGCGAGGCGTAAGCCTGCTTCGAGGCCCGCTGAGTGGACGTCTCAGGATGACGCGGTCGGGTAGGGTGCCGTCGGGAATGCGAGAGATGAAAGAGAAAGACACGACCATGCGGGCCAGGAAGCAGATCATCCGGTCCGTGGTGATGGCATGCTTCAGCATCGCCATTGCCCTCGTCACACCGGGGAAGTCGGTGGACGCGGCGGAGCCGCTGCAGGCCGTGGCGACGTTCTCGATTCTCGGCGACCTCGTGAAACAGGTGGGCGGCGACCGCGTCGAGGTCTCGGCCCTCGTCGGGCCCGATGCCGACGCGCATGGCTACAATCCGGCACCGGGGGATGCGCGCAGGCTTTCTGCCGCCGGCATCGTCGTGGTCAACGGCCTCGGCCTCGAAGGATGGCTCGACCGGCTGATCAAGGCCTCCGGCACGAAGGCGCCTATCGTCGTCGCAGCAAGGGGGGTGAAGACGATCGAGGGCGACGACGATCACGCGGGCGGACATGCGGGCCATTCCCACCATGACGATCCTCATGCCTGGCAGAGCATCGCCAACGTACGGATCTACGTCGCCAATATCCGGGACGGCCTGACGAAGGCAGATTCCGACCACGCCGCCGTTTATGCTGCCAACACCGAAGCCTATCTCGCCAAGCTCGACGGGTTGGAGAGCGACATCCGCGCCGCCATCGCGGCGATCCCGCCCGAGCACCGCAGGATCATCACCACGCACGATGCATTCGGTTATTTCACCGCCGCCTACGGCCTCGACTTCATCGCGCCGCAGGGGGTCTCCACCGACAGCGAGGCGAGCCCGAAGGACGTGGCCCGGATCATCCGCCAGATCCGCCGCGACAAGATCCCGGCGGTCTTCCTCGAGAACGTGGCCGACCCACGCCTGATGCAGCAGATCTCGCGGGAAAGCGGCGCGACAGTCGGCGGCAAGGTCTATTCCGATGCCCTTTCCGGCCCCGATGGTCCGGCCGCGACCTATGTGGCGATGATGCGCAGCAATATCGCCGCCTTCGCCGCCGCCCTTGGGAAGCGATAGGGGCGACGTCGCATCGGTGCTGGATGATCGCGTGGCGGCAGGTGTTCCCGCGCACCACCGTCCGTCGAGGCTGCGGATATCCGGGCAAACGGTTCCGGCCAGACAGGGTCACTCGGCCGCGTCGCCGATGACCTTCTGGAAGCAGATCGTCCGCGTGTCGCGATAGCCGAGATGCTCGTAGAAATGCCGGACCGCGTCGTTCTCCTCGCGCACGAGGAGCTGCATCTTCCAGACGCCGCGGTCGATCAGCCATCGCTCGGCGGCATCCATGATTCCCCGTCCAAGGCCGAGATTGCGAAGCCGCGGATCGACGGCGACGTAGTAGACCCAGCCTCGATGCCCATCTTCGCCGACCATGGCCGTGGCGACGATCAGACCGTCACGGTCCGCCACCAGCACGGTCGAGTGCGGATCGCGGCGGGCGAAGGCGATATCCCTGGCCGGATCGTTCCACGGCCGCGAGACCCCGGCCGCGTGCCACAGGGCCACGACCTGACCGATATCGTCGTCGCGAAGCGCGCGGTTCACGGTCTCGATGGACATCAGGTCCTCACCAGGGTCGTCGAAGCTCGACGCTCAGCCCCCAGTCATCAGCCGCCAGTCATAGGTGGAAAGAACGCAATTTCCGTCGCTCCGGCGATCGCCGCGTCCGGCTTTGCATGGACCCGATCGATGGCCGCCCGTACGATTCCGGCGTTCTCGAACGCGTAGGCATATTCCTCCCCGCGTCCGCGCAGCCAGCCGACGAGATCCGACACCGTGTCGATCCCGGTCGGCAGGCTCACGATCTCTTCTGCCTTGCCGATGCGCTCGCGCACCCAGGCGAAATACACGAGCTTCATCGTCTGCCTTTCCGCATACGAGGTCGGCGGGTCAGCGCGGATCGTCGATCACGTGCCGGATGCCGGCTCTCATATAGTCGTAGCCGGTATAGAGCGTCAGGGCCGCGGCGATCCAGAGCAGGGCGGTCCCGGTCCAGATCGTACCCGGCAGGATGGTCTCACCCGCCGGTCCGGCAACGAGGAAGCCGATGGCGACGAGCTGCAGGGTGGTCTTCCACTTGGCGACGCGGCTCACCGGAACGCCGACTTTCAATTCCGCCAGATATTCCCGCAGGCCGGAGACGAGGATCTCCCGGCACAGGATCACGATGGCGGCCCAGAGCGTCCAGCCATGGATCGTCTTGTCCGGAACCAGCATCAAAAGGCAGGCGGCGACGAGGAGCTTGTCGGCGATCGGATCGAGCATCCGGCCGAGCGCGGAGCTCTGGTCATAGGTTCGGGCGACGTAGCCGTCGAGATAGTCGGTGATGGCGGCGGCGATGAACACGCCCAGAGCCGCGAAGCGTGCCGCATGCTCTTCGGGCCAGTACAGCAGCGCCACCACGACCGGCACGGCCACCAGACGCCCATAGGTCAGGCAGTTCGCCAGCGTCCAGGCCGGCGACCGGCGTCGGAGGGGAAGGACAGTCATCCGCGCGGTGAAACCATGGGCCGGGGGAGGGGTCAACTGCGATGATGGGGCGAGGGCGGTCAGGCCCCGCCGCTTTTCAGGGAGCATCGACCTATAGGGCAGGCGCTCAGCAAAAACGACCGAGCATCTCGACCGCAATGCTCACGCCGTTCTCGGATATGCCGCCTCTCGAATGAGACGCCCAGCTCCTAGAACCGTCCCGGCTGCCGAAGCTCACCCGCCGGCATGGAAGAAGTCGTACACTGCCCGTGCCGTCGCGGCGTTGACGCCGGGGGCCGTCGCCAGATCCTCCAGGGACGCGCGTCCGATTGCCTTCACCGTCCCGAAATGGTGGAGGAGCGCGCGCTTGCGGGTCGGGCCGATGCCGGCGATCTCGTCGAGGGGATTCTTGATCATCTCACGCTTGCGCTTGGCCCGGTGCGTGCCGATCGCGAAGCGGTGGGCCTCGTCGCGCAGACGCTGGACGAAATACAGGGTCGGGTCGCGCGGCGGCAGCTTGAACGGCGGCTTGCCGGGCACGAAGAAGGTCTCGCGCCCGGCATCGCGATCGCGCCCCTTGGCGATGCCGACGAGGGAGACGCCGGTGACGCCGATCTCGTCGAGCGCCGTGCGCGCGGCATCGAGCTGGCCCTTGCCGCCGTCGATGAGGACCAGATCGGGCCAAGCCGGCATGCTCTCGGCATCCGCCTCGGCCACCGGTTCGGGCGCTCCGCCGCCATCCGCCGCGGCATCGGCCTCCATCGGGTTGCGCGGATTCTCCTTCACCAGACGCTTGAAGCGGCGCTGCAGCACCTCCTTCATCATCCCGTAATCGTCGCCCGGCGTCAGTTCCTCCGACTTGATGTTGAAGGTGCGGTAATGCGTCTTCGCGAAGCCCGAGGGGCCGGCGACGATCATTCCGCCCACCGCGTTCGTGCCCATGATGTGGGAGTTGTCGTAGACCTCGATCCTGCGCGGCGCGGAGGGCAGCCCGAAGGACTGACCCAGGGCGACGAGGAGCTTGGCCTGCGACGCGGTGTCGGCGAGGCGCCGCGCCAGCGCCTCCTTGGCATTGCGCTGGGCGTATTCGACCAGCGCCTTGCGCTCGCCGCGCTGAGGCTGGTGGACCTCGACGCGGTTCTCGGCACGACTCGACAGGGCGGCCGCCACCAGCTCGGCGTCCTCGATGGCATGGGAGACGAGGACGATCCGGGGCGCCGGCTTGTCGTCGTAGAACTGGCCGATGAACGAGCCCAGCACCTCGTCCGGCGTCATCGAGCGATCGGCCTTGGGAAAGTAGGCGCGGTTTCCCCAGTTCTGGAAGTTGCGGAAGAAGAACACCTCGATGCAGAACTGGCCCGCCTGCTCGTCGAGGGCGAACACGTCCGCCTCCTCGATCCCCTGGGTATTGACCCCTTGAGTTCCCTGGATCGCCGAGAGCGCGCTGATCCGGTCGCGGAACCGTGCGGCCCGCTCGAATTCGAGTTTCTCGGATGCGTCCTGCATCTCCTCGCGCATGCGGTCCTTTACGGCGTTGGACTTGCCGGCGAGGAAGCCCTTCGCGTTCTCGGCCAGCGCCTGGTACTCGGGCAGGCCGATCTCGCCGGTACAGGGACCGGCGCAGCGTTTGATCTGATAGAGCAGGCAGGGTCGCGTGCGGTTCTCGTAATAGCTGTCGGTACAGGTCCGCAGCAGGAAGGCGCGCTGCAGCGCGTTTACCGTGCGGTTCACCGCCCAGACCGTGGCGAAGGGGCCGTAATAGCTGCCCTTGCGCCGGCGGGCGCCACGATGCTTGACGATCTGCGGCGCTTCGGAATCCGCTGTGACCAGAATGTAGGGGAACGACTTGTCGTCCCGCATCAGCACGTTGAAGCGCGGCTTCAACTGCTTGATGAGGTTGGATTCCAGCAGCAGCGCCTCCGTCTCGGTGGCGGTGGTGACGAATTCCATCGCCGCCGTCTGCGAGATCATCCGGGCGATCCGGTTCGAATGCGCCTGCCCACGGGCATACGAGCCGACGCGGGCCTTCAGGTTCTTCGCCTTGCCGACGTAGAGGACGTCGCCCTTCTCGTCGAACATCCGGTAGACGCCCGGACCGGAGGGGAGGGTACTCCAGAAGCGGCGGATGATCTCGGTGCCGGCCTTGACCGCACCTTCCTCGAAATCGAAGTCGATCTCGGGTCCGTCCTCGATCTGCTCGAGGGTCTCCTCCGCATCCTCGCGCTCGTCGAACGTGTCGGGCGGCAGGTCTCGCTGCGAAGGCAGGTCTTTCGAGGGTGGGCGGCTCATGGTGAGGATCTAAGCTGCCGGCACGGATCGGGGAAGAGGCGGTGCCGCCACGATCCCTGCCCGCGCGGCTTCGGCGCTCCGCAATCGCAGAGGCTGGACGGCCAAAGCTGGCTGGGTGACGACCCTCGAACCTGTGCGGAGGCACGATTTCGATCCGCGCTCGACGGAGCGCGATGTAGTGCTTGACCACGTGCCGCGTCGGGGCGACCCGGAATGATCAAGGATTTCACTGATAGAGGAGTGGCGGAGACCAAGTTCGGACAACTTTGGCACTAAGCCTCTGTTTTACAGAGATATTTTTATCGTTAACGCCGTCCAACCCCAGCACATACCCCAGCAGCCTATCGCAACGCCGGACAACGCGACATGCACATTTGTCGCAGGTCGGGTACTCGGGAGAACCGGGAAACCTCTCGCCGACAAGCTGCTGATTTATTTGGCAAAAACTACTCCGCCACGACTCGCGGCGCATGCTTTGTGAATTCGCGGTGGTAAAGCCTGCTCTGACTGTAGCAACCGAACAGCGAATGCGGGACAACTTATACAACCGATGCCCGTTTGAAAGCATGCGCGATGACCGAGAACCTCCCCGAACGGTATCATCCTCCGGGATGGGTCCAGTAGCTTATCGACGGGGACATTCCCGGTGCGACGAAAGCAATCGCACGCCTCATCGGCGCGGGCGCTGAAAGCATCGCGTCCATCCTCCTAGTCGGAAAGGCTCAGGGCGAACAGTGGCAGCAAAGAATACGAGATGACACCGCAGCTAGAAGCGTACTCACGAAGGCATTGGCGAAAGAGGCGGCCAAGCAAGGTATCAAAGATACTGACCGAGTAAGTAGACTAATCGATAGATGGACTGGCGAGCAGTTTGGCTTCCAGCAAAACCGCGAGTCAATCGCATACAAGACGGCAGAGCACTTGTCGGACGGCGAGTCGCTTCGCACTGAGACACCACCTCCTGATGATGACTGGATGAACTTCTACAGTTCGTTTGCGGAGAAGGCGACGTCTGAGAAACTACAAGATACGTGGGCGCGTGTTTTGGCGGGTGAAATCAGGAAGCCGGGAACGTTTTCGCTGAGGACCATACAGTTCATATCGACACTGGACAGTGAGATTGCGAAGGACTTTGGAGACATCGCGGATGTCATATTCGAGGATCGCCTCCTGTTTCACGTTTTCGTCGGGGCGGATGGGGAGTCATTTGATAGGGTCAGACGACTGAACGACGTAGGATTGCTTGGAAATGCCATTAGCTGGACCAAGACATACGACAACAAGATGTCTCTTATACAAAATAAATTCTATACATTATGCCTACAGACGGAATGGGGTATTGACTATAAATTCAACGCATACCCGCTAACCAAGGTAGGTGGAGAGATATATTCAATAATGTCCGTTAATAATGACTTCAAGATCGTTAGAGATTTTACAAAAGCGATAACTCGATCCTCTAGAGCACAAAGAATCGATATCCTTAGACGAAAAGAGACACTTGAGGAAACGTTTCAGGGTCAATCGCTTGGTCATACCGAACTCGTAGTAGACCACACCACGGGCAACTTCGTGGAGGTAACATTCACGGAACACGTCTAAGCGCTTGTCCTGCGACAGAAACCGCCTCTGATTCAAAGCGAGGATGTAAGCGCGGCAGCCGATAAAGCGGCCGTGCCGTTTGCCGTCATGCCGCGTTGAAGTTCCGGTCCTGAGCCAGCCAGTTCATAGCTTCCTGAATGCGCCGCTGCACCTGGTTTGCAAGCTGCACAGTTTGCACCGTCCGCACAGTGAGCTTGTTGACGTCTCCCGCCATGTGTCCGCCCAACTCCCAGCACGAAGCGGAGCAGCGGGTGGGTTGGATAGGAACAGGGTCAACCCCACCAGGGTGACAAGCTCAATGCTTTCAACGGCCCGGATACCGTATGGAACGGTTTGGAATGGTGCAATGGCGGAGACGGAGGGATTCGAACCCTCGATACCCCTTTCGGGGTATGCTCATTTAGCAAACGAGTGCCTTCAGCCGCTCGGCCACGTCTCCGTAGGGGTGGCTCTAGAATTTCGCGTCGGACGGGTCAACCCGCTTCGCCGGCTCGATGGGTGGCAAGGGTGGGGAAATCAGCGCCGCGCGGCGTTCGTAATGCTTGGCCACCCGGAGGTGGCGGGAGATCGCGTAGTTCATGGCGGTGAGGAAGCCGTAGACGCCGCGCACGAAATGGCGCCGGCCGACATAGGCTTTGAGGAAGTTCAGCGGCAGCTCGACGAAGATGCGCCAGGTCGGGATCGTGACGCCGCGGGTCTCCAGATCCCGCGCCTGCTGGTCGGAATAGCGATTGAGCTTGTCGAGCTGGTCGCCGAGGGAGCGCACCGAGAAATGGTGAATGACGCCCTTCACCCGGCCTACCCCGGCACCGGGATTGAGCTCCACCCGGTCGTGGACCGGGGAGGGCGAGTAGCGGCCCCGATCCTTGCGGTAGAGGCGCACGGGGTGAAGGGCATAGGCCCAGGGATGCGGTCTGCGCTCGCCGGGAAAGATTTCCGCGATGGCGATGCGATAGGCCGGCTGCGGGGGCTCGCCAGCGGCGAACAGGTCACGGATGGCATCCGACAGATCCTGCGGCACGACCTCGTCCGCGTCGAGATTCAGGAGCCAGTCGTGGCGGCACTCGGCCTCGGCGAAGCGCTTCTGCGGGCCGTAGCCGGGCCAGTCGTTGTGGATCACCCGGGCGCCGAGGGAAGCCGCCAGGGCCTGGGTTCCGTCGGTGGAGCCGGAATCGACGACGACGAGGTCGTCCGTCAGGTCGCGCACGGCACGGATGGTCGCGCCGATCCGGTCGGCCTCGTTGAAGGCGATGAGGAAGATCGAGAGCGGCAACGCGGACATGCTGAGGCCTCTAAGGCAAAGCCCCGGCAGGCCGATAGTCCCTTCTCGAAAAAGACGATTCGCGACAGAGGCTTTGCGCGCAGCCGGAGCGATGTCCGATCGGCGCTCCCGTCACGCCACGGCCGGCTGCTCGGCCAGGCGCTTGCGCTGCACCTTCCCATTGGCGGTACGCGGCAGGGCTTCAAGGAAGCGGATCTCGCGCGGGCATTTGTAGGCGGCCAGCCGCTCGCCGCACCAGGCCAGGATCGCCGCACCATCCGCCTCGGCGCCCGGTTTCAGGACGACGAAAGCGGCGATGACTTTGAGATCGGCCCGGACGGACAATTCGGCGACGCCGACCTCGGCCACCGACGGATGCAAGCTCACCACGCCCTCGACCTCATTGGGCGACACACGGTAGCCGAGAGCATTCATCAGGTCGTCGTTGCGGCCCTGGAACCAGAGGTATCCGTCCTCGTCTAGGCTCGCGAGATCGCCGCCCGCGAACCATTCGCCGCGCATCACGGAGGCTTCCTCCTCGGGCCGGTTCCAGTAGCCGAGCATCAGGCCAGGCTCGGTGCGATGGACCGCGAGAAGCCCGACCTCGCCCGCCGGCAGGGGAGCGTCAGCTCCCTCCAGCGGCAGGATCGCCACACGACGGCCGGGCTGGGGCTTGCCCGGTGAACCAGGCCTCACGGGAATGGTCGGGCCACTGGAGACGTAGGTCGAGATCTCGCTCATGCCGAGGGCTTCATAGATCGGTTTTCCGGTCGCCCTCGTCCAGGCCTCCAGCAAGTCGGGCGGCAGGGCCTCCCCGGCGGTACAGCCGTGGCGCAGCCGGGACAGGTCGCAGCCTGCGAGGTCGGCGTATTTCAGGATTTGGCGGTAGAGGCTCGGCACGGCGGCGAACAGCGTCGCGCCGTGGCGGGCGATGAGGGCGGGCCAGACGGAAGGGTCGCGGGGGCCGTCATAGAGCACGCTGGTCGCTCCGCAGGACCACGGATCGGTGATGCCGACGCCGAGCGTGTAGGTCCAGTTCATGGTGCCGGCATGCAGCATCACGTCCGCTTCCGTCAGCCCGAGCCAATGGGCATGCATCGGCTGCCGCCCCCGGATCGCCCGATGGGCGTGGAGCACGCCCTTCGGGCGGCTGGTCGTGCCGGACGTGTAGACAAGGGTCGCGGGATCGTCGGCCGCAGTGTCGGCATAATCCGCGATCGGCTCGGCGCGCTTCATCGCGGCGATCTCGGAGGGGCCGAGGACGATCCGGCCAGCGGCTTGAGCCGCATCAAGCCGGTTGCCGGCGCCGGTGACCAATGCGGCGGCACCGGAATCGTCCATCAGGAAGGCCGCCTCCGCCGGCGTTAGCTGTGGCGAGGAGGGCAGAGCCACGAGGCCGGCGGCGAGCGCGCCGAAATAGACGAGGACATAATCCGCCTCGTTGCCCATCCGGATCATCACGCGGTCGCCCGCGCGCAGACCCAGGGCGAGGAGCCCGGCGGCGATGCCGCGCACGGCACGGTCGGCCTCGGCGAAGGTCAGGCTCAGCGCCTCGTCGCCCGATCCGGCCATGATCAGCGCGACCTTGTCGGGCCTCAGGCGTGCATTGTCCGCAAGGCAGTGACGGGCGGCGTTGAAGCGGGACGGTGGAGAGGCGTCCGGTCGGGTCATGGAGACGGCTCGGGCTCTATCGTGGCGTCGAGCCCAAGCCATGACGAAACGCACGGTCGGCAACAAGGGGCCGACCGTGCGACTGCCGAAGGTTTCGAAGAGAGACCGCCCGCGACGAGCGGAAATCCCGGCCTATTTGATGCCGCGCGTCTCGTTGGCGGCGCCGAGCATGTCCTTCATGGCGGCGGTGGCGGCTTGGTAGGCCGGGGTGCCGATGTCCCAGTTGTTCGCGGCGACGGCGGCGACCATCTTGGCCGCCTCCTCGAGCGCCGTCCTCTCCGCGGCCGCCAGGCGGCCGAGGGACGGATGGTCGCGCAGCGGGCCGCTCTTCAGCTCGGTGCAGACGCTGTGATCGGGCCGGCCGAGCATCGTCGCGTCGGCGGCATCCGCCGGAGCGAGGCCGACGAGGATGCGCGCGAGCTTGCGCTTCCACATGCCGATATCGGCCGGCAGGGTGACGAGGCCATAGGCGGCGACGCGGTGGCTTTCCGCCGCGAGCGCGCTGCGCCCGAAGCTCTCCGCCTTCACGAGGCGGGTCGTGATCTTGTCGATCTCCTCATGGGTCTTGGCGGCCTTGCCGGCGATGCTCTGGACGCTGGTGGAAATCTCGGCCGTGGCGGAGCGCTGCTGACCCAGCATCTGCGAGATCGCCTGGTTCAGGTCGCTCGCCTGGGAGATCCGCTCGTTGGTCTGCTCGACGCGCATTTCCAGCTGCTCGACGATGGCGCGGCCGGAGTTCACGGCGCTGCGGCTCTCGTCGACGGCGATCGAGATCGCTCCCATCTCGGCCGTCAGGGTGCTGAGAAGGCCGCGGATTTCGCCCGTCGACTTCGCGGTCTGCGCGGAGAGCGATTTGACCTCCGCCGCGACGACGGAGAAGCCGCGCCCGGCCTCGCCTGCCCGTGCCGCCTCGATGGTCGCGTTCAGCGCGAGCAGGTTGGTCTGGGCAGAAATCGACGCGATGGCGGTGGCCATGATTTCGATCTGAGCGATGGCCCGCTCCAGTACCACGACGCGGTCGGAGATCAGCGAGGTCCGGGCAGCGATCTCCTGCATGGCGGATTTCGCCTCGCGCCCGTCGCCGATACAGGCGCTCATGGCGGTCAGGGCGTCCTGGGCGACGGTGACGACCGTATCGGAGGTCTGGGAGACTTCGGCGATGGATGCCGCCATCTCTTCGGTGGCACCGGCGATGGTCTGCGTGGAACGGGCGACTTCGCCGACGTCGTAGGTCATCCAGCCGATATTGATGGCCGCTTCGGACGCTTCCTTCGACATGGAGGCGATGGACGACAGATTGCGATGATTGTCCTCCGCCCCACGATGATGTAGCCGCTCGAGGGACGCTTTGAGCTTACCTTCCGGCAGGTCGACCGCGGCGAGCCCCTGGCTCGACATCAGTGCCTCGACGGCAATGCACAGGCGAGCGTCTTCGGCCAAGGCCTGCGAAGCCGCGTCAGGCATTGCAGGCTGTTCAGTCACGTGACGCTTGCGGGAAAAGCCGATCATCGAAATAGGATCCTGGAACCGTCGATCCAGAAAGCTTTAAGGCCAATTGCTTAATAGCACCTTAGCACTCAGCTTTTCTTCAGCGAAAAGCGCGGAAGGAAGCAAATATTCATGCTGCGCTGCGATCGAGATATCGCAATTTCGAACATGAATAATATGACCATTTTTGATCAGACATCGCTACGAGCCACGACTTACATAAAATTCAGCAGATTCGATATATTGATTAGCCTGCAAAATCTTACTCTAGAGACATCGAAGTAAAATTCGCAGAAATCAACGTACCAGCGCAATACAACTCAGCAAAACCGCTCCCGCCACGGCACTCGAGCCCTCGATATTTCGAAATGAGATACTGACATTGCGAATAGACCGCAGGACTCAATCCTGGCGTGAGAAAGGTCTCATGCTCTTCAGTCCGGGCGATTGTCCCATTCGGCGAGACGCCGCCCACGATAGTGCTTCGTCGGAACGCTCGCGGAAGCAAGCGCCGCTGGTCAGTGGGCTTCCTCGTCAGGCCGAGCGCGGAAGGGGCCGGGCGGTCTGAGGCGGGGCCAGGCTGGCCATACGTTCGAGCAATGTCGGGGGAGGCACGGGCGCCTCGATCGAGCAGACCACGCCGCTCGCCACGAACAGGAGCTGGACCTCGCCGGCGAGTTCGCGGGCGAGACTGCGTTCGATGAGGCGGGAGCCGAAGCCGGTTCGGGTCGGCTGCGTCACCGGGGGGCCGCCGCTCTCACTCCAGCGCAGAAGCAGCCGCGTCTCCTCTCCTCTCTCGACCGTCCAGGCGATCGTCACCGTGCCCCCCTCCCGCGAGAGCGAGCCGTACTTGACCGCATTGGTGCCGAGTTCGTGAAGAGCCATGGCGATGGAGAGGGCGAGCCGGGGCGGCAGACGAAGATGCGGCCCAGACACGATGAAGCGTGAGGAACTCGCACCGGCGGAGTCGAGTGGGGCGATGGCGTCGGCCACTACGTTTCCGAGTTCCGCACCGTCCCAACTCTCGCGCGTCAGAACGTCATGGACCCGCGCCAGCGCTAGGAGCCTCGCCTCGAACGCCGCCTTCGCCGCGGCGGCTTCCGCCGTGTCGAGGCCGCGCAGAGACTGGATCGCGATGGATTGGACGGTGGCAAGGGTGTTCTTCACCCGGTGGTTGAGCTCATGGATGAGCAGCAGCAGGTGCTCCTCCGCGCGCTTGGCATCGGTGATGTCGACGTTGCAGCCGGTATAGCCGAGGAAGGTCCCGGTATCGTCGAGCCGGGGCACGCCCTCGCAGCGTAGCCACCGCACCTCGCCCTCGCGATCCACCACCCGCACCTCCGCCCTGACCGAGACCCGGTCGGCGAAAGCCTCGGAGAGCTTGGCCGAGAAGGCCGGCAGGTCGTCGGGATGGACGATCGTCTGCCATCCGCCGGCCGCGAGCGCGGTCGCCGGCTTTCCGAACAGGTGGTCGAAATGCATGTTGGCGAAACTGATCTCGGACGTCTCATCGGTCATCCAGATCAAGGCGGGGGCGGAATCCGCCATGTGCCGGAACCTGGCCTCGCTCTCGCGCAGGGCCGAGAGGCCGCGTTCCGTCTCGGCGAGGGCCTTGTCGCGCTCCTCGCTTCGGGTGCGCAGGCGCAGGGACGCATCCGCCAGAACGTCTCCGAGGCGACGGATCTCGTGGATCGGCGAGGTGATGCGCGGGATCGCCTCTCCCCGGGCGAGGGCCGGCCCGGTGGCCACGAGCCGGCGAAGCGGCTGCGAGACCTTGGACCAGAGATTGATCGCGAGGATCGACGAGGTGGCGAGGACGAGGAACCCGAATCCGGTGAAGGCCCAGATCCAGCCGCGCAGCCGTGCCTCCACGAGCGCTTTCGGGATCACGGCACTCACCGTCCAGCCGGTGAGGCGCGAGCGCGCCTCGACCACCGTGACGGGCCGCATGTTGAAGTCCTTGCCCTCCCAGACCCCCGGCGTCTCGGTCTGGCGCTGGCGAAGCGTCGCCAGCCGGGGGCGTCCCACGATCGATGCCGGGTCGGGAATGCGGGCGAGGGCGATCCCGTCACGGTCCGAAACGCCCGTCGTCCAGCCCGGCACGTATTCGCGCCCGAGGATTCCCTGGAGTCGGTTCACCGGCGCCATGAAGCTCAGGAGGTAGACGACCTCGCCCTCGTTCAGGACCGGAACAGCGATGGCATAGGTCGCGCGGTCGGGCATGCTCCCCGAGAGGATGCCGGAGATCATCGCGCGCTGCGTGCCCGAGGCGATCTCGCGATCGAAGGGGAGGGTGGTCTTCGGCATCGGTGCCCCGCGCGGTACCGACGTGTTCACCAATTGCTGCCCGTCGGGGCGGCGCAACAGGATGTCGAGGCCGACGGTTTCGCGGACGAGCCGGGCCTGCGCGTCGAAATTCTCGAACTCGGCGTCCTTCAGCCGGGGCGAGGTCGCCAGGGTCTGCAGGACGGAGACGAGCCCCGCCGTGTCGCGGTCGATCGAGAGGGCGACGCCGCGAACGTTTTCGCGCGCATCCTGCTCGAACCGAGCCCGTTCGGTTCCGGCGTAACGAACGAGCAGAATCGCCGTGAACAGCAGCCCGGGCCCGATCAGCGCCACGACCAGGGCGATCAGGTAGACCTGGGTCGAGAAGCCGCGCTGCCGGATGCGCGCGACCAGGCGTCCCAGCCTCGTCGCCTGCCATCCGCCGCCGGTCTTCGCGCCGGAAGTCGGCTCCGTCTCGCTCTTCGTGTCGACGCTCATGACCTGTCGATGTGACCGAGGTCCCGGGACGGCGCGAGCCGATCGCGGACGCGCTGCTTCAAGGTTTTCACGTCGGGGAAACCCCCGTCCCGCGTCCGATCCCAGATCGTTTCGGCTCCGCACGCGATCACGAAGACGCCGCCGGTACCGGGCACGAGGGCGACCTCGCCGATTTCGTCGCGGAAGGTGGAAAGGAGCTCCTGCGCCATCCAGCCGGCACGCAGGAGCCACTGGCACTGCGTGCAGTAGGTGATGGAAACTCTGGGCTTCTCGACCTGTGGGGCAGGTGCATCGTCATCCATGGCCGGCACAGCGACCCAAGCACGGTTGCTTGTCAACCTGCACGCCGGGAGCGTCCCGCTTTAGAATGCCGTCGGATGCGAGCGGGGTTTTGTCGCGGTGGAGCGGCACAATGGCCTTTCTGGCGAGGGATCGCGACCCTATCTGCCCGAAGGCTGCCGGACCGATCGTGCGGCGATGCCGCGCCCGTCGACCACGTCGTGTCCGGTTACAAGGAGATCCCGATGTTGACTGTCCTGCGTCCCGACGCCACCGAAACGTTCGAGCGGGCACCCCGCTCCTCGGTGTTCCGCCGGATGCGGTCCGCCCTCGTGGCCGTGGCCCTGGCCACGACGCTCTCGGGCTGCGGCGCGATCAACCGGGTACCGACGCTCGAGGAGAGTGCCAAATCCTCGTGGAGCGAGGTGCAAAACCAGTACCAGCGCCGCGCCGACCTGATCCCGAACCTCGTCGAGACGGTGAAAGGCTATGCGCAGCAGGAGAAGGACGTTCTCGTCGGCGTCACGGAGGCACGCGCCAAGGCATCGAGCGTGAAGGTCGATGCCTCCACCGTCACCGATCCGCAGAAGTTCAAGGAATTCCAGGACGCGCAGAACAACCTGTCCGGTGCCCTCGGCCGCCTCCTCGTGACCGTGGAACGGTATCCCGATCTCAAGTCGAACCAGAACTTCCTCGCCCTGCAATCACAGCTCGAAGGCACCGAGAACCGGATCGCTGTGGCGCGGCGCGACTATATCGGGGCGGTCCAGGCCTACAACACCGAGGTCCGCACCATTCCGGGCCGCTGGATCGCCGCATGGTTCTACCCCGAAGCCAAGCCGATGGAGACGTTCTCCGCGACGCCCAACTCGGACAGGCCGCCGACCGTGAAGTTCTAGGCCGGTGACCGGGGCCGAAGCCTTGCGACGGAGTGGACTCGCGCCGCTGCTGGCGCTCGTCGTCATCGTGGCGGGGAGCGCCCTGTTTCTCGCCGGGGTCTCCCTGGCCGCCGAGCCGGTGTTTCCGGCCCTCAGCGGCCGGGTGGTCGACGCCGCCGGCATCCTGAAGCCGGAGGAGAAATCCGGGCTCGAGGCGCAGCTGAAGGCCTATGAGGACAAGACGTCGGATCAGGTCGTGGTCGCGACCGTGCCGAGCCTTCAGGGTCTGACCATCGAGGATTACGGCAACCGGCTGTTCCGGTCCTGGGCCATCGGCCAGGCCAAGACCAATAACGGCGCGCTCCTCATCGTGGCACCCAACGACCGCAAGGTGCGGATCGAAGTGGGCTACGGCTTCGAAGGAGCGCTGACCGACGCCCTCTCGAAGGTCATTATCACCACCGCCATCGCCCCGCGCTTCAAGGCGGGCGACTACGGCGGCGGCATCAAGGCCGGCATCGACGCCATGCTGTCGATCCTTTCCGGCGATGCGGACGAGTGGCAGCGCAAGGGCAAGGTGCGCGGCGACGAGGCCGAGCCGACCCATGTCATCGGGTTCATCATCCTGTTCCTGGTCATCCTGTTCGTCGTGTACCGGATGAACCGCGGTCGGCGTGGCGGCCGCTTCATCGTCCTGCCCGGTCCGTCCTCGGGCGGATGGAGCGGCGGCGTATCGGGCGGCTTCGGCGGTGGCGGCGGTGGCTTCTCCGGTGGAGGCGGCTCGTCTGGGGGAGGCGGCGCCTCCGGGGATTGGTAGGATGCTGACCGAGACCGGCAGGACGCGGATCGCCCAGGCGATCGCCGCAGCGGAGACGACGACATCCGCGGAGATCGTCGTTCTCGTGGCCGCGCGCGCCGGCCTCTACCGATCGGCGGCCCTCGTTCCAGCTTTGGCCCTTGGCCTCGCGATTCCCTGGCCGCTCATCCTTTTCACGCAGTTGAGTGCCGCCGCGATCGCTCTCACTCAGGCGGCGATCGTGCTCGCCGCACTCGCCGCCGCGACGCATCCGGGGGTGCGGCTCGCCCTGGTTCCGCGCGCGATCCGCCGGGCACGGGCGCACGAAGCGGCATCGCGGGAATTCGTCGCGCGCGGATTGGCCGGGACGCGCCGGCGCACGGGCATCCTCATCTACCTCGCCGTGGCGGAGGGCCATGCGGAGATCGTCGCCGATTCGGGCATCGCGTCGCGCGTGTCACCGGCGGCCTGGTCGTCGACCATCAATGCGCTGCTATCCTCGCTCAGAAGAGGCGAAGCATCCGAAGGACTCGTCGCTGCAGTCCAGACGATGGGCTCCATCCTTGCGCGGGAATTGCCACGTCAGCCCGGAGATGTTGACGAGTTGCCGAACCGGGTGATCATCACCGAGTGAGACGATCCACGGCGGATAGCGGGCGAGATTGCCGCCGCTCTGGACCGATACCAGGCACGACTGACAGCGCCCACCGGATTGTATTTTTCGCCTCTGGCTCTGTCGTGAATTTTGCGCGAGAAGGGGCTTGACGATCCGCTAGCAAGGACGGGTCGCTGGAGCGAGACGTCATGAGCGCGGTATCGAAGCACGGGCCATGGGCCCTGGTCGGAGCCTTGGGGGCAGCCGCCCTCGCCATCGTCGCAACGAGCCGCGGCGAGAACGTGAATGCTCTCTGGATCGTCGTGGCGGCGGTCTGCGTCTACCTGATCGCCTACCGCTACTACTCGCTCTTCATCTCCGAGAAGGTGATGCGGCTCGATGACGGCCGCAAGACCCCGGCCCACGTGCACAATGACGGGCTGGATTACGTCCCGACCAACCGCAACGTGCTGTTCGGCCACCACTTCGCCGCCATCGCCGGCGCCGGCCCCCTGGTCGGGCCCGTGCTTGCCGCGCAGATGGGCTACCTGCCGGGCCTGCTCTGGATCCTGGCCGGCGTGGTGCTCGCGGGCGCCGTGCAGGACTTCATGGTCCTCTTCATCTCCATGCGCCGCGACGGCCGCTCGCTCGGCGAGCTGATCCGCGCCGAACTCGGCACCATCCCGGGCGTGATCGCCCTGTTCGGCACCTTCATGATCATGGTGATCCTGCTGGCGGTGCTGGCGATGATTGTCGTGAAGGCGCTCGCCGAGAGCCCGTGGGGCACGTTCACCGTCGCGGCGACGATCCCGATCGCGATGCTAATGGGCCTCTATGCCCGCTACATCCGCCCCGGAAAGGTCGGCGAAGTCTCGATCATCGGCTTCGTCCTGCTGATGCTCGCCATCGTCTACGGCGGCAACGTCGCGGCCGATCCCTATTGGGGCCCGTTCTTCACCTTCACCGGCACGCAGCTGTGCTGGATGCTGATCGGCTACGGCTTCGTCGCCTCGATCCTGCCGGTCTGGCTCCTGCTCGCCCCGCGCGACTACCTCTCGACCTTCCTCAAGATCGGTACCATCGTCGGCTTGGCGCTGGGCATCGCCTACGTCGCCCCGCACATGAAAATGCCGGCGGTGACCAAGTTCGTCGACGGCAGCGGCCCGGTCTGGGCCGGAACGCTGTTCCCGTTCCTGTTCATCACCATCGCCTGCGGCGCGGTCTCGGGCTTCCACGCCCTGATCTCCTCCGGCACCTCGCCGAAGCTGATCGACCGTGAGTCGGATGCCCGCTTCATCGGCTACGGCGGCATGCTCATGGAGAGCTTCGTCGCCGTGATGGCGCTGGTCTCGGCCAGCGTGATCGAGCCGGGCATCTACTTCACCATGAACTCGCCGGCCGGCCTCGTGGGCACCACGCCCGAGAGCGCTGCCGCGGCGGTGACGAAACTCGACCCGGCCTTCACGATCACGGCCGCGGAGATCGCGCAGACCGCCGTGGATGTCGGCGAGCACTCGATCATCTCCCGCGCCGGCGGCGCGCCGACGCTCGCAGTCGGCATGGCCCACATCATCTCCTCGGCCATCGGCGGCAAGGCGATGATGGCGTTCTGGTACCACTTTGCCATCCTGTTCGAGGCTCTGTTCATCCTGACCGCGGTGGATGCGGGGACGCGTGCCGGCCGCTTCATGCTGCAGGACCTGCTCGGTCTCGTCTCGCCGACATTCAAGGACACCACCGCCTGGGCGCCCAGCATCCTGGCCACCGCGCTATGCGTCGGCGCCTGGGGCTATTTCCTCTATCAGGGCGTCACCGATCCGCTCGGCGGCATCTACACCCTGTGGCCGCTCTTCGGCATCTCGAACCAGATGCTGGCCGCCGTGGCCCTGACGCTCGCCACCGTGGTGATCTTCAAGATGAAGCGCGAGCGCTACGCCTTCGTGACGATCGTCCCCACCGTGTGGCTCTGCATCTGCACGCTGACGGCGGGCTGGCAGAAGATCTTCTCGGCCGACCCGAAGATCGGCTTCCTCTCCCATGCCGACCGCTTCTCGGCGGCCATCGCCGAGAACAAGGTGCTGGCACCGGCCAAGAGCATGGCCGACATGCACAAGATCGTCTTCAATGACCGGATCGACGCGGCCCTCGCCGTGCTCTTCGTCGGTCTCGTGATCTCGATCGCCACCTTCGGCATCATGGCCTGCGTCAAGGCCTACCGGGCCGATCGCTGGACCGCGCTGGAGAGCGGCGGCCCGGCCGCCGTTCCGGCGGAGTAGGCACCATGGCGCTGTCGTCGAGCGAGCTGAGGGAACGGCTGAAGACCTTCTCGAAATGCGTCTGCGACGGCGCCCGCCTCATGGTGGGGCAGGGCGATTACGAGGCCTATGCCGCCCATATCCGCAGGACGCATGCGGACCAGGAACCAATGAGCGAGCGGGATTTCTTCCGGAACCGGGAGAATGCCCGTTTCGGAGTCGGCAATCGCAGCGGCTTCCGCTGCTGCTGAGCAAAAGAGAGCCCTGCGGGCGAATCAGCCACTCCCCGTTGAAATCGGGGAGACGGCCATCGCCATCGAATGACGTCCCGAAGATCGGGTTAAGCCGCTCGCGGGAAAGCCGATCGTCGCGGCAAGACCTCGGTGTCGAGAATCGACGAAAGCCGATGTTCTGCAACGCCTGTCTGTGGCTTGATCCCGAAGAATCGGATTAGCTGACGCCTCCTACGAGAGGGGGCACCATGACGCAGCCGCTGGCGGACCACGCGCGAACCGGTACGGAACGTGTCGGAGCCATCACCTTCGACAGGCGTCTATCCGGGTTGAGCGGCATCGCCATCCGCGGCTTCCTCCTGTCGCTCGTCACCTTCGGCATCTACCGGTTCTGGTACGTCACCGAGCTGCGGCGCTACTTCTGGAGCCGGACGATCGTCGACGGTAGCCCGGGCGAATATACCGGGCGCGGCAAGGAGCTGTTCCTCGGCTTCCTCGTCGCCATCGCCATCCTGATCCCGATCTACGTGGCGATCTTCATCGCCACGATCTCGGTGCCCTGGCTCGCGCCGTTCGGCAGCATCCTGTCCTTCCTGATCCTTTTCGTCCTCGGCCAGTTCGCGATCTATCGCGGCCGTCGCTATCGCGCCTCGCGCACCCTCTGGCGCGGCATCCGCCTCGGACAGGACGGATCGGCGATCACCTATGCGGCGATGGCGATCGGCTGGTCGCTGCTGACGCTCGCGACCCTGGGTCTCGCCTTTCCCTTCATGCGCGCAAGCCTGGAGCGGTACCGGATCGACCACACGCTGATCGGGTCGAGCCGGATGGCCTCGTCCGCGCGCGGACGCTCGCTCCTGCTGCCCTGGCTGATGTTCTACGTCGTGGTTCTCCTGCCGATCGCCGCCGCATTCATCGCGTTCCTCGTCGCCTCGGACTTCACCATCCCCGACGACCTGTTCGTCCCGAAGGAAGGCGGCAAGCCCGGCGAGACGCAGTTCAACTCCGATTACAACGGTACGCCCATCGCCACCTTCGGCGCGATCCTCATGGGTACGCTCGGCTTCACCCTGCCGCTGGGCCTGCTGCTCATCCCCTTCTACCGGGCACGCGAGACGCGGATCTTCGTGAATGCCGCGAGCCTCGGCCCGGTGCGGCTGTCCTCCACGCTCAAGGCGCGCCAGTTCTACTGGCCCTACATCGTCTACCTCCTGTCGATCATCGGCTTCGTCCTGCTCCTCGGCCTCGTCATCGGCGGCGGTGCCCTGCTCCTCCATGCCGGCGGCACACAGAGCGGCGCCCATTGGGCGATCGTCCTCGGCATGATCGTCGGCTATCTCGGAGGGGCCCTGTTCTTCGCGGTGCTCTATGTCCGCGTGATCACCGCGCGACTCTGGGCGGCGGTCGCCACGACGACCACCATCGAGAATGCCGGCGGCCTCGATGCGGTGCTGGCTTCGAGCCGGCGCGTCGGCAGCGGCCTCAACGAGGGTCTCGCCGATGCCCTCGATGTCGGCGGCGCGCTCGAGGTCGGGTTCTAGTGGCGTCTCCACCCATCGAAGGCACCTATTTCGACGGCCTGAGCGCCAGGCCCCATCCGGTGATCCTCACCCTCGAAGACCGGTTGGAGATCGCGGGCCGTGACCTGCATCTCGCCTGGACCCTCTCCGATCTCGTTGCCGGCGACACGGTGCGCCCGCTCATGCGGGTCGGTCCGGCAGGCAGCGCGGCCCGGGTCGAGTTCACCGACGAGGGTCTGGCCGCCGCCCTCGAGGCCCGCTGCCCGGATCTCCATCGGACCGATCCCGCCGGCTCGGGAGGCCGACTGCGCCTCGTCCTGTGGTCGGTCGCGGCCGGAATCTCGGTGCTCCTCCTCGCCATCTACGGTGTCCCGGCCATCGCCGTCCGCCTGGCGCCCCTGATACCCGCATCGATCGAGTCACGGCTCGGCGGCGCGGTGGACGGCCAGATCGGCCGGATACTCGGCGACCCGCCGGCCTGTGACGATGCGCCGGCCCGCGCCATCCTCGACAGGCTCATCGACCGGATGACCGCGAATGCCAGCCTGCCGGTCGATCTTTCGATCGGCGTGCGCAGGCACGCAATTGCCAATGCGCTGACCCTTCCCGGAGGACGGGTCGTCGTCCTGTCCGATCTCATCGAGAAATCCGCGACTCCTGACGAGTTCGCCGGGGTGATGGCCCATGAATTCGGCCATGTCGCCGCGCACGACCCCATGCGTGCCCTGTTGGCCGCGAGCGGCAGTTCGTTTCTCCTCAGCCTCGTCCTCGGCGATCTGACCGGCTCGACCATCATCATCGCCGTCGGCCAGGCCGCCATTTCCGCCGGGTATTCGCGCGAGGCGGAGAACGCGGCGGATTCCTATTCGGTGGAGATCATGCGCCGGTCGGGCGGCGATGCGACGGCGCTGGCGACGATCCTCGAACGCATCGCCAAGGACGACGAGCATGGCGCGTTCGCGAGCCTGCTCCGCAGCCATCCCTTCACCGCCGAACGCGCGAACCGTATCCGCGCGATGGCGGGTACCGACACGATCGGGCGGCGCATCCTCGATGACGCGGACTGGACGACGCTCAGGGGCATCTGCCGCAACGTCCCCGGCAAGGCCACGAAGACATAGGCACGCCACGTCGGGCGGCATGACGTCCTGGTTACATCGGGAAACAAAAATACCCGCGCGGCGCGCCGATTGCGTCGCGGCGTCACGGCTACAGATCACCTCGTGCCATGCGACGAACGTGGTACACCAGTCCGAACACCAATGCGCGGAAACCGCATGGGCCTCGTCCAGTATGCTCTGAAGTTTCGCATCACGATCTACGTCCTCGCCGTGCTGATGATGCTCGGCGGTACGGCTTCCGTCATCGTCGCCCCGAAGGACGTGCTGCCGACGGTGGACATCCCGGTCGTCGTGGTGGTGTGGACCTATACCGGCCTTTCGACCTCCGAGATGGAGCGTCGCATCACGACCTATGCCGAGTTCTCACTCTCCAACAACGTCAACAACATCGCCCGGATGGAATCGACGACCCTCCAGGGAACGGCGATCCAGAAAGTCTATTTCGACCAGTCGGTGAGCATCGATCTCGCCATCGCCCAGACCGTCTCGGCGATGAATTCGATCCGCTCGACCATGCCGCCCGGGGTGCAACCGCCCATCGTCCTGCGCTTCTCGGCCTCGTCGGTACCGGTGATCCAGCTCTCGCTCTCCTCCACCAGCGAGAGTCTGACCAAGGTCTACGATTACGCCCAGTACCGCATCCGCCAGCGCCTGACGCAGGTGCCCGGCTCGACCCTGCCGTCCCCCTTCGGCGGTACGCCGCGCCAGATCATGGTCGATCTCGACGTTCAGGCCCTGCGCGCGCTGGGCCTGACGGCCCTCGACGTCACCAACGCCATGACGGCGCAGAACCTCACCGTGCCCTCGGGCCTCGCCAAGATCGGCGAGCAGCAATACCCGATCCAGCTCAACGCCACGCCCGACGCCATTGAGACGCTGAATCAGGTCCCGATCAAGGTGGTGGGCGGGCAGCCGGTGCTGGTGCGCGACGTCGCCAATGTCCGCGACGGCGGCCCGCCGCAGGTGAACATCGTACGAGCCGACGGTCTTAATTCCGTGCTGATGCGCATCTTCAAGAACGGCACCGCCTCGACCCTCGATGTCGTCAACAACGTGAAGAAGGCGCTCCCGGACATCCGCGCCGCCGCCCCCGAAGGCATGGCGCTGCGCGAATTGTTCGACCAGTCGGTCTTCGTCTCCGCCGCCATCGAGGGAGTGATCCACGAAGCGGTCATCGCCGCCGCGTTGACCGGGCTAACGATCCTGCTGTTCCTCGGCTCATGGCGGTCCACCATCGTGGTGCTGGTGTCGATCCCGCTGTCGATCCTGACCTCGCTCTCGATCCTCACGGCTTTGGGCGAGACCATCAACGTCATGACCCTCGGCGGGCTCGCCCTGGCGGTAGGCATCCTCGTCGACGACGCCACGGTGGCGATCGAGAACACCTACCGCCTGTTCGAGGAGGGCGAGCCGTTCCGCAAATCCGTCGTCGAGGGAGCGGCCGGCATCGCCAAGCCGGCGCTGATCTCGACGCTCTCGATCTGCGCCGCCTTCGTCTCGGTCTTCGCCCTCACCGACACGCCGAAATACCTGTTCACCCCGCAGGCCTTGGCGGTCGTGTTCGCGATGCTGACCTCCTACGTCCTGTCGCGCACCCTGGTTCCCGTCCTGATCGACGTGCTGGTGGCGCGCGAATACGAGCAGCATCACGGAAAAGGTGGCGAGGAGCCGAGACGCGGCCGCATCGCCCGCGCGCTCGGCTGGTTGTTCGGGCCGGTCTTCCGCCTCGCCGGCCGGTTCCGGCACGGGTTCGAGGCGCGCTTCGCCCGCTTCCATCGCAGCTATCTCGGCCTGCTGCACGTGGTCCTGCGCCGCCGTGTCGTCACCCTCGCCAGCGTTGCGGCGATCTTCGCCGGTACGGCCGTGCTGTTCGGCTTCGTCGGGCAGGATTACTTCCCGCAGGTCGAATCGAGCCAGATGACGCTGCACCTGCGCACCCGGCCGGGCATGCGCATCGAGACCGCCGAGCAGACCTTCGCCCAAGTCCAGTCGGTCGTCCGCGAGGTCATCCCGGAGGGCGAGATCGATCAGGTCCTCGACAATATCGGCCTGCCCGCCAACAACTACAATTTCGCCTTCTCGGACGGCTCCTTCGTCGCCAATAACGACGGGCAGATGCTGATCAACCTGAAGGAGGGCCACGGCTCGGTGGCCGGCTACACCAAGCGCCTGCGCGAGGTGCTGCGCGAACGCTTCCCTGACCTGATCGTCTATTTCCAGCCCTCCGACATCATCACGCAGATCCTCAATTTCGGCACGCTGGCGCAGATCGACATCCAGGTCTCGGGCCGCAACACCGCCAAGGACCTCGCCGTCGCGCAGAACATCGTCCGCCGCCTCAAGGAGACGCGCGGGGCGGTGGACGTCCATCTCCACCAGATCGTCGGCACGCCGCAATTCTTCGTCGACGTGGACCGGCGCCTCGCCTCCGAACTCGGCCTCACCGAGCAGCAGATCGCGCAGGGGCTCAACGTCTCGCTCTCGGGCTCCTTCCAGGTCACGCCGAACTTCTGGACCGATCCGAAGACCGGCATCCCCTACCAGCTCTGGGTGCAGACGCCGGAATACCGCAACGACAGTCTCACCGCGCTCCAGAACACGCCGCTCCTCGTCAATGGCAATTCCGATGCGCCGGGCGTGCTCACGCTTCTCTCCAGCGTCTCGACCATGCGCCGCGAGGGCTCGCAGACGGTGATCAACCACGTCAACACCCAGCCGACCTTCAACATCTACGCGGCGGTGCAGGATTCCGATCTCGGCTCGGTGGCCAAGGACATCCGCAGGATCGTCGAGGACGAGCAGAAAGCCCTGCCGGCACCGGACAAGATCACCGTGCGCGGGCAGATCGAGAACATGCAATCGGCTTTCTTCCGGATGGGCGTCGGGCTCTCGATCGCGCTGGTGGCGGTCTACCTGCTCATGGCGGTGAACTTCCAGAGCTGGGGCGACCCGTTCGTGGTGCTGGCCGCTCTGCCTCTGGCCTTCTGCGGGATCGTGGCGAGCCTGTTCATCACCGGCACGACCTTCTCGATTCCGTCACTCTTCGGGGCGATCATGTCGGTGGGTATCGCCAGCGCCAACTCAATCCTTCTCGTCACCTTCGCCAAGGAGCACCGGGAAGCGACCGGCTGCAGCGCCACCGAGGCGGCCCTCCTCGCCGGTGAGACGCGACTGCGGCCGGTTCTGATGACGGCGGGCGCGATGTTTCTCGGATTGATCCCGATGGCCCTCGGCACGGGGGAGGGCGGAGAGCAGAATGCCGCTTTGGCCCGCGCGGTGATGGGCGGCATCGCCATCGGTACGCCCTCGACGCTGCTCTTCGTCCCCTTCCTCTACACCCTCCTGCGACGGGGCGAGGTCAAGCCGCTGCAGGATTACGCATGAGCAAGGATCGTCTCGGCGATGCGCCGGATCAGCCGCATGACAGGGAACCGGACGCGTTGACGCCGCATGGATCCGCCCGCGAGCCGGCCGAGGTGCCGCCGCCGCCCGGAAAGGGGCCGTTTCTCCTCGTCGGCCTCGTCGCCCTCGGCCTGCTCGGCTGGGGCGGCTACGGCCATTGGCAGCAGCGCGCCGCCGCCGAAGAGACCCAGCGCAAGACCAGGGAGTTCGTACCCAAGCTTCGGACGGTGTCCGTCGAGCGGGCCAGTCAGCCCGTCGAAGTGACCCTGCCGGGCCAGACCGATGCCTTCGCCAGGGCCGCGCTCTTCGCACGCGCCACCGGCTACATCGCCGAGCGCCGGGTCGATATCGGCAGCCGCGTGAAGCAGGGCGACATCCTCCTGCGCATCGCCGCCCCCGACCTCGACCAGCAGCTGGCGCAGGCCGAGGCGCAGGTGGGGCAGCTCGAGGCCCAGTTGCTTCAGGCCAGGGCCATGGTCGATCAGGCCAAGGCCAACGTGAATCTCGCCAATGTCACCAACAACCGCACCTCGACCCTGGCCGTGCAGGGCTGGGCCTCGAAGCAGAACGCCGACAACTCGCAGGCGAGCGTCCTGAGCCAGGGCGCGACGCTGGCCTCGGCCGAGGCGGGCGTGAAGGTCGCCGAAGCCAACATCAAGGCGCAGCGTGCCACGGTGGACCGGCTGAAGGCTCTGACCGGCTTCAAGGACGTCACCGCGCCCTTCGACGGCGTCATCACGAACCGCAGCGTCGATATCGGCGACCTCGTCCATGCCGACGGGACCGGCACGGCCCTGCTCTCGATGGACCGCGACGACATCCTGCGCGTGGTGGTGAACGTGCCGCAGAACCTCGCGGTGGGCGTAGCCCCCGGCGTCGCGGCCTCGATCAAGGTTCCGCAGATGCCGGACCGGACCTTCTCCGGCGAGGTCGAACGAAGCTCCGTCGCGCTGCTCACCTCGTCGCGGACGCTCACCACGCAGGTCGACGTTCCCAATCGAGACGGCATTCTCCGGCCGGGCCTCTACGTCTACGTGACGCTCAAAGTGCCTCGGACGGGCCAGAACGTGGTGATCCCGGCCGAAGGTCTGGTCTTCAACCAGCGCGGCACCCAGGTGGCAATCTCGCGCGACGACGGCACGGTGGAATGGCGCGGCATCCATATCAAGCGCGACCTCGGCACCACGATCGAGATCGACCAGGGCTTGGACGGGGGTGAGCAGATCGTATTGAGTCCGCCCGCCGACCTGCGCGACGGGCAGACGATGGAACGTCAGCCTGCCAAGCAGGACGGCAAGCCGCTAAAATCCGCGGCTCGGTAGGATCGCCCAATGGGGCCGATGCCGAGGGAATTCTATCGCGACGCAAGTCTGCCACGCCGTCCCGCAGGTTCCGTCCGAGGGACGTGATCGGGTAGAGACACCCGTTCCCCTGCGCCCCGTGCGCATTCCACGGAACGTCTCCCTTTCATGTTGGACCATCACGCATCCGAGACCCTCGACCGGACCCGGATCGCGGCGATGAGTGCCGCGATCACCTGCGTCGCGGTGGTCGGCATCGGCCTCAGCCTGTCGATTCCGCTCCTCTCCCTGGAGATGGAGCGCATGGGCGTGTCGAGCACGCTCATCGGAATCAACACGGCGGTGGCGGGGTTCGCCAGCATCGTCACCGTGCCGTTCGTGCCGCGGCTCGCCGCCCGGATCGGCGTCGTTCGCCTGCTCATCCTGGCGATCTGTATCGGCGCGGCGTCCCTGATCGGCTTCAAGCTGTTCCACGACATCCGCTGGTGGTTTCCCCTGCGGTTCGTCTTCTCTGCGACCCTCGGCGTGCTGTTCGTCCTGTCGGAATTCTGGATCAACGAGGTGGCGCCGCCGGCGCGGCGCGGCCTCGTCATGGGCATCTACGCCACCGTGCTGGCCATCGGCTTCGCCGTGGGACCGACGCTCCTCGTGCTCCTCGGCACCCAGGGCTATGCGCCGTATTGCGCCGGCGCCGTCCTGTTCCTGCTCGGGACCGTGCCGATCGCCCTGGCGCGCGGCCTCTCGCCCGAGATCGAGGGCGCCGGCAGCCGCGGCTTCCTCGACTATGTCCGGCTGGCACCGGCGGCACTCTTCGCGGCCCTCGTCTACGGTGCGGTCGAGACCGGCGGCTTTGCCATCCTGCCGCTCTACGGCCTGCGCATCGGGCTCGATGCGGAGAGCTCGGCCGGCCTCGTCAGCATGCTCGCCCTCGGCAACGTCCTGTTCCAGATCCCCTTCGGATTGCTGGCCGACCGGTTCGACCGGCGCCGCGTCCTCCTCGCCGCCGCCCTGGGTGGCGCCATCGGCGCGGCGCTGATCCCCGCCGCATCGAGCTCCCTCGTCTGGCTGGCGATCCTGCTGCTGGTCTGGGGAGGGCTCGCCGGCACGCTGTACACGGTCGGGCTGGCCCATCTCGGCGCCAGCGTCCGCGGGGGCGAACTCGCGGGCGCAAACGCCGCCTTCCTCGTCCTCTACAATGTCGGCCTGATGATCGGGCCGCCGCTCATCGGCGGCTCCATGGATCTGGCGCCTCCCCAAGGATTCGCCCACGCCCTGTGCGGGCTCTTCGTCGCCTATGTCGGACTGGTCCTCTGGCGGCTTCGCACCCCCGCACGGCCTTGACGAAGCGGACTCGATGGGGCAATGACCGCGCGGAATTCAGCCGGTCCGTGCCGGCCATTTTGCGTTTCGCTCATGCGGAATGCCGCAATCTCAGGAGCACCGCGCCATGGCCAAGGCCGTCACCGTTAAAGTCAAGCTGATCTCGACCGCCGATACCGGCTACTTCTACGTCACGAAGAAGAACTCCCGGACGCAGACCGAGAAGCTCTCCATGAAGAAGTACGACCCCGTCGTGCGCAAGCATGTCGACTTCAAGGAAACCAAGATCAAGTAACGGTCTCATTCCTCGTCGACGCGTAAAAAAGCCGCCCTTTCGGGCGGCTTTTTTCGTTCTACGACGGCATTCGCGATGTTAGAGCGAGGCCGTGGGATAGGAGCGGACGCCCGGACGTCCACTTGCCGGCGTCGTGGCATCCGACGGAACGGCGCTCGGCGCCGTCCAGCCATCGGCCTTCCAGCCTTCGGCACGCTCGGTGACGTTGACCGAACCATGCTCTTCGAGGATGTCCATGACCTGGGACGATCGAGCATCGTCGGCCCTGACGGTAACGAGGGTCCCGCCACGTCGCACGCCCTCGCTGTAGGTATGGGCGTCGGCCTCGCTCAGACCGGCGCCGGTGAGGCCGCCCACCAATCCGCCCGCCGCGGCTCCGATACCGGCGCCGGTGAGGGTGGTCACGAGCCAGCCGGCCGCGACGACCGGGCCAACGCCGGGAATCGCGAGCAGGCCGAGGCCGGTCAGAAGGCCGGCCGCGCCGCCGAGCAGCGTTCCGACTCCGGCGCCGGTTCCCGCACCGGTGGACGCCGTCTCGGCGGTCTCGGTCCGTGTTGCGTCCGTGCTCGCGAGGCGCCCGGAATGCCGGTCGTTCTCGTTGCTGCTGACGATGCTGATGTCGCTATGACTGACGCCCAACGATTCGAGCTTGGCGACGGCCTTGCTGGCATCGTCGTAGGAATCGTAGAGGGCGGTGATGGTTTGCTGTGCCATGGGGTCGTTCCTCACATGCTGTCGACGGGGTCGGGAGGTCGAGGTCGCGGCTACTTCGCGGCCACGTTGCCCTTGAAGTCGACGCCGACGGTGACCGGCTTGCCGTTCAATGAGGCGGCGCCGCGCCAGATGCCCTTGTCGTCCTTCTTGAGATCCTTCACGTCCTTGTAGCCCGCCTGTTCGAGCCGGCTCCGGGTCTGGCCTTCGGTGAAGCTGTTGGCGCCTTCCTCGAGGTTGGCCGAGGTCGCCGTGTGGGTCGTCGCCGGGTTGTTCGCGTCGGGCTTGTCGGTATTGGGCCGCGTCAGGGATTCCTGACCGCCGGACTTGGCGCTCGTCTCCGCATCGGGTGCGGGCTTGCCGGTCACGGTGGTCTGCGCATAGGCTGCGCTCGAGCCTAGAAACGCCACAAAGGCGAGTGTAGCTAGCTGTCGTTGCATGATCATCTCCGTCGATCGGACCTATCCAATCGCGAGGGTAGGCAAAGCGTTCCGTAAATGACTCCGGAACCACGATCACCAAGCGTAGCTTTGTTTTTGAGGCGACTTTCTTATCCTATGAATGTTCGATCCGCTTCATCGCTTTATGCTTCCGCTTGCAACAGACATGCATGATCGCGCCGTCCGTCACCACTGTGTGAATGGACGCCGTCGACGACCCCGCATACCAGCCTGAGCCTCCGCCGGGTCCCGTCCGCGCGCGGACCCGGCCACCATCCCGAAGGGAGAGGAAAACCTGCGACGACGGATTCTCGCCATGCGGCGGTGACGGATACCCTCGTCCCGCGATAGAGCGGGCGGTACCGGCCGTGTCGTCCACCAGGATCGTACACCGCCCGCTGCGAGGAGCCCGCCATGTCCGAGGATTTCGATGTCGATCTGTTCGTCATCGGTGGTGGCTCGGGGGGCGTGCGCGCGGCGCGCATCGCCGCCGGCTACGGCGCCAAGGTCAGCCTCGCCGAAGAATACCGGATCGGCGGCACCTGCGTGATCCGAGGCTGCGTCCCGAAGAAGCTGATGGTCTATGCGGGACGCTTCGCGGACGAATTCGAGGATGCGGCCGGGTTCGGCTGGTCGGTGAGGAAGCCGCGTTTCGAGTGGAGCGTGATGAAGGCGCGCCGCGATGCGGAGGTCGCCCGGCTCGAAGGCATCTACGACACCAATCTCGAACGGGCCGGCGTCACGCTGATCGCGGACAGGGCGGTGATCGAGGATACCCATACGGTACGCCTCGTCCGCTCCGGCGAGCGCGTGCGGGCGAAGACCATCCTCGTCGCGGTCGGGGCGCATCCGGTGAAGGTGCCCGTAATTCCGGGCGGCGATCTCGGCATCACCTCCAACGAGGTGTTCGAATTGGAGAGCCTGCCGGAGCGCATCCTCGTCGTCGGAGGCGGCTACATCGCCGTCGAGTTCGCCGGCATCTTCGCGAGCCTGGGCTCCCGCACGACGCTGTTGCACCGGGGCGAGTACCTGCTGCGCGGGTTCGACCAGGAGATTCGCGAGGCGCTCGGTCACGCCTATGACAAGCGCATGGACCTGCGCCTCGGCCGTACCCTCGAGCGCCTGGAGCGGCGCGATACCGGAATCGCCGCGACCCTCGACGACGGGACGATCCTCGAAGTGGATCACGTCCTCGTCGCCACCGGCCGCGTGCCGAACGTGGCCGGCCTCGGCCTCGACGCGGTCGGCATCGAGACCGACAAAGGCGGTGCGATCCCCGTCGATGCCTTCTCCCAGACCCGTATCCCGTCGATCTATGCGGTGGGCGACGTCACCAACCGCGCCGCCCTGACGCCGATCGCCATCCGCGAGGGCCACGCCTTCGCCGACACCGTGTTCGGTGGCAAACCCTGGGCGGTGAACCACGACCTCATCGCGACGGCGGTGTTCTCCACGCCAGAGATCGGCACGGTCGGCCTCACCGAGGATCAGGCGCGCGAGCGCTACGGCGACATCGACGTCTACAAGTCGAGCTTTCGCCCGATGAAGGCGACGCTGTCGGGGAGCGACGAGCGGGTCCTGATGAAGCTCATCGTGGATTGCGCCAGCGACAAGGTGCTCGGCGTCCACGTGATCGGCTACGATGCCGGCGAGATCATCCAGGCGGTGGCCATCGCCGTGACGATGGGGGCGACGAAGGCGGATTTCGACCGGACCATCGCGGTGCACCCGACCGTCGGCGAGGAACTCGTCACCATGCGGGTGCCGGCGGTGACCAAGCGGCCGGAGGGCGTGGGTTAGAGACGCACTCCGGAACAGGGACTCGCCGGTCCCGTTGGATCTCACGCAGGCCCAGCGCGCGAGATTCCGAATGACCGACAAGATGGCCCATCCCAAGATCGAGCCTTACGACGGTCCGGCCGGGGGATGGGGATCGGCACAGTCGCTCACCGAAATCCTGCTCCGGGAGGAAATCCCCGTTTCGGGTGCCGCCCTGCTGATGAAGCAGAACAAGCCCGACGGCTTCATGTGCGTGTCCTGCGCCTGGGCGAAGCCCGCCAAGGCGCTGACCTTCGAATATTGCGAGAACGGGGCGAAGGCCACGGCCTGGGAGCAGACCGCCAAGCGCTGCGGCCCAGACTTCTTCGCCGAGCACACGGTCACCGAACTGCTCGGCTGGACCGACTACGCCCTGGAAGAGCAGGGCCGCCTCACCCATCCCCTGCGCTACGACGCGACGAGCGACCGCTACGTGCCGGTCTCGTGGGAAGAGGCGACAGCCGCCATCGGGCGGGAATTGCGCGCCCTCGAACCGAAATCGGTGGTCTTCTACGCGTCGGGCCGCGCCTCCCTGGAGACGTCCTACATGTACGGGCTGTTCGCCCGGATGTACGGCAACAACAACCTGCCCGACTCATCCAACATGTGCCACGAGCCGACCTCGGTCGGCCTGAAGGCGTCCATCGGTGTCCCGGTAGGGACCGTGGTGCTGGACGATTTCGAAGCGTCCGATCTCCTGATGTTCTTCGGCCAGAATGTCGGCTCCAATTCGCCGCGCATGCTGCACCAGCTTCAGGACGCGAGACGACGCCGCGTCCCGATCATCACCTTCAACCCCCTGCGCGAGCGGGGGCTCGAGCGCTTCACCAACCCGCAATCGGTGGTGGAGATGGCGACGCGCCACGCCACCGAGATCTCGACGCAATATCATCAGGTGAAGGCCGGCGGTGACATCGCGGCGATCACCGGGATGTGCAAGGCTCTCATCGCCGCCGACCGCGAGGCCCAGCAGGTCGGCCGCCCGCGCATCCTCGACGTCAGCTTCATCGAGGAACACACGCACGGCTTCGAGGCCTTCGTCGCCTATTGCGAGGCGCAGGACTGGGCTGCCCTCGAAGCCGCGTCCGGTCTGACGCGATCGGCCATCGAGGCGGCCGCGACGGTCTATGCCCGAGCGCGCGCCGTCATCGGCATCTATGGCATGGGCCTGACCCAGCACCGCAAGGGCACGGAGGCCGTGCAGATGCTCGTCAATCTGATGCTCCTGCGCGGCAATGTCGGGCGAAAGGGTGCGGGCCTCTGCCCCGTGCGCGGCCATTCCAACGTCCAGGGGCAGCGCACGGTCGGCATCACCGAGAAGCCGGAACTCGCCCCCCTCGACGTCCTGAAGGAGCAGTACGGTTTCGAGCCGCCGCGAGAAAAGGGTCTCAACACGGTGGAGGCTTGCGAAGGCATCCTGTCCGGCGACGTGAAGGCCTTCGTGGGTCTCGGCGGCAACTTCGTTCGCGCCATTCCCGACACGGTGCGAATGGAGGAGGCGTGGCGTTCGCTGCGTCTCACCGTTCAGGTCTCGACAAAGCTCAACCGCTCCCACCTGATCAACGGAGGGCAGGCCTACATCCTGCCATGCCTCGGCCGGATCGAGATCGACAACCAGGCGAGCGGCCCCCAGGCTGTCTCCATGGAAAGCTCCACCTCCTGTTTCCACGGCTCGCGCGGCAAGACGAATCCGGTGAGCGACGGGGTCCGCTCCGAGCCCTGGATCGTCGCCGAACTCGCCAAGGCGACGCTTCACCCCAATCCCGCCATCTCCTGGGACGCGTGGGTCGCCGATTATGGCACCATCCGCGACGCCATCGAGGCGACCTATCCCGCGGTGTTCAAGGACCTCAACGGTCGACTGTTCGAGCCGGGCGGCGTGCACAAGCCCCTGGCCGCCCGCGAGCGCCGCTGGGAGACGGAAAGCGGCAAGGCGAATTTCGTGGTGCCGGAAGGCCTGGACGCCGATCCCGACATGCCGGCGCGCAGCGCCGAATCCCTCGACCTGATCACCCTGCGCTCCAACGACCAGTTCAACACCACGGTCTACGGCTATGACGACCGTTTCCGCGGCGTGAAGGGGACGCGCTCGATCCTGTTCATGAATGTCGAAGACATGGCCCGCCTCGGCTTCTCGGATGGTGAGACCGTCGACGTGGTGACGGAGGCGAAAGACGAACTGCGTTCGGTGAAGGGGTTGCGCATCGTCGTCTACGACATCCCGCTGGGAAACTGCGCGGGCTATTATCCCGAACTCAATCCACTGATCCCGCTCTGGCACCACGACGAGCAGTCGAAGACGCCGGCGGCCAAGGCGATCCCGGTGAGAATATTGCGCTCGGCCGCGCCCATCCACGGGTGAGCGCAACGGGCTTTCCGGGCTCATCGAGACCGGAAGGGGTCCGCTTTCCCTTGTTTCGGGCGGCTGTCGCGCCCCATAACACGGGAATGGCAAAGAACGACGAGGCGCACGACCGGCGCCAGGAGATCATCGACCGCATGCTGGCGCAGGCCCTGTTCCCGGAGGCCGATCGCCGGCTGCCGAGTCACGATGCCCTGTCTGAGGACATGCGCGATACGGTGGATCGCCTGATCGCCAAGGCGGAAGCGCAGCACGCCAAACGCCTGACCTACGAGGACTTGGAAGAGGCGCTGCCTCCGCGGGACGTGACGGCGGAAGATCTCGAAGCGATCTTCTGGATCCTGTCGGAACACGGCATCGCCGTGGAGGATGGCGAGGGGGAATAGCGGTCGTCGGGTTCCATCGATATCTTGTCGGTCGAACTTCGCGGACTGGAAACGCCGCTACGCCTCGAGACGAAGACCTTCGATGCCTCTTCCAACATTGGTCCTAGATGCATCGGGATCGACCGCCATGCGCCTCGACAACCATGTCGAAGCGTATAGCTCGCTTCTCTTTGAGAACCGCTCTATAAGCCGCGCTCTTCACGAAGGATTCCCCTTCAGCGAAGCCGGCCGAGAGGTGGACGGGAGAGCATCATGGGCGAGCGTTGGACACCGAAGACGTGGCGGAACCTGCCGATCCAGCAGGTGCCGGCCTATCCGGATGCGGCTGCCCTGCAGGCGGTCGAGGGCCAGCTCGCGAGTTTTCCCCCCCTCGTTTTTGCAGGTGAGGCGCGCAAGCTGAAATCCGCGCTTGCCCGCGTCTCCACCGGCGAGGCGTTCCTGCTCCAGGGCGGCGATTGCGCCGAGAGCTTCGACGAACATTCGGCCGACAACATCCGCGATTTCTTCCGCGTCTTCCTTCAGATGGCGCTGGTGCTCACCTTCGCCGGCGGTTCGCCGGTGGTGAAGGTCGGGCGCATCGCCGGCCAGTTCGCCAAGCCCCGCTCCTCGCCGACCGAGACGATGGACGGCGTGAGCCTGCCGAGCTACCGCGGCGACATCGTCAACGGGATCACCTTCACGGAAGAGGCACGGATCCCCGATCCGCGTCGGCAACTCGAAGCCTACCGGCAGTCGGCGGCGACGCTCAACCTGCTGCGCGCCTTCGCCACCGGCGGCTACGCCAACCTTGAGAACGCGCATCGCTGGATGCTCGGCTTCGTCAAGGACAGCCCGCAATCCTCGCGTTATCAGGACGTGGCGGAGCGTATGACCGATGCCCTCGATTTCATGCGGGCCATCGGCATCAATCCGGAGACGCACCAGGAGGTCCGCACCACCGACTTCTTCACGAGCCACGAGGCGCTTCTCCTCGGCTACGAGGAGGCCCTGACGCGCGTCGATTCCACCAGCGGCGACTGGTACGCCACCTCGGGCCACATGCTCTGGGTCGGAGACCGCACCCGTCAGGCGGACCACGCCCACATCGAATACGCGCGTGGCATCAAGAACCCCATCGGGCTGAAATGCGGGCCGTCGATGACCTCGGAAGGGCTGATCAAGCTGATCGATCAGCTCAACCCGGAGAACGAGGCCGGCCGCCTCACCCTGATCTGCCGCTTCGGCGCGGAGAAGGTCGGCGAGCATCTGCCCGGGTTGGTCCGCACCGTGGAGCGCGAGGGCCGCAAGGTGGTGTGGGTCTGCGATCCGATGCACGGTAACACCATCTCGGCCGGACGCTACAAGACGCGGCCGTTCGAGCGGGTGATGACGGAGATCGAAGGCTTCTTCGGCGTTCACCGGGCCGAGCGGACGATCGCCGGCGGCATCCATCTGGAGATGACCGGCAAGAACGTCACCGAATGCACAGGGGGCGCCCGCGCCCTCACGGCCGATGACCTGCAGGATCGCTACCACACCTATTGCGATCCGCGCCTGAATGCGGAGCAGGCCCTGGAAGTGGCGTTCCTGACGGCGGAACTGGTCAAGCGCGAGCGCGCCGAGATCGTTCGCCCGCACCTCGACGCCGCCGAGTAGCGTCGCCGGCATCGGACAGTCGACGGCAAAAAAGAAGCCCTCATCCCGGCCGGGACGAGGGCTTCTGGCTTTCAAAGCTGCGCATGTAGCGATCAACGCATTCCAAAGGCGGATCGGTCCACTTCCGTGCCGCTCAGTGCAGCCAGGACGTGAAGAAGTAAATCAGCAAAATGATCGGCAGCGGGATACCGATCAACCATAGCAAACCACCCTTCAGCATCGCCGTACTCCAACTACATCATCGCTCGTTCAACGGAATGTGAGCGGATCCGGTTCCGGTTGCGTCTACAGAACGTCGCGGATGTTCTTGCCGTTACGCTCGTGGAAGAACGGTATCGGCAGGTAGGGCGCGAACCCGCCAGCGATCTGCAGCTCCAACTCGTCGAGGACGATGCGGGTGATCCGCGGAAGGTCGAGTTCCCGCGCCTCGGCGAAGCTCACCCAGGCGAGTTCCACCAGTTCGGATGTCGGCGTCACGATGCCCGGCTGTTCGGCCGCCACCGCTTTGCGATCGATGGTGAAGAAGCGCGTATCGAACCGGCGTGGCCGGCCCGGCGGCGTGATCGCCCGCGCCACGAGGTGAAGCGCTTCGAGATCGGGCATCACCCCGAAGCGCTTGAACGCCTCCCAGCTTCCCTCCGGCGTGGTCTCGGGCGGCCCGTAATCGGTGGTGCCGAGGAAGAGACCGGTCTCCTCATGGGTCTCGCGGATCGCCGCGAGAGCGAGCGCCCGGCCCAGGGAATGCGAGGCGCGGGGCACGCGCTTGGTCAGGGCGTCCTCCGCCCGCGAGGAGAGGGCGCCAGCCACGCTCATGCGGCGGTCGCCGGGCTCGATCCGGCCACCGGGAAACACGAACTTGCCCGGCATGAAAGCGAGGCTTTCGTGGCGCTTGCCCATCAGGAACTTGGGATGGCGCGCCGTGCGGTCGATGATGATGAGGGTCGCCGCGTTGCGAGGCCGCAGGGCGACCTTGCGCTTGGCCGCGTCGGGTCTGGCGACGTCAGGCGCGGCCGAGGTCGGGAGTAGGATTGTCGCTTGGTCCAAGCTGAACCTCCTCGGATCGCGCAATTGCCACGCTTGGGCCCGTCGGTAGCGTGGCAAAGCCCCCCATGCCAAGGGCGTACTGCAATCCGACCACCGCGCCCTTCACCGGCTGCAGCAGGGCGAGGGCCGATCCGAGAGTGACGATCGGCCAGAACGAGAGTTGAAACCACAACGGCACGTCGTAGTTCGTCTCCAGTTCGAGGATGAAATACCCGACGATGTGGCCGACGATGAAGATCACGACGTAGGGCGGCAGGTCGTCGGCGCGGTGATGATGGAATTCGAGCCTGCACTCGTCGCAGGCCGGGCGGACCTTGAGGAATTTGCCGAAGAGCTTGCCCTCGCTGCAATGCGGGCAGCGGCACACGAAACCGCGAGCCATGGATTTGATGAGGCCGACGCGCTCGCCGGGCAGGGTCTCGACGCTTGCTGTCATGGAATGACTATCCTGCACTTCGAGTCTCCGATCCACCGGCCTCATCCTGAGGTGCCCGCGAAGCGGGCCTCGAAGGAGCTCTCCAGCGACCGCTGAGCCGGCTGTAACCCTCCTTCGAGGTCACTGACGCGGCACCTCGGGATGAGGCCGGTGACCGGGAAGAAACGTTCCGGCGAGGCGTGATCCTACACGAGCCGCCCTAGCGGCGCGACCCGCGATGGCGCGACCCGGAGTTGCGGATACCGGCCGGGCGGCCGGGTGGACCGGCTTTGTGGAAGCTCGGCGAGCGCGGGGATTTCGCTCCGCCGGACTGCGGCCTGGTCTGGCCCTCGGACAGAAGCTCGAAGCGCAGGGCGCCGGCGACGGCCGCCGCCTCCACCAGCCTGACCTCGACCCGGTCGCCGAGACGATGGGTCTCGCCGCTACTCGATCCCACCAAAGCGTGGCGCGCCTCGTCGTGATGGTAGAAATCGTTGCCGATGGTGGAGATCGGCACGAAACCGTCGGCGCCGGTCTCGTCGAGCTTGATGAACAGCCCGGCGCGGGTAACGCCCGAGATCTGGCCGGTGAAATTGGCACCGACCCGGTCGGCGAGGTGATGGGCGATGAGCCGGTCGATGGTCTCGCGCTCGGCTGCCATGGCGCGACGCTCGGCCGCCGAGATCTGCTCCCCGATCTGGTCGAGGGCGCCCACCGTCACGTCGGAGGACAGGCCGTCCGAGCCCAGCCGGCAGGCCGAGATCAGGGCGCGGTGGACGATGAGGTCGGCGTAGCGACGGATCGGCGAGGTGAAATGCGCGTAGCGGCGAAGATTGAGCCCGAAATGCCCGAGATTCTGCGCCGCGTAGACGGCCTGGGCCTGCGAGCGCAGCACGACCTCGTTGATGAAGATCGCGTGTTCGGTCTCGGCCACCGAGCCCAGGATGCGGTTGAACAGAGCCGGGCGCAGGGCGCCCTCCTTGGGAATCTTGATGCCGATGGACGCCAGCACCTCGCCGAGCGCCCGCATCTTCTCGAGGGCCGGCTCGTCGTGGACCCGGTAGATCAGCGGCTGCTTGGCCTGTTCCAGGGTCTCGGCGGCCGCGACATTGGCCTGGATCATGAACTCCTCGATGAGCCGGTGCGCATCGAGACGGGCCGGCACCACGACCCGGTCGACGGCACCGTCCGGCGTCAGCAGCACCTTCCGCTCCGGCAGGTCGAGGGCGAGCGGCCCGCGCTCCTCGCGGGCTTTCGTCATTGCGGCGTAGGCGGCCCAGAGCGGGCGCAGGACGGGGTCCAGCAGGATTTCCGTGGTCTCGTCGGTGAATCCGTCGATGGCCGCCTGTGCCTGGGCGTAGGACAGCTTGGCGCGCGAGTGCATCATGATCCGGTGGAAGCTGTGGCGCTTCTTCACCCCGTCGGCCCCGATGACCATGCGCACGGCGATGGCGGGGCGGTCTTGCTTCTCCCTCAGCGAGCAGAGGTCGTTGGAGATGCGCTCCGGCAGCATCGGCACGACCCGGTCGGGGAAGTAGACCGAGTTGCCGCGCATCAGGGCTTCGCGGTCGAGGGCCGAGCCGGGCCGGACATAGGCGGCGACATCGGCGATGGCGACGGTGACGACGAAGCCGCCTTCATTCGCCTCGTCCGGATCCGGAACCGCCATGACGGCATCGTCATGGTCCTTGGCGTCGGGCGGGTCGATGGTCAGCAGCGGCTCAGGCCGCCAATCCTCGCGGCCCGTCATGCCGACCGGTTCGACCGCATCGGCTTCGGCAAGGGTGTCGGCGGCGAAGACGTGGGGGATGTGGTGGAGATGCAGCGCGATCAGGCTCACGGCGCGCTCGGAGCCGAGCGATCCGAGGCGCTCGGTCACGCGTCCCCGCGGCAGGCCGAACCGGCTCTCGCTCACGAGGCTGACGCTGACGAGGTCGCCGTCCCGCGCCTCGCCTTCCTCGCCCGCCGGAATCGCGATCTCGCGGCCCTGCGCCCGCTTCTCCACGGGCACGATGCGCCCGCCACCCGGACCGGAGCGATAGACCCCGATGACCTCCGCCTTGTTCTTACCGATGACCTTGATGACACGGCCCGAATACCGCCCGCTCTCGCCTGGGATCGGCTCCACGCGCAGCAAGGCGCGGTCGCCGATGCCCGGAGCGGCGCGGCCCGGCTTCTTGCCGCTGCGGGGTGACGAGACCAGGATCTTCGGGGGCGGACCCTTGGCGTGGTCCCACTCGACGGGGACGGCGAAGAAATCCCCGTCGCGATCGCGCGACTTGATGTCGGCGAGCGTCACCGGCGGGAGCCGGCCGGCTTGCGCTAGACCGCCGCGACCGCGCTCGATCTCACCGTCCAGTTCGATCTCCTTGAGGATCCGCTTCAGGCCGATGCGGTCGGCGCCCTTAATGTCGAACGCCGCCGCGATCTCACGCTTGCCGACCTTCTCCGTTGCCTGCTCGATGAAGGCGAGGATCTGCTCGCGGGAGGGAAGGGCGCTCTGCCCGGGATTGGGATTGATGCGTTTGGCCAAAGGTCTCTGGGCTCGGGGTCGAGTGGCGCGCCGATGCCCTGGGGCCGGCGCGAGATCGGAAAGCCTTCGGAGAAGCGCTGTCCATACGACGAACATGGGACCGGCGACGTTCCGCGGCAACGCTCTTCGGCGGATGTTCGAGCGTCATCAACCGGTAGAGGCCGATCCGACGATCCGTTCCACGGCGAGATCGACGTCGAATCCGGGGTCGATCAGGTCATCGAGGGTAAAAGGGCAGGCGGGCGGAAGGCCGAACGACACCCGGCCTTCCCGGGCCTGGAATTCCGGCGACTCGGCCTCGCGCACGGCCAGGGTCCAGATCCCGTCGATCTTCAGGGTCCTCGCGGCATCGGCGTCGGACACCAGAGCCGCGTGGGCGCGCCGAGCCTCTTCGCGCCAGCGCAGGCTTTCCGCATCGTTGGAGATCAATGCCGCCTTCACGAGGCCGGCGAGAAGGGTCTGAAGATTCGTCATCGTCGCTTCGGCCTCCGGTAACCTGGGAGACCAACGCGCAAGACCTGCGCAGGGTCTCGCGCCGAGACTTCGCGGCACGAGACCCGGTTGCTCAAGACGGCGTGGACTTGCTCAATACGGAGTGCCCTTGGCGCGCTGCGCCTTCAGGGCCTCGGCGTGCCAGACGAGTTCATCGAGGAAGCGCTTGGCGGCCTTCGACAGCCACTCCTCCTGCGGTGCGCCCTCGGCATCGAGCGCCTTTTGGATCCGGGGAATCGGCAGGAGCGAGGCGATGCTCGGGGCGCCGAGCTCGGCCATCATCGCCCTGAGCTGCATCGCCGCCCGCACCCCGCCATATTGCCCGGCCGAGTAGCAGACGATGGCCGAGGGCCGCCAGAAATACTCTTCGAGGAAGTGGTCGAGGGTGTTCGACAGGGCCGGCGGGATCGAGTGATTATATTCGGCCGAGACGACGACGAAGGCGTCCGACCGGCGATAGAGGGCGGCGAGCTCTTCCAGCACGGGAGGCGCCTCGCCCTTGGGGTATTCCTTGTACATCTTGTCGAGGAGCGGGAGTTTCAGCTCTGCCGGATCGACCAGGGGCGCCTCGATACCGCGCTCTTCCAGGAGCTTCACTAGGAAGCGCGCACCGCGCAGGCCCTGGCGCTCGCTGCGGACGGAACCGAGGATGACGGGGATCACGAGGGACATGATGCTGCTCCGACGGGGATGACGCTGTCCGTCCACCGTATCGTCGGAGGACGAGTCTGTCGCGGATCTCGGCGCCTCTCGTCAGGCCGCGCTGAGACAGCACTTCTTGTACTTCTTGCCGCTGCCGCAGGGGCAGGGATCGTTCCTGCCGATCTTCACCGGGTTGCGGACCGGCAGGCCGGCGCCTTCCGCCGTCCAGCTCAGATCCGCGATGGGATCGTCAAAGGTGCCGTAGTCGCGCGGATCGAACCTTTGCAGGTCGGCCGGCTTGGCGGTGGCCCGCCGCAGGGTGGTGTGAAACCACTGGGCGTCGCTGAACTCGTCCGTCAGCCGGCCATCGGCCCGGGCCACTGTGCTCCGCATGGCGAGATCGGCGAAGCCGAGGAGGGCGATGGTCTCCTCCCAGCCGACCCAGGCGACATCGCCCTCGACGGCGGCCCGCTTGTCGTCGAACCGGACGAGGAGGTCGTGCGTCCGGTTCCGGTCGATCCGTCCGGTCTGCGTCAGGTAGGCGAGGGCGGCGAAGACCTCGTTGCGGGCGAAACCATCGACCGTGGAATCGAGGAGCAGAGCCTGAATCGGCTCGACATCGCCGTCGAAGACGCTGACGATCACCTTGGCCATCGTCGTGGTCAGGGCATCGCCGAGAAGAGCGTCCAGCGTATCGGCATCCTGACGCTGGAGCAGGCGCATCAGCGGAGCGAAAACGCGTGTCTCGCGGGCTGTACCCAGGACATGGAGCCCCCAGAACAGCAGGTTGCCCTGGCCTTCGTCGAGTTCCTCGCCATCGGCGGCGAGAGCCAGGACGGCGAGGACGGTCTCGGCGATCTCCGACGGCTTCGCCACGGCCTGAAGCATCGCTTCCTTCGGCAGATACTTCGCCGCCGATAGGGCCTCGATCAGTCCTGGGCTTTCCGTCATGGCCTCTCTCATTGTCCGGCAGGCGGGATCGCAGGTCGCGCGAGCCGTCTCAGCCCCTCAGGGTGGCGCCGGTCTTGCGGGCGACCTCGGCGACGATCTTCCCGGTCACCGCCTCGATCTCCGCATCCGTGAGGGTGCGTTCCACCGGCTGCAGCCGCACCGCGATGGCGACGGACTTCGCCCCCTCGGGGATGCCGGCACCTTCGTAGATGTCGAAGACGTCGATTCCCGCGATGAGCTTGCGTTCCGCGGCCTGGGCCGCCTTCACCACGTCGCCCGCCGCCACGTCGCGCCCTACGACGAAGGCGAAGTCGCGCGAGATCGGCTGGAAGTCGGATAGGGCGAGGGCGGGCTTCACCTTGGTCGGGCGGTGTTTCGGCAGGGGCACGGCGTCGAGGGTGATCTCGAAGGCGACGAGCGTCCCCTTGAGGTCGAGCGCCTTCATCACCCGGGGATGGATCTCACCGAAATAACCGATCTGGTTCTTCGGGCCGAACTGCATCGTGCCTGACCGGCCGGGATGCAGCCAGCCCGGACCGCCCGCCACGATCTGAAGACCGCCGGTCGGCACGCCGAGGGCCGTGAGCAGCGCCAGGGCATCGGCCTTGGCCTCGAACGCGTCGACGGGGGCGGCAGCCCCCTCCCAGTGCCGGCCAGCGCCCTCGTGACGCGCGGTGCCGCGGCGGATGGCCGTCGCGCGGATCGACTGGCCCTCGGGCTGATCGGTCTCGAAGCACTGACCCACCTCGAACAGGGCGACGTCGCCATAGCCGCGATCGGCGTTGCGCTGGGCCGCGCGCAGCAATCCCGGCACGAGGCTGGGGCGCATATCGGAGAGATCGGCGGCGATGGGATTGGCCAGGGCCAGATCCGGCTTGCCGCCGCCGAACAGCACGGCATCGTCATGCGGAATGAAGGACCACGTCACCGCTTCGACGAGACCGCGCGTGGCGAGGGCACGCTTGGCCACGCGGGTGCGCTTCTGCAGCGGCGTCAGCACGGCCTTGCCGATGGACTCGTCGTTGCGGGACAGCGGCTTCGGTTCGATCCGGTCGAGACCGGCGATGCGGATGATCTCCTCCACGAGATCGGCCTTGCCTTCTACATCCGGGCGCCAGGACGGGGTGAGCACCTTCACCCGGTCTCCCGCCCCGGCCACATGGAAGCCGAGCGTCTCCAGCGTCACCTTCATCTCGGCGCGGGACAGCTCGATTCCGGCGAGCCGCCGGGTCTCGGTCCAGGGGAAATCGATGACCCGCTCGGTCTCGGGCAGGTCGCCGGTGATCGAGGCGGGGCTCGGCGTGCCGCCGCAGATGTCGAGGACCAGGCGGGTGGCGAGGTCGAGCCCCGGCAGGGCGAAGACGGGATCGACACCGCGCTCGAACCGGTAGCGCGCATCGGTGATGATTCCGAGGCGCCGTCCGCTCTGAGCGATGTTCACCGGGTCCCAAAGAGCGGATTCGATGAGCACGTCCACGGTCTCGGCATCGCAGCCCGACGCTTCGCCGCCGATGATGCCGCCGATGGATTCCGGACCGTTCTCGTCGGCGATCACGACGATTCCGTCATCGAGGGCGTAGGTCTTGCCGTCGAGTGCCTTCAGGCTCTCGCCGTCGCGGGCGCGGCGCACGGTGAGCGCGCCCTTCACCTTGGCCGCATCGAAGACGTGGAGCGGACGCCCGCGGTCGAAGGTGAGGTAGTTGGTGATGTCGACGAGCGCGTTGATCGGGCGCAGGCCGATGGCGCGCAGGCGTGCTTGCATCCATTCGGGCGAGGGGCCGTTCTTCACGCCGCGCACGAGGCGCAGGGCGAAATAGGGGCACAACCCCTTGTCCGCGGGCTCGAATTCGAGGGCGACCGGAAGCGGGCCGTCGCCCTCGCCGCGCACCGGCGGCATCGCCTCGCGCTTCAGCGTGCCGACCCCGGCGGCCGCGAGATCACGGGCGATGCCGTGGATCGAAGTGCAGTCGGGACGGTTCGGCGTGAGGTTGATCTCGATGACCGGATCGTCGAGCTTGGCATAGAGCGCATAGGGCTGACCCGTCGGCGCATCCGCAGGCAGATCGAGGATGCCGTCGTGATCATCGCCGAGGCCGAGCTCGGCACCCGAGCACAGCATGCCTCGGCTCTCCACGCCCCGGATGCTGCCCACCGACAACGTGATGTTCTTGCCCGGCACGTAGGTGCCAGGCGGCGCGAAGACCGATTTCATCCCGGCTCGCGCATTCGGCGCCCCGCAGACGACCTGCAAAGGCTGCCCGTCGCCGGCATCCACGGTGCAGACGCGCAGGCGATCGGCATTGGGATGCTGCTCGGCCGTGAGCACGTGGGCGACGACGTAGGGTGCCAGCGCCGCCGCCTTGTCCTCGATGCCTTCGACTTCGAGGCCGATACGCGTCAGCGTCTCGGAGACGGTATCGAGGGGCGCCTCGGTATCGAGGTGTTCCTTGAGCCAGGAGAGGGTGAATTTCATGGGTTCGTCTCTTCGGCTCAGAGGGGCCGGGTTCTGGCGATCAGGAGAACCGCAAGCTTCTTGCGGTCTAGCGTCGTGAGAGATTCGATCAACGTCACGGTCCGTTCCGCAAGTTCGATGTAGCGCAACGTCTCGTCATGGCGAACCTTCAGAGCAGGCGGAGAATAGTCAGCGGCGTTTCGGGCCTCCTGCAAACTCAGGAAGTTATTGCCGATATCGGTGACGGATGGTCCGATGAGGTTGGCATCCCGGCTGTAGAGACGCTTCTTCGCGGTTCCATGATCGAGCAGACGATAAATTGGTTCGAGGACTTCGTTTTCTTGGTTCCATCCGATCAGCTCGCTCGCGCAGATGAAGCAGAGAGCGTGGAAGACAGAGTAGTAGGCCCCACTGACCGCCCGGCGCATTGCCGCTTTGCGGAGGTTCACCCGACCGCGCGTGTCCGCAAGAGCGCGGGACGTTTCGAGCAGATCGTAAACGAGCGGATTTCCGAGTCTCGGCATCAGTGCCGGTCCGGCATCGCATCCGATGGGTCATCGCCGAGCACCTCGTCATCGGGATAATCGTAGCGAATGTACGGAAACCGCTCCTCGCCCTTGTCGAGGAGCCGCTTCCGCAGGGCCGACAACGCCCTGGTCGATGCTTCTCCGCTGGTCACCCCTGCCTGCGGCCGGAAATGCGCCGTCACGTAGAGCGAGGGCTCGCCGTCGAAATCCGGCGCCGGACGGACATCGGCACTCTCGAACCCGTGAGGTCCGAGCGTTTCCCGCAGCACCTCGTTGGCGACCTGTCGGATCTCCTGCTCGGTCATGCGCGATCCTTTACTCGTGATCCTAGCTCGTCAGCCCGGCCACCAGGCTCGGGATGTCCAGCGGGCGGAAGCCGTAATGCTCCAGCCAGCGCACATCCGCCTCGAAGAACGGGCGCAGATCCGGCGTGCCGTATTTCAGCATGGCGATCCGGTCGATCCCCATGCCGAAGGCGAAGCCCTGGACGAAGTCGGGGTCGTAGCCGCAATTCCTGAGCACGTTCGGATGGACCATGCCGCAGCCGAGGATTTCGAGCCAGTCGGTGCCCTCGCCGAAGCGGATCTCGCCGCCTTTGCGCGAACACTGGATGTCCACCTCAGCGGAGGGTTCGGTGAAGGGGAAGAACGACGGGCGGAAGCGCATCTTCACCGCATCGACCTCGAAGAAGGTGCGGCAGAACTCCTCCAGCACCCATTTCAGGTTGGCGATGGTGGCGGTCTTGTCGATCACCAGCCCCTCAACCTGATGGAACATCGGCGTATGGGTCTGGTCGGAATCGTGGCGATAGGTCCGGCCGGGGCAGATCACGCGGATCGGCGGCTCCTGCGAGCGCATGGTGCGGATCTGGACCGGGGAGGTATGGGTGCGCAGCACCTTGCGCTGGCCGTTGTGGTCAGGGGCCAGGAAGAACGTGTCGTGCATCTCCCGCGCCGGATGGCCCGGCGGGAAGTTGAGGGCGGTGAAGTTGTAGTCGTCGGTCTCGATGTCGGGACCTTCGGCCACCGAGAAGCCCATATCGGCGAAGATCGCGGTGATCTCGTCCATCACCTGGCTGATCGGATGGATGCGCCCGCGCGACTCGGGCGCATCGCGCACCGGCAGAGTGATATCGATCCGCTCGGCCGAGAGGCGGGCTTCGAGGGCGGCCTCGGCCAAGGCCTCGCGGCGGGTGGCGATGGCGCCCTGCACACGATCGCGCAGGCCGTTGATCAGCGGTCCGCGCTCCTTGCGCTCCTCGGGCGTCATGCCACCGAGGGTCTTGAGCAGTTCGGAGATCGAGCCCTTCTTGCCGAGGGCCGCGACGCGCACGGCGTCGAGGGAGGCCTCGTCGGACGCGCTCCCGACCTGCCCGAGCAGATCGCCTTCGAGGGTGTCGAGATCGGTCATCGGTTCAACCCACCGGTTGGCATGCGGCCTTCGGATCGTTCGCAGGCGCCCGCGAGGCTTTTGCGGGTTGGCGCCGCCAATGCAAGCGCGCCGGCCGACGATCCGCTGCAAAAGACGAAGGCGCGGCACCTCACGGCCCGCGCCTTTCGCATCGACGAGTGAGAGGGCGCGTTGAAGACGCCTCAGGCGGCCTTGGCCAGGTCCGGAAGAGCGGCCTTGGCCTTCTCGACCACGACGGCGAAGCTCGCCGGCTCGTGGATGGCGAGTTCCGACAAGGCCTTACGGTCCACCTCGATGCCGGACTTCGCCAGACCGTTGATGAAGCGCGAATACGTCAGGCCGTGCTCGCGGACGGCAGCGTTGAGGCGCTGGATCCAGAGGGCGCGGAACGTGCGCTTCTTGTTCTTACGATCGCGGTAGGCATACTGCATGCCCTTCTCGACCGCCTGCTTGGCGATCCGGATCGTGTTCTTGCGGCGGCCGTAATAACCACGGGCGGCCTTGAGGACTTTCTTGTGCTTCGCGTGACTGGTCACGCCGCGCTTGACGCGGGCCATGGGTTCTCTCCTGGATTACGAAATCAGTATCGGCTGCGGCGAAGGATTACCGGCTGTTGGGCAGGAAATACTTCTTCACGTTGGCAGCATCGCCCTCGAACAGGGTGGTGGTGCCGCGCAGGTTGCGGATCTGCTTCGTCGTCCGCTTGATCATCCCGTGGCGCTTGCCGGCCTGGGCGTACATGACCTTGCCGGTGCCGGTGATCTTGAAGCGCTTCTTCGCGCCCGACTTGGTTTTCAGCTTGGGCATTTGGCTCTCCTGAACGCGCATGCCCTCCGCCCCTGTGACAGGTCGAAGGCGTGCGCTCGGTTGATGCTTCTGATGGAGCAGCACGAACCGCCACGGCAGCCCTATCGGCCGGGCGGTTCAACGCGAGGGGGCGTATGACAGAAAAGAGACGCGGTTTCAATGCCGGGTCCGGGCTCGGCTCGCCTCTCGCCGGCGTCGATTCCGATCCGTACTCGGCCAGGACAGGATTTCGTCGGAAATGCTGCCCGCTGTTGCTTGACAGGTCGGGGTGCGGAAACTAGACCCCCGACACCGCCGGAGACGGCGCGGGACGCCGTGCGGGCGTAGCTCAGTTGGTTAGAGTGCCGGCCTGTCACGCCGGAGGTCGCGGGTTCGAGTCCCGTCGCCCGCGCCACGTCCCCGATACCTGACTACCCATATGCGGGCGTAGCTCAGTTGGTTAGAGTGCCGGCCTGTCACGCCGGAGGTCGCGGGTTCGAGTCCCGTCGCCCGCGCCACTCGCCGCCACCCCACGTCCGAAATCCTCATCCGTCACCCTTCGATTGCCGTGATCGTGTCGAGAGCCCTCGACAAGCGGCGTTCGCGCATTAGCCTCATCCCCGACGTTTCTCGCGACGAGGACTTTGCGGACGATGGCGGGCTTCTTCTTCCTCTATTTCACGGCCTGCATGTCGAATGCGCCGGATACCTGCGAATCGAAGCGGCTTCCCCTGGATGTCGAGGACGCGAAGGGCTGCATCCGCGTGGCTCAGCCGCAGCTGGCGCGATGGATCGGCACCCATCCCGATTATCGCATCACCGCATGGCGCTGCGGCTCGCCACCACGGGATCACGGCACGCGGATCTGAGGAACCGGATCTTCGATCAACCAGAGCGTGGCAGATCGGCCACGGACGGCAAGGCAGTACCGTTACGTGCGCGTCTGCCGCGTTTTCGCCCCATGCGACCGGGATGCCCTGGCGGATGAACCGCGCTGCAGCGAACCGATCCCGATCGATGTCCTCATTCCTGTTCTCTCGCTCGTCCTCGGCCCGCGTCTCTTGGCTGCGCGCCGCCGCCCTCGCCGGAATGTTCCTCGCGTTGGCCGGTTGCTCGGGGGCAACGATCCTGCCCGAAGCCGACAACCTGACGAGCGCTGTCATCCTCGATGAGAGCGCGGCCGCGGCGGCGATCTCCCGCTACCGCGCCTCGCATGGGCTCGGGCCAGTCACCCTCGATCCGAGCCTGATCCGCGCCGCGTCCTACCAGGCGGAATCCAACGCCAAGGCCGGTCGGCTCAGCCACGAGATCGGCGGAACTTTCAATTCCCGCATGGCCCTGGCCGGTTTCGGCCGGTCCTTCGCCGCCGAGAACCTCAGTGCCGGCTCCAACACCTTCGACGAGGTGCTCGCCCGCTGGAAGGCCTCTCCCGAGCACAACAAGAACATGCTCATGCCCCAGCTCAAGCGCGTGGGCGTCGCCCGAGTCGATGCGCCCGGCACCCGCTACAAGCGCTTCTGGGCCCTGGTTCTCGCAGGAAGCTGAGAACCGGCGATCAACTCTCGGCGGTATCGGAGTCGGCGAGGCCTTCCTGAATGCTGCGGATGATCGTGCGCATCTCGGGGATCATCGCGATGGCCCGGGCGATCCGCAGGGCCTCCTCGCGGGTCATGACACCCTTGACCTCCCGGCTTTCGGGATCGTCCGAGAAATAGGTCCAGGCCACGGCCGAACCATCACTATCCTCGACGCAGAAGCTCTCGGTCTTCTCGACGACGAACCAGGGAGTTGGAAAGCCGCGCGCGGTCATCGCTCGTCTCGCGGGATCGGCCCGAGATAGGGAGGCCAGGGGAGGGATCGTGGTGGGCGGTGACGGGCTCGAACCGCCGACCCTCTCCGTGTAAAGGAGACGCTCTACCAACTGAGCTAACCGCCCGACGCGCGCCGCATCGTTAATCCAAGCGTCGGCGGGATGGCAACCCTTCGGCGAAGGGCAGGGACATCCTTCATACGAAAAGGCCCCGGAGCAGCGCTCCGGGGCCTTCTCATTGGGGGAAAGCGTCCGCCCTCAGTGGGCGATCACGGTCGTCGGCTCGTCCTCGCCGACCACCGGCCGGCGAGCGACGGGGAGGGGTTCCTCCCACTCGATGGGCTCGGGCACCCGCACGAGGGCGTGCTTCAGCACCTGGTCCATCCGCGAGACCGGGATGATCTCCATCCCATTCTTGACGCTGTCGGGCACCTCGGCGATGTCCTTGGCGTTCTCCTCGGGGATGAGGACGGTCTTGATGCCACCGCGCAGGGCAGCCAGCAGCTTCTCCTTGAGACCGCCGATGGGGAGCACGCGGCCCCTCAGGGTGACCTCTCCGGTCATCGCCACATCCTTCTTCACCGGGATGCCGGTGAGGGTCGAGATTATGGCGGTGGCCATGCCGATCCCGGCCGACGGCCCGTCCTTCGGGGTCGCCCCTTCCGGCACGTGGACGTGGATGTCGCGACGCTCGAACAGCGGCGGCTCGATGCCGAAATCGATGGCCCGCGAACGAACGTAGCTCGCCGCCGCCGAGATCGACTCCTTCATCACGTCGCGCAGGTTGCCCGTCACGGTCATCTTGCCCTTGCCGGGCATCATGACGCCTTCGATCGTCAGCAACTCGCCGCCGACCTCGGTCCAGGCAAGACCCGTCACCACGCCGACCTGATCCTCCTCGTCGATCTCGCCATAGCGGAATTTCGGCGCGCCGAGGAAGTTCGGCAGGTTCTCCTCGGTGACGGCGACAGCCTTCACCTTGGTGATGAGGATCTCCTTCACCGCCTTGCGGATCAGGTTCGAGATCTCGCGCTCGAGATTACGCACGCCCGCTTCCCGCGTGTAACGGCGGATGAGCATGAGGATCCCCGAATCGTCGATCTCCCATTCCTTGTCCGTCAGGCCGTGCTTCTTCACGGCACCCGGGATGAGGTGCTTGCGCGCGATCTGAAGCTTCTCTTCCTCGGTGTAGCCGGCGATGCGGATCACCTCCATGCGGTCCATCAGGGGCGCAGGGATGTTGAGCGTGTTCGCCGTCGTCACGAACATCACGTCCGAGAGGTCGTAATCGACCTCGAGGTAGTGATCGTTGAACGTACCGTTCTGCTCCGGGTCGAGCACCTCCAGGAGCGCCGCGGACGGATCACCGCGGAAATCCTGACCCATCTTGTCGATCTCATCGAGCAGGATGAGCGGGTTGGAGGTCTTGGCCTTGCGCATCGACTGCACGATCTTGCCGGGCATCGAACCGATATAGGTCCGACGATGGCCGCGGATCTCGGCCTCGTCACGCACGCCGCCCAGCGACATGCGCACGAACTCGCGACCCGTCGCCTTGGCGATGGACTTGCCGAGCGAGGTTTTGCCGACGCCGGGAGGGCCGACGAGGCAGAGGATCGGGCCCGTGAGCTTGTTGGCGCGCTGCTGCACGGCAAGGTACTCGACGATGCGCTCCTTAACCTTCTCCAGACCGAAATGGTCGTGGTCGAGCATGGTCTGGGCGCCGAGCAGATCCTTCTTGATCCGCGAACGCTTGGACCACGGGATGCCGAGCATCCAGTCGAGGTAGTTGCGAACGACCGTGGCCTCGGCCGACATCGGCGACATCTGACGCAGCTTCTTGAGCTCGGCCGTCGCTTTCTCGCGGGCCTCCTTCGAGAACTTGGTCTTTTCGATCTTTTCCTCGAGCTCGGCGAGTTCGTCCTTACCGTCCTCGGAATCTCCAAGTTCCTTCTGGATCGCCTTCATCTGCTCATTGAGGTAGTATTCGCGCTGGGTCTTCTCCATCTGCCGCTTCACGCGGGTCCGGATGCGCTTCTCCACCTGCAGCACGGAGATCTCGCTCTCCATCAACGACAGCACGCGCTCTAGGCGCTCGGCCACCGTGGGGATTTCGAGGATCGCCTGCTTGTCGGCGATCTTGACCGCGAGATGCGAGCCGACGGTATCGGCGAGCTTTGACGGCTCGTCGATCTGCGTCACAGCCGAGACGACCTCGGGCGAAATCTTCTTGTTGAGTTTCACGTAGTTCTCGAACTCGGAGATCACCGAGCGGGCGAGAGCCTCGGCCTCGACGGCATCGCCGAGTTCGTCGGTCAGGGTCTCGACCTCGGCCTCGTAGAATGAATCCGATTTGTTGAACTGGGTGATCTTGGCGCGGCCGGCACCTTCTACCAGCACCTTCACGGTGCCGTCGGGGAGCTTCAGCAGCTGCAGGACGCTGGCGAGGGTGCCGATCTTGTAGATCGCATCCGTCGACGGATCATCGTCGCTCGCGTTGATCTGGGTAGCGAGAAGGATATGGCGGTCCGTGCGTACGGCCTCTTCAAGGGCGCGGATCGACTTCTCGCGGCCGACGAAGAGCGGCACTATCATGTGAGGGAAGACGACGATGTCGCGCAGGGGAAGAACGGCGTAGGAGCCCGTCGAACCCGGGACGACCGGCTGGCGAGACTTAGATTGGGTCATGTCGGACTTCCTCTTGATGGACTCCGGGCTCTAGCTCCTCGAAATGAGCAAGCATCCTGCCACGGGCCGACCGAACCGCCGAGCGGGGTCGGAGACATCGCTGAACTGTGAGGCTGGAGGCGGGACACCGCACCTCAGAAGGTGAGCGTGCGGCCGTCCCGGCTAACAGTTCAGATGGAAGCCGGGGAGGGCTTTTTCAAGAATTCTCCCCGGACCGTTCGGCGGCTAAAAATCGCCGCCGCTTTTCGCCCTCAGGCGCTGACGCTCGCCGGAACGTCCTTGTTGCGATCACCGTGGATGTAGAGGGGACGTGACTTGCCCTCCACCACTTCGGGACCGATCACCACCTGCTCCACCGAGTCGAGGCCGGGCAGGTCGTACATCGTCTCAAGCAGGATCGTCTCCAGGATCGAGCGCAGGCCGCGGGCGCCGGTCTTCCGCTCGATGGCCTTGCGGGCCACCATGGACAGCGCCTCCTCTTGGAAGGTGAGGTCGACGTTCTCCATCTCGAACAGGCGCTGGTACTGCTTAACCAGGGCGTTCTTCGGCTCCTGCAGGATGCGCTTGAGGGCGACCTCGTCGAGGTCCTCCAGCGTGGCCAGCACGGGCAGACGGCCGACGAATTCGGGGATCAGGCCGAACTTCAGCAGATCCTCCGGTTCGACGTTGCGGAAGATCTCGCCGGTGCGGCGGTCGTCCGGGGCCTGGACGGTGGCGCCGAAGCCGATCGAGGTGCCCTTGCCACGGGCCGAGATGATCCGCTCGAGGCCCGCGAAGGCACCGCCGCAGATGAACAGGATGTTGGTGGTGTCGACCTGCAGGAACTCCTGCTGCGGGTGCTTTCGGCCGCCCTGCGGGGGCACGGAGGCCACGGTGCCTTCCATGATCTTCAGAAGCGCCTGCTGCACGCCCTCGCCCGACACGTCACGGGTGATCGACGGGTTGTCGGATTTCCGCGAGATCTTGTCGATCTCGTCGATGTAGACGATGCCGCGCTGGGCCCGCTCGACATTGTAGTCGGAAGCCTGGAGCAGCTTCAGGATGATGTTCTCGACGTCCTCGCCGACATAGCCCGCCTCGGTCAGGGTCGTCGCGTCGGCCATGGTGAAGGGCACGTCGAGGATGCGCGCCAGCGTCTGCGCGAGCAGCGTCTTGCCCGAACCGGTCGGCCCGATCAGCATGATGTTCGATTTCGCCAGCTCGACGTCGTTGTGCTTCGAGGCGTGGGCGAGGCGCTTGTAGTGGTTGTGAACCGCGACGGAGAGAACCTTCTTCGCGAAATCCTGGCCGATGACGTAATCATCCAGGACGCGGCGGATTTCCTTCGGGGTCGGCACCCCGTCACGCGACTTCACCAGGGAGGATTTCGATTCCTCGCGGATGATGTCCATGCACAGTTCGACACACTCGTCGCAGATGAACACCGTCGGGCCCGCGATCAGCTTGCGGACCTCGTGCTGGCTCTTGCCGCAAAACGAGCAGTACAGCGTGCTCTTCGAGTCGTTGCCGCCAGTCTTGCTCATGTCGGTCTCCGTTCGCGGGTGCGACGCCAGCCCCGGGGCGCACGCGCATCTCTCAGATCTAAGGGTGCCCGCCTAAAGAAACAGTCACCTGCGCGCTTTCTGCCGGTAGGTCAGACTCGCGATGCAAGCATGCTGCCGCGACGGGATCAAGGCAAAGCCGCGTGAATCGGTTGCCTCGAAAGGACGCGCCGGGGCCGCGGGACGGCCACGGCGCGGTGGGAGCTAGGCAGCGGCCGGCTCGGGACGCTTCTGGATGACTTCGTCGATCAGGCCAAACTCCTTGGCCGCGTCAGCGGTCATGAAGTTATCGCGCTCCAAAGCCTGGACGATGGTGTCGTAGTCGCGGCCGGTATGCTTCACGTAGATCTCGTTGAGGCGCTTCTTCAGCGCCTCGATCTCGCGGGCATGGATCAGGATGTCCGTGGCCTGGCCCTGGAACCCGCCGGACGGCTGATGGACCATGATCCGCGCGTTCGGGAGCGCGAAGCGGTGGCCGGGCTCGCCAGCGGTGAGCAGCAGCGATCCCATCGAGGCGGCCTGACCGACGCAGAGCGTTGTCACAGGGCACCGGATGAACTGCATCGTGTCGTAGATCGACAGGCCCGAGGTCACCACGCCGCCGGGCGAGTTGATGTAGAAGGAGATTTCCTTCTTCGGGTTTTCCGCTTCGAGGAAAAGCAGCTGAGCGACGATCAGCGAGGCACCGTAATCCTCCACCGGACCGGTGAGGAAGATGATGCGCTCGCGCAGGAGGCGGGAATAGATGTCGAACGCACGCTCGCCGCGGCTCGACTGCTCCACCACCATGGGCACGAGTGCGCTGTTATAGTAGTCGACCGGATCTCTCATCATTCTCGTGCCCCAGGCTTCAAGGGATCCGGCCGCGCGAATCACGCGCGGCACGGACGTGTCAGCGAACTATGGCGGCGGTGAACGCCGCCTTTACATCCGAGCCCGCCGCCCTCGTCGGAGCCTCGAGCTCAGTCGGCCTTGGCGACGGCCGGCAGGTCTTCGTTCGAAGGAGCCTGGGATTCGGCCGCCTCGGATTCCGTCGATCCGGCGCTGGCCGCATCGGCATCCTCGTCGGCGAACAAAGCGTCCTTCGAGACGGGCTCCTCGACGAGCTTCACCTGGGCGAGGACATGGTCGACGACCTTCTCCTCGAACAGGGGTGCGCGAAGCTCGGCCAGGGCCTGTGCATTCTTCCGATAGAAGTCCCAGACCTGCTGCTCCTGTCCGGGATATTGCCGGACACGGGCGATCAGGGCCTGGTTCACCTCGTCGTCGCTCACCTTGATATCGGCGGTCTCGCCCACCTGCGCAAGCACCAAGCCGAGCCGCACGCGACGCTCGGCGATCTTGCGGTACTCGGCGGTCGCCTTCTCTTCGGTGGTGCCCTCGTCCTCGAAGGTCTTGCCGCGGGTCTTCAGGTCCTGCTCGACCTGAGCCCAGACGGCGGCAAATTCCTGATGGACGAGGCTCGGGGGCAGATCGAAGGCGTATTTGTCGTCGAGGGCGTCGAGGAGCTCCTTCTTGAGCTTGCGGCGCGACTGAGCCTCGAAATCGCCACCGAGGGCACCGGCGACGGCCTCCTTCAGCTTCTCCAGCGATTCCATGCCGAAGCCCTTGGCGAGCTCGTCGTCGATCTTGGTCTCGCCGGGAGCCTGGATCGCCGTGACGGTGACGTCGAACTCGGCATCCTTGCCGGCGAGGTGCTCGGCACCGTAGGCCTCGGGGAAGGTCGACTTCACCACCCGCGACTCGCCGACCTTGGCGCCCACCAGCTGGTCCTCGAAACCGGGGATGAACGAGCCGGAGCCGAGCTCCAGGTCGACACCCTCACCGGTGCCGCCGTCGAAGGCGACGCCGTCGATCTTGCCGGCGAAATCGATGGTGACGCGGTCGCCGGTGGCGGCCTCGGCGCCCTCGTCCTTCGGCGTGAAGGCGCGGTTCGACGACGCCATGCGGTTGATCGCCTCGTCAATCTCCTCGTCGCTCGGCTTGGCGACCTGCTTCGTCAGGGTGACGTCGGAGAGGTCGGCGAGCTCGAAGCTCGGCAGGATCTCGAGGGCGACGTTGAACGACACGTCGTCCTTGGCGGCCAGCGCGCGGTCGACGATCGAGGCCTCGCCGGGGAACTCGATCTTCGGCTCGAGGGCGAGCTTGAGGTTGTTGTCGGTGACGATCTTCTGGTTGGCCTCGTTGACGGCGTTCTGCAGCACGTCGGCCATCACCGAGCGGCCGTAGAGCTTGCGCAGATGGGCGACGGGCACCTTGCCGGGGCGGAAGCCCTTGATCTGGGCCTTGTCCTTGAGCGTGGACAGTTCGGTCGTCAGGCGCTCCTCGAGCTCATTGGCGGCCAGGAGAACCTGAAACTCGCGCTTCAGACCCTGGGAGAGTGTCTCGGTCACCTGCATCGTCGTCTTCCCGCTGTCGTCCGTGTGATCGGTCAAAAATCTCAGATGGCGCCGCCGCACGAAGGCACGACGCCGGAAGGCGGCGTTGAGGGAGCGTGCCCGACCGGAGGCCGACTCCGAGCGGCAGAGCGGGCCGGCCATCGCTGTGAGCCAATCCGTTCCCGACGACGGAGGCTGGTGCGGGCGGAGGGGCTCGAACCCCCACGACTCTCGTCACTGGAACCTAAATCCAGCGCGTCTACCAGTTCCGCCACGCCCGCAAGCGCCAACGCCCGGCGCGCTTTCTCAAGCCGCCAGAGCGCGGTCCTATAGCATGCGGGCGCGGGACCGCAGCAAAAAAATAAGGCGCCGATCGTCTCCCGCACGGCCGCGGTTGGCGATGCGCCGGCCCGCCGTCTACAAGCGCCTGCCCGAACCATCCCCGTCCAAACCATCGTTGCCCGAGGTGACATGCCGAATCCCGATCCGACGAATGGCCGCCGCGTGTCGGAGACGTGCGTCCTGTCCCGCCGGTCCCTGCTCTGCGGAGTGGCGACCCTCGGCCTCGCCGGACCGGCCCTCATCCGCGACGCCGCGGCGCAATCGGGATCGGGCAAGGGCGCGCCCAGGGCGGTGCCGGCTCCGGCCGGTCCCGCCTCGGTCAAGCCCGCCGAGCCCCTGCCGGAGCCGCGCCTCCTCGTCGCCGGCCCGGGCGCGAACCGCCTCAAGCCGGAACCCGCGGCGGAGACGCCGGTCTGGACCTTTGACGGCAAGACGAGCCTTCCGCAGCTCCGCACCAAGCTCGGCGACACCGTCCGCCTGCGCGTCGAGAACAAGACCGACAAGCCGCTCTCCCTCCACTGGCACGGGGTGCGCAACCAGAACCCCATGGACGGTGTCGGCGGTGTGACCCAACCGCCGATCGCTCCGGGCGCAGACTTCACCTATTCGTTCGTGCCCCCCGATGCGGGCACCTTCCTGATCCGGCCACTCCTCGTCGGCGGGTCGAGCGAGCCGTCGGGGCGCGGCCTCGCCGGGGCATTGATCGTCGAGGAGACGGCGCCGCCCGCCCTCGACCAGGATATGGCGCTTCTGATGCAGGACTGGCGGCTGGAGGATTCGGGCGCGCTGCTGCCGTTCGGGCAGGTCGCCTTCGCCGCCGCCTCGGGCCGTCTCGGCAACCTCGTCACCATCAACGGCAAGCCGGTCCCGGAGGCGATCGACATCCGTCCGGGCTCGCGAATCCGCCTGCGCCTGGGCAATGTCTGCAATGCCCGCGGCACCCGCATCCGCTTCGAGGGCGCAAAGGTCTACGTGGTGGCGGTGGACGGCCAGCCCACCGACACGTTCGAGCCCCTGCGGGCGACGCTGCCCTTTCCCCCCGGCACGCGCTACGACCTGATGCTCGACATGCCGACGGAGGTCGGCGCGAGCGTCAGCCTCAACGCCCTGGTCGGCAACGGCCTCGTCCTGGCGACCTTCACCGCCAAGGGCGAGCCGGTGACGGAGAAGCGACCGCCGATCGGCCCCATCGGCGAGAACAAGCTCCTCCCGGCGGAGGTGAAGCTCCAGAACGCCGTCCGCCGCGACATCGCGATCACCGGCGGCGCCAAGCCCGACAAGGACAAGCCCGGCGCCGAACCGGCCTATTCGGGCGATCCGAGCCGGGTCTGGGCGATCAACGGCATTTCCGGAGCGGCCGGCACCGCTCCCTCCTTCACTGTGAAGCGCGGCCAGGTCGTGGTCCTCGCGATCAGGAACGACACCGCCTTCCCGCAGGCCCTCCACCTGCACGGCCACGCCTTCCGGCTGCTCCATCCCCTCGACGACGGCTGGGAGCCCTACTGGCTCGACACGTTCCAGCTGCTCGAAGGCCGCATCGCCCGCATCGCCTTCAAAGCGGACAATCCGGGCCGCTGGGTCATCGGCTCGACGGTGCTGGAGCGGTTCGATGCGGGATTTTGGACCACGTTCGAGGTGACGTGACGGCCTTCGCTCAGACGAGCGCGCCGAGAACCTCCGGCATCAGTTCCGGAAGGTCCTCCGCGATGAGCCCCGGCCCGTGCCGCAGTCCGGCATCGCCGTGCAGCCACACCGCCGCGCAGGCCGCCTCGAAGGCCGGCATGCCCTGCGCCAGCAGGCCGGCGGCGAGACCGGCGAGGACGTCGCCGGAACCGGCGGTGCCGAGATGGGGCGTGGCGTGGTCGTTGATGGCGGCGCGTCCGTCGGGCGCGGCGATAATGGTATCGGCGCCCTTCAGCACCACGACGGCGCCGGCGAGGGCAGCGGCCCGCCGCGTCCGTTCGAGCTTGCTCGCATCGTCCGCGATGGCGTTCGTGCCGGCGAAGAGGCGACCGAACTCTCCCTGATGCGGCGTCAGCACGGCCTGCCCGCCGCCATCGGCGATCAAGTCCGCCAATTGGCCCGCCTCGCCCTTGAAGCTCGTCAGCGCGTCGGCATCGAGGACGAGGCTGCGCCCGACGCCAGCGGCCACGGCGATCCGCTCGCGCGTGGCCTCTCCGCTTCCGAGACCCGGTCCGGCGAGGATCACGTTTATGCGCTCGTCCACCAGAAGGTCGTCGAGATCGTCCGCCGTCTCGCACGGCATCAGCATGATCGCGGTGAGATGGGCAGCGTTTTCGGCCATCGCGGCGGCCGGGGAGGCCACGGTGACGAGGCCGGCGCCGACGCGCAGGGCGGCGCGCGCCGCCAGACGGATCGCCCCGGTCTTGTAGGCGGGGCCGGACAAAGCGAGGACGTGGCCGCGTGTATATTTGTGGCTGGCGGCTTCGAGCCTTGGAAAGTGATCCTTCCACAGGTCGGGTCCATTGCGCCAAACCACGGGCGTCCCGGCGAGACCGGCCTCGAGTGCAGATTCGCCGACGCCGATATCCGCCACGTGGAGATCGCCGCAATGGCTGCGGCCCGGCTGCAGCAAATGCCCCGGCTTGAGCGCGACGAAGGTCACGGTCTCGCGGGCCGCCAGGGCGATGCCGCGCAGGGCGCCGGTATCGCCGTCGATTCCGCTCGGAACGTCGACGGCGAGGACCGGAATGCCCGCCGCCGCGACCCGCTCGATCATCGTCTTCGCCGGCCCGTCGATGTCACGCGAGAGGCCGGCACCGAACAGGGCGTCGATGACGAGGGCAGCCCCCTCGGGCTCGGCCTCGGACAGGATGGGTCCCTTCCATTCGGCGGCGGCCAGGGCGGCGTCGCCCGTCAGGGTTTCGACCGGCACAATGCAGACCAGATCGATGGCGTAGCCGTCCCGTTCGAGGAGCTGGGCCGCGACGAACCCATCTCCGCCATTGTTGCCGGGACCGCAGAGGACGAGGATCCGCGACGACGGCGCGGCGAGGGTAGCCGCCCTCGCGGCCACGGCCGCACCGGCCCGGCGCATCAGCTCGATCCCGGGAGTGCCCGCGGCAATGGCGGCGGCATCCACCCGCCGCATCGCTTCGACGGTGAGCAAACGGTGTGTCGGCATTCCGCATCCTCGACGTGTCGGTGTGACCGGGCCTGTCCCCGGCTCGGCTTCTCATGCCCGGCTTCTGCTGCCTGTGCGCCGCTCATGCCGCGCCGCTATTTCAGGCGCCAAGCCAGCTTGGCTGAAACGATTTGCATCCAATGCCTACCGAATAGGCAATTTAACGCCTGTCTCGGGGAAAACGGCGTGGCGAAGGCCGGGCCACGATGGTAGGAAAAGGGCCCGGAGCAGCATTCAGGTCAGGCCCGTTCGGCATGAAGAAGATCGAAGCGATCATCAAGCCATTCAAGCTGGACGAGGTGAAGGAAGCCCTTCAGGAGGTCGGCCTTCAGGGCATCACCGTGATCGAGGCCAAGGGTTTCGGTCGCCAGAAGGGCCATACCGAGCTCTACCGCGGCGCCGAGTACGTGGTCGACTTCCTTCCCAAGGTGAAGCTCGAGATCGTCCTCTCCGATGCGCTCGTCGAGGGCGCTGTCGAAGCCATTCGCAAGTCGGCCCAGACGGGACGCATCGGTGACGGCAAGATCTTCGTCTCGACGATCGAGGAAGCCATCCGCATCCGCACTGGCGAGACCGGCACCGACGCCATCTGACGCCCAGTCCCGGCACAGGTTCGGGCATGGCCTGGGCCGGCCCACGGCGAAGGTCGAACGGCACGATGGGGGAGAAGGCACCGACCTGTCACGATACGGGCGGGCACAGCTCTAGCCTCGCGTCGCCCTAGAAGCTAAGTCCCTTCGCGCACGCCCCTTCCCAATCCGCGGCACGCCACCGCGTGGTGCGGCAAAACCACGGCCGAAACAGGCCGAGCCTCGAAGGAGACACAGGGATGGCAAAGACCGCCGATCAGGTCCTCAAAGAAATCAAGGACAACGACGTCAAGTACGTCGATTTCCGTTTCACCGATCCTCGGGGCAAGTGGCAGCACGTCACGTTCGACGTCTCCCTCGTCGATGACGAGATCTTCGCCGAAGGCACGATGTTCGATGGGTCGTCGATCGCCGGCTGGAAGGCGATCAACGAATCCGACATGTTGCTGATGCCGGACCCGGCCACCGCCTGCATGGACCCGTTCTTCTCGGCCTCCACCATGTCGATCGTCTGCGACGTGCTCGAGCCCTCGTCGGGCCTGCCTTACTCGCGCGACCCGCGCAGCACCGCCAAGCTCGCCGAGGCCTTCCTCAAGTCCACCGGTATCGGCGACACGATCTATGTCGGCCCCGAGGCCGAGTTCTTCGTGTTCGACGACGTGAAGTTCGGCTCCGACCCGTACCATACCGGCTTCCAGCTCGACTCGGTCGAACTGCCCACCAACGGCTTCACCGATTACGAGGGCGGCAATCTCGGCCACCGCGTCGCCACCAAGGGCGGCTACTTCCCGGTGCCGCCGCAGGATTCGGCGCAGGACATGCGCGGCGAGATGCTGGCCGCCATGCAGTCCATGGGCGTGAAGGTCGAGAAGCACCATCACGAGGTCGCCTCCGCCCAGCACGAGCTCGGCATGAAGTTCGACACGCTGACCCTGCTCGCCGACCACATGCAGATCTACAAGTACGCGATCCACAACGTGGCCCAGAGCTACGGCAAGACAGCGACCTTCATGCCCAAGCCCGTCTACGGCGACAACGGCTCGGGCATGCACGTGCACCAGTCGATCTGGAAGGACGGCAAGCCGATCTTCGCCGGCGACAAGTACGCCGATCTCAGCCAGGAATGCCTCTGGTACATCGGCGGCATCATCAAGCACGCCAAGGCGCTGAACGCCTTCACCAACCCGTCCACCAACTCCTACAAGCGTCTGGTGCCGGGCTACGAGGCCCCCGTGCTGCTGGCCTATTCGGCCCGCAACCGCTCGGCCTCCTGTCGCATCCCGTGGACCACGAACCCGAAGGCCAAGCGCGTCGAGGTCCGCTTCCCCGACCCGATGGCCAACCCCTACCTCGCCTTCTCGGCCCTGCTGATGGCCGGTCTCGACGGCATCATCAACAAGATCGACCCGGGCCCGGCCATGGACAAGGATCTCTACGACCTGCCCCCGCGCGAGCTGAAGAAGATCCCGACCGTCTGCGGCTCGCTCCGTGAGGCGCTGACCAACCTCGACCGCGACCGCGCCTTCCTGAAGGCCGGCGGCGTGTTCTCGGACGACCAGATCGACTCGTTCATCGAGCTCAAGATGACGGAAGTGATGCGCTACGAGATGACCCCGCATCCGGTCGAGTTCACGATGTACTATTCGCTCTGAAAGCAGCGGGTCGAACGCTTCCGCGCTCGGTCGTTCAAGACGTTCGCGACGCCGGGGCCTCGAAAGGGGCTCCGGCGTTTCGCGTTTCAGTCTCCAACAGGCCGTTTGATCGGACTTCTCAGCGGATAATCCTGCCAGAGTCGACCATCCTATCAGACCCCCTCATCCTGAGGTGCCCTTTGCAACAGCAAAGGGCCTCGAAGGAGCACTCCAGACACCAAAGCGATCCCTGGAAGGCTCCTTCGAGGCCGCTCCGCGGCACCTCAGGATGAGGGAAAGCCTTGGAAAAACGACTCAAACAGGCTCTTGAAAATCGAACACTAGAAACAGATCCGGAGTGGTGCCACCTCCATCAAAAACTCCGCGTCGGGCGGTCGAGGACGCGTCGCCCCATCAGGCTCGCCGCCAGATCCGTCATCAGGATCGCGGTGCGACCGCGCTCGTCGAGGAAGGGATTGAGCTCCACGAGGTCGAGGCTGCGGACGAGGCCGCTGTCGTGCAGCATCTCCATGGCGAGATGCGCCTCGCGGAACGTCGCGCCGCCCGGAACCGTGGTGCCGACGCCGGGCGCGATGCCGGGGTCGAGGAAGTCGACGTCGAGGCTGACATGCAGCCATCCGCCGGCGGCGGCCACCCGTTCGAGGAAGGCACGCAGCAGGATGCCGATTCCGAACTCGTCGATGGCGCGCATGTCGTGGACGGTGATCCCGGCCTCGCGGATCGTCTGCCGCTCCGCTGGATCGACGCTGCGCAGGCCGATCATGCAGACGTTCTGCGGTTTCACCGGCGCCACCGGCGGCGGCAAGTAGGGACCGAAGCCCGGCAGGCCGAGCGCATAGGCCATCGGCACGCCGTGGAGGTTGCCGCTGGTCGTGGTCTCCAGGGTGTGGAGGTCGGGGTGGGCGTCGAGCCAGAGCACGTGCAACTCGCGTCCCTCCTCGGCCGCACGCCGGCTCATGCCCGAGATCGAACCGGCCGACAAGCTGTGATCGCCGCCGAGGAAGATCGGCAGACCGTCGCGCCCCGCCTCATAGGCGGCCTCGGCGAGAGCCGACGTCCAGCGCGCGAACTCGGCCAGGTTGGCGATGCTCGGATTGGGATGGGCGATCGCCGGACCGACGGGCGGGGCGAGGTTCCCCCGATCCTCGACCGCGAGCCCGAGGGAGGTCAGCGCCGCGCTCAATCCTGCCGCCCGGTAGGCGCTCGGGCCCATGTCGCAGCCGAGGCGGCGCGTGCCGTCCTGGACCGGCACGCCGATGAGGATGCAGCGGTTCATGTCCATGGTTCGGCCTCCGATCGTAGGACGTCATCGTAGGCGCCGCGCACGACATCCTTGAGGCAGGGACCGCAGAGGCAAGACGAGAGCGGCAGGATCGGGGCCAGATCAGGGGCCGGCGCGCAGGAGCATCCCGAACAGATCCCGGGGATCGTCCGGGTCGGCGAGCAGGTCGAGATCCTCGAAGAAGCGGGTGCCCGCGAGGACCGAGCGGAGATATCGCAATGCCGAGAAATCCTCGACCGCGAAGCCGACGGAGTCGAACAGCGTGATCTGCCGGCCGTCGCGGCGCCCGGTCGCCTCGCCGGCGATCACCCGCCAGAGTTCGGTGACGGGGTGATCGGCGGGCAATTGCTGGATCTCACCCTCGAGCCGGGTCTGAGGGGCATATTCGACGAAGATGTCCGACCGCCGGAGGATGTCGGGATGCAGTTCCGTCTTGCCCGGACAATCCCCGCCGACTGCATTGATGTGGATGCCCGGGCCGACGAGGTTGTCGGTGAGGATGGTGGCGGATTGCTTGTCCGCCGTCGCCGTCGTGACGATGTCGGCCCCCTCCACGGCGTCGGCGGCGCCGGAGCAGAGACGGATATCGAAGCCGAACCGGCCGAGGTTGCGCCGGCACTTGGCGCTGGCGGACGCGTCGATGTCGTAGAGGCGCAGGGAATCGATGCCGACCAGGGCCTTGAAGGCCAGTGCCTGGAACTCGGCCTGGGCGCCATTGCCGATGATCGCCATGGTCCGCGCCCCCTTGGGAGCGAGGTGTCTGGCGGCGACCGCCGACATGGCGGCGGTGCGCAGAGCGGTGAGGATCGTCATCTCGGTGAGCAGCATCGGATAGCCGTTGCCGACATCGGCCAGCACGCCGAAGGCGGCCACGGTCTGGCGTCCGCTATGGGCGTTCTTCGGGTGCCCGTTGACGTATTTGAAGCCGTAGGTGGTGCCGTCGCTGGTCGGCATCAGTTCGATCACGCCATCGGCGCTGTGGGAGGCCACGCGCGGCTGCTTGTCGAAGACGTGCCAGCGCCGGAAATCCTCCTCGATCGTGGCCGCCAGTTCCGACAGGAACCGCTCGATTCCGATCGCGAGGACGAGCTTCATCATTTTGTCGACGCTGACGAACGGAACGACGTTCAGTTGAACCGACATGATGACCCACCTTCCTGTGCCGGCGCGCCTCGTCGCCAGGGTCACCCCATCCCGGCTGCGTCTTCGCAACGGGCGCGCCGGATCCGATGACCGGCAAGATCATCCGTCCTGCGGGACGGCATAGCCCTTGCGGTCGAAAACCGGCATGGGATCGTCCAAATTGCCGTAGGGATTCGTTGCAGTGTGGCCGCTGATCCGATCGGACGGAAGACGGGGCGGATGGCGCCGGGCGGTGCTGCGACGCAAGCCCATCGCGCATCCGGCGGAAGCAGCGGGCATCGCCGATCACGAGGCCGGTATTCCTCCCCTCGAACGCTCCATCGGCCTGTTCCGCCTCGTCATGCTGGGCGTCGGCGCCACGGTCGGCACCGGCATCTTCGTGATCCTGAGCGCCGCGGTGCCGGAGGCCGGCCCCGCCATCCTGATCTCGTTCGTGCTGGCCGCAATCACGGCGGGACTCACGGCGCTCTGCTACGCCGAACTGGCCTCGGCCCTTCCCCTGTCGGGCTCGTCCTATTCCTACGCCTACGCCATCCTCGGCGAGCTCGCGGCCTTCCTGGTCGGCGCATGCCTGCTTCTCGAATACGCCGTCTCCGCCTCGGCCATCGCGGTGGGGTGGGGGCAGTATCTCAACGAGGTCTTCGCCGCGACGATAGGCTGGACCATGCCCGCCGCGATCAGCCAGCCGCCCGGCCGCGGCGGCTACGTCAACCTGCCGGCCATCGTGCTCATCGCCTCGTGCACGCTGCTGCTCCTGCGCGGCACGGCCGAATCGACTGCGATCAATGCCGTTCTCGTCCTGGTGAAGCTCGCGGTGCTGGTCTTCTTCGCGATCGTCGCCCTGACGGCGTTCAAGCCGGAGAACCTGACGCCCTTCGCGCCCTTCGGCTGGGCCGGCGTGAGCACCGCCGCCTCGACGATCTTCTTCTCCTATGTCGGGCTCGATACGATCTCCACGGCGAGCGAGGAGGTGCGCGACCCGTCCCGGACGCTGCCGATGGGGATCGTCCTCTCCCTCGTCATCGTCAGTGCGATCTACATCCTCGTCGCCTTCGCCGGCATCGGAGCCCAGCCCTGGACCCTCTTCGCGGGCCAGGATGCCGGATTGGCCGTGATCCTCCGGACCGCCACCGGAACGACCTGGCCGGCCCTCGTCCTCTCCATCGGCGCGGTGGCCTCGATCTTCTCGGTGACGCTCGTGACGATGTACGGCCAGACCCGCATCCTGTTCGCCATGAGCCGCGACGGATTGCTGCCGAGGGCGTTCCAGCGGGTCGATCCGCGAACCCGGAACCCGAACGCGAACACCCTCTTCGTGGCCCTGTTCGTCGCTGTGCTCGCGGCCCTGGTCCCCCTCGACGTGCTCGCCAACCTCACGAGCATGGGCACGCTGGTCGCCTTCGCCGCGGTCTCCATCGGCGTCGTGATCCTGCGCCGGACGCGGCCCGACCTGCCGCGGGGGTTCCGCGTACCGTTCTTCCCGCTCCTGCCGGTCGCGAGCCTCGGCTGCTGCCTCACTCTCATCGCCGCGCTGCCACGCGACACCTACCTGCTCTTCGCGTTCTGGATCGCCGCCGCCCTCGTGCTCTACACGTCCTACTCGCTGCGTCATTCGCGGCTCGCGAGCGCCTGACACGCCGAACCGAGGCTTCGACCAGCTAGGCAGGGCTTGCGCCGCCGGGCCGCGGCTTCCAGGTGATGATGACTGTTCCCCAACCCGGCCGGTCGCGACGATGCCCCGATTCTTCTTCCACACCCATATCGGCGAGGAGGTCATCACCGACCCCACCGGGACCGAATTGCGGGATGCCGACCATGCCTGGGAGGTCGCGCGGGATACGATCCAGGCGACCATGCGCGAGGCAGAGGCTCAGGCGCGCCTGATGGGAGCGATCCTCGTCGTCACCGACGAATCCGGCGAGACGGTCCTCGAATTTCCGTTCTCCGAGATCGTCGCCGTCGCGCCCGAACCCGCACCGACGATCCATTGAGGCGGCCCGGCCCGCTCAGCGCGTCTTCGAGGCCGCGCTCTCCGCCCCGACCGCCTTCCTGATCGCCTCCAGGAGAGCGCCTTCGAACAGGAGGGCCGACCCGTAGTGGAATTCGAGGTCGAACGGGCGCCGCGAGTTCATCGACAGCGACGCGCTCTGCATGGCCACGAGACGGTCCGACAGATCGAACAGCCCCGAGCCGGAGCCGCCGAAACCGTCGTTGCAATTGTGCCGGGCGCGGCGGATGTCATCCTCCGTCGGCGGGTCGATCTGCTGGATCGAGCAGGTCTCGGTACTGCTCGGTCCGCGATAATTTTCGTGGCCGCCGGGCGACACCATCACTACGGGTATCTCGGCGATGCCGGTGGCCAGCGCCGGCGGCTCGGGCATCGGCTGCGGCGGAACGCCCAGGACGGGCTCGGCGAGGTCGATCAGCGCCCAATCGTCGGTGATGTGCAGCGCCTTGGCATCGGAGGCGGCGCCGAGACGCAGGCTCGAGGGTACGAAACTGTAATTGCGCCCCCCGATCTGGAAGAAGCAATCCTCGACCTCCCGCATCACCTCCATGCGGCGGTTGCGGAAGTTGTGGGCGTTCAGCACCACGAGGCGAGGCGATCCGATGAGCCAGGCCGCTGCCGCCTTCTGCGGGACTCCATCCGGCCGGCGGTGGCAGAACAGGACACCTGCACCGGGATACCGGGCGATGTCGGCTCCGGTGAGATCGCGGCGCCCGTCACGCGGGTAGAGCGCGGCCATCCGCACCTCGCCGGCAGAGGCAAGCCCGTGCCACGCCACCGCGATCGAGGGCACTGCGAGCCCGAGCAGGCAGGTCCAGACCCGGGCCGATCTCCGCATCGGGCCGGATCGGTCCCTCGATATCGGGACGGAGACGCGCTCGGTTGCGACCTGGGTCATCTGCGTCGTGAACCAATGCTGATGCTGCGCAATCGCCTCCCGGTCCCGGGAGGAGGGCGGTTCGGGTGATGTCGAGACTGCGTTCCGGATAGACGCATCTGCAATCGCGAAGACGTCCGGCGGAGCGACGATCCAAATCCAGCCACGTATGCCGGCAGAGGCATCCGAGATGCCCGCCTATTCCGGCGGATCTTTCTTGACGGACACGCACATCTTCACGGCCGATTCCAGCTTGATCTCACCGGGATTGCCGATATTCGCCGTCTCCTCGAGGCAGCGGATGAAGTAGTTCTTATCGAGTTCGGCGTTCAGGCTCGAAAAGGCGTTGCCCATGCGTGTCGCGAAGTCGATCTTCTCGTCCGTCGAGGCACGCGGCCAGCGCGACACCTTGTCATCCATCGTCAACCGTGCGGCTTCGGCAATCGACGGCAGGACAATCAGGCAAAATACGAGCGCGCTTCGTCTTCTGATCATCGATGTTTCTCGTTTTTGTTTCCTACCCCTGTCCATGTTAGCGCCGAGCCACGGCGAGTAAAGCTTAGGTTCACGCGAAAAGGATGCTTTTCCTGAACCGCGATCGTATTCGAAGACGACGGACCGGCCGCGAACCTACGTGGCGTGTGACTCGTCTCGGCAGCCGTACGGGCATCGGCGCGACGGATCGCGAGCCGGCGAAGTCTTTCTCATTCCAGGCAAAGACCCGTTGTCGCAGAGCGTGGACCAAGTCGAGTCCAGCACTGCGAATGCTGAGCGGCCTGGATAAATGAATGGAACCAATTGCCAAATCGTCCTGTAAAAAAAGGTTGAAGTGGCTAAAGACATCAGGCAAAGCAAATGATTATATAGCTAGCCGATGGATCAGTAATAAGTCTTTTATAAGAGCGACCAACGTCAGGTTAGTCTTATAAATACGATTATAGAAAAACCGATCGACCGATTTCTTGCTGAAGCGGCGAAAGCAATGGCTGCGGCCGACCCTCACGGGTCGAGCACGTGGCAGAAGGGCAGGAGACGCAGAATGAACAGGTTACTGAATTCAGTCTCGGTGCTGGCCGTCTTGGCCCTGGCACCGATCGGATTGTCAGGGATCGCCTCAGCCAACGACAAGCTCATCGATCTGTCGAACAGCGATGAAAACTGGGTGATGCCGGGTAAGAATTACGACTCGGACAATTACAGCAAGCTCAAGCAGATCAACACGACGAACGTGAAGGACCTCAAGGTCTCCTGGACGTTCTCGACCGGCCTGCTCAACGGCCACGAGGGCGCTCCCGTCGTCGTCGACAACAAGATGTACATCCACACCTCCTTCCCGAACAACACGTTCGCACTCGGCCTCGACGATCCGGGCAAGATCCTCTGGCAGGACAAGCCCAAGCAGAACCCGGCCGCCCGCGCCGTGGCCTGCTGCGATCTCGTGAACCGCGGCCTCGCCTACTGGCCCGGCGACGGCAAGACCCCGGCACTGATCCTCAAGACGCTGCTCGACGGCAACGTCATGGCGCTCAACGCCGAGACCGGCGAGACCGTGTGGAAGGTCGAGAACTCCGACATCAAGGTCGGCTCGACGCTCACGATCGCTCCCTACGTCGTCAAGGACAAGGTCATCATCGGCTCCTCGGGCGCCGAGCTCGGCGTGCGCGGCTACCTCACCGCCTACGACGTGAAGACCGGTTCCCAGGTCTGGCGCGCCTATGCGACCGGTCCCGACAAGGACCTGCTGCTGGCCTCCGACTTCAACATCAAGAACCCCCATTACGGCCAGAAGAACCTCGGCACCGCCACCTGGGAGGGTGATGCCTGGAAGATCGGCGGCGGCACCAACTGGGGCTGGTACGCCTACGATCCGGGCACCAACCTGATCTATTTCGGCACCGGCAACCCGGCGCCGTGGAACGAGACCATGCGTCCCGGCGACAACAAGTGGACGATGACCATCTTCGGCCGTGACGCCGATACCGGTGAAGCCAAGTTCGGCTACCAGAAGACCCCGCACGACGAGTGGGATTACGCTGGCGTCAACGTGATGATGCTGTCGAACCAGAAGGACAAGGACGGCAAGGATCGCAAGCTCCTGACCCATCCGGACCGGAACGGCATCGTCTATACCCTCGACCGGACCGACGGTTCGCTCGTCTCGGCCAACAAGATCGACGACACGGTCAACGTGTTCAAGTCGGTGGACCTGAAGACCGGTCAGCCGGTGCGCGATCCCGAATACGGAACCCGGATGGACCACCTCGCCAAGGACATCTGTCCCTCGGCGATGGGCTATCACAACCAGGGCCACGATTCCTACGATCCCGAGCGCAAGCTCTTCTTCATGGGCATCAACCACATCTGCATGGATTGGGAGCCCTTCATGCTTCCCTACCGTGCCGGTCAGTTCTTCGTCGGCGCCACTCTGAACATGTATCCCGGCCCGAAGGGCGATCGCCAGAACTACGAAGGTCTGGGCCAGATCAAGGGCTACAACGCCATCACCGGCGAGTTCAAATGGGAGAAGATGGAGCGCTTCGCCGTGTGGGGCGGAACGACGGCGACCGCCGGCGGTCTCGTGTTCTACGGAACGCTGGACGGCTACATCAAGGCGCGCAACTCGGACAACGGAGACCTTCTCTGGAAGTTCAAGATGCCGTCCGGCGCCATCGGCTACCCGATCACCTACACCCACAAGGGTGACCAGTACGTCGCCATCTACTACGGCGTCGGCGGCTGGCCGGGTGTCGGCCTCGTGTTCGACCTTCAGGATCCGACGGCCGGTCTCGGCGCGGTCGGCGCCTTCAAGAAGCTCGCCAACTACACCCAGATGGGTGGCGGCGTGATGGTGTTCTCGCTGAACGGCAAGGGTCCCTACGACGATCCGAGCGTCGGCGAATACCAGACGGCTGCCAAGTAAGACCCAGGTCTTCCCGCATCCAAGGAAGCCTCGCCGGCCTTCGGGTCCGGCGGGGTCACCCGCGACACGGAACCTCGTTCGAGCGGGCACGCCATGCCCGGATCGTCGGGCCCAGGTCTCCGAGAAACCCCGGGCCGCGCTTCTGCTCCGCAAGTTTCGGTCTTCCGAGCGAGCCTTCGTGCCGAAGGCCATCCGCGCACCGGCAACCCGCACAAGAATTCGTCCAAGAATTCGACGCCCCATTTCAGGAAACGGAAACGCTCCATGTCGTTCTTCACCGGACGCCGCACGTCGGCGCTTTCCGCAGCAGCCCTTTCCGCGGCCGTCGTCCTGGCCCTCGGCGGCGTATCCGTCGCCCAGACCGGTACGCCCGCAGCGAGCGTCCCCTCGGACGACAGCGTCCTCCGGGTCTGCGCCGCCAACCAGCCGCCGCTCTCGATGAAGGACGGGACCGGGCTCGAGAACCGCATCGTCTCCGCCGTCGCCGAGGCCATGGGCCGCAAGGCGCAGTTCGTCTGGTCCGACAAGCCGGCGATCTATCTCGTGCGCGACAGCCTCGACAAGAAGCTCTGCGACGTGGTGGTCGGCCTCGACAGCGACGACCAGCGCGTCCTCACCACCAAGCCCTATTACCGGAGCGGCTACGTCTTCATCACCCGCGCGGACAGGGACCTCGACATCAAGACCTGGTCCGACCCACGGCTGAAGACGATCGACCACATGGTCGTCGGCTTCGGCACGCCCGGCGAGGCGATGCTGAAGGATATCGGCCGCTACGAGGAGGATATGGCCTACCTCTATTCGCTGGTGAACTTCCGCGCGGCCCGCAACACTTACACCCAGATCGATCCCGCCCGAATGGTCAGTGAAGTCGTCGCCAACAAGGCTGACGTCGCCGTGGCCTTCGCTCCCGACGTCGCCCGCTATGTCAAGGATTCGAGCCAGCCCCTGCGCATGACCCTGGTGCCGGACGATACGGTCCGCAGCGACGGCCAGAAGATGCCCCAGAGCTTCGACCAGTCCATGGGCGTGCGCCGCGACGACCAGGCTCTGAAGACCGCCCTCGACGCGGCGATCACCAAGGCCCGGCCGCAGATCGACGCGATCCTGCGCCAGGACGGCGTGCCCGTCATCGCCGCCTCCAACTGATCTCCTCACCCCTGTCCCGCGTCGCCGGTGCGCCGAGCACCGGTACGCCCACCCCGGCCGCAAGTCCGGGGATAAGCAGAGCAAATCCATGCGTCACACGAACCGCGTCATCGCCGGCCTCTTCGGGCTCGGCCTTGCCACCGCAGGCGTCGCGGCCCTCGCCCAGCCGAGCGCAGGCCCCTCCACCGGCATCACCTTCCGCAACACCGTCACCGGCGAACAGCTCGACGTCTCGCAGGGCAAGGAAGGCGGCCGGGACACGCCGGCCGTCAAGGAGTTCTTCCAGACCGGCAAGAACCTCTACATCGACGACAAGTCCTGCCTGCGTAACGGCGAGTCGCTGTTCGCGACCTCGTGCTCGGGCTGTCATGGCCACCTCGCCGAGGGCAAGCTCGGGCCCGGCCTGAACGACAATTACTGGACCTATCCGTCGAATACCGAGGATGCGGGCCTGTTCGCCACGATCTTCGGTGGCGCCAACGGGATGATGGGTCCGCACAACGAGAACCTGACGCCCGACGAGATGCTGCAGACCATCGCCTGGATCCGGCATCTCTATACCGGTCCGGTCAAGGACGCGGTCTGGCTCAACGACGAGCAGAAGAAGAATTACACGCCCTACAAGCAGGGCGAGACCTTCCCCACGGACGTGAAGGGCCAGTGCAAGCCGCTGGAATGAGCGTCCGAGGAAGTCACGTCGCGCGGGGGACATCGCGCGGTGAGCGAGAAGCGGCGAACGCCGTAACAAGTAAAACCAGAGGAGACGACCATGCGGACACTCATCACGGCCCTGGCAATCGGTGCGGGCGCGCTGCTCGCCGTTCCCGCGCTCGCCTATGACGGCACCAAGTGCAAGGCCGCCGGCAATTGCTGGGAGCCCAAGCCCGGCTTCCCCGAGAAGATCGCCGGCTCGAAATACGACCCGAAGCACGATCCGAAAGAACTCTCCAAGCAGTCGGATTCGATCAAGCAGATGGAAGAGCGCAACGCCAGGCGCATCGAAGCCGCCAAGAAGACCGGCAAGTTCGAATACGACGTCACGAAGCTTTCCGCCAACTGACGTCGTCGCCGCCCTCACTCCCGGGCGGCCCTCACGGTGACCGCGATCCCCCCTGGCGCCTGGACCGCTCCGTCCGGGGATCGCGGCCGCTGTCCGCAAAGGCAAACCCCATGAACGACATCCGCTCCGGCGACGCGATGCTCACCGACTGGCGCGAGGCCGCCGGCCGCTTCGAACGCACCGTGCGCGGCGCCGTCCTTGGCCAGGACCGCGCGATCCGGCTCCTCACCATCGCGCTCTTCGCCCGCGGCCACGTGCTGCTCGAAGGCGATGTCGGCGTCGGCAAGACCACGCTGCTGCGCGCCGTGGCGCGGGCGCTGGGCGGCGCCTACGAGCGGATCGAGGGCACGGTGGACATGATGCCCTCCGACCTCGTCTACCACATCTACCTCGCCGATGACGGGCGTCCCCGCGTCGAGCCCGGGCCGGTCCTGCGGCAATCCGAGGACCTGTCGATCTTCTTCTTCAACGAGATCAACCGCGCGCGGCCGCAGGTCCACTCGCTGCTGCTGCGCCTGATGGCCGAGCGCAGCCTCACCGCCTTCAACCGCGAATACCGCTTCCCCAATCTCCAGGTCTTCGCTGACCGCAATCGCGTCGAGCGGGAAGAGACCTTCGAGCTCCCAGCCGCCGCCCGCGACCGCTTCATGATGGAGATCGGGCTCGATGCGCCGCGCGATGCGGAGGCCCGCCGCGCCCTCGTCTTCGATCCGCGCTTCCACGACACCGACGCGCTCATCGCCGGCATCGACAGCGGCGTCCTCGATCACGCCGCCATGGCCGGGATCGGCGCCGCGATCCAGCACGGCATCCAGGCGAGCCCCGCCATCGAGGCCTACGTGGTTGGCCTGTGGGAGGCCCTGGTGCGCCCGGACGAGGCGGGCATCCGCCTGCCCGGCATCGACATGTCGGCGCTGATCCAGGGCGGGGCCTCGCCGCGCGGCGTCGCCTTCCTCGTGCGCGCCGCCCGTGTCCGCGCCTGGCTCGAGGGCCGCGACTGGCTCGTACCCGAGGATATCCGCGCGATCTTCCCCGAAGTGATGGCGCATCGCGTCTTCCTCGAGCCCATCTACGAGATGCGCCGCAGCACCATCGTGCCGGAACTGTGCCGGGCCGTGTTCGACACCGTGCCCGCGCCGTGACGGTGCCCGAACCGATGCCGGACATCGTCTACCGTCCCCGCGGACGCGTGCCCGGCACGGTCGCCGGGGCGCATCGCGGCCGCGATGCCGGCGGCCTCGGCACGTTCCGCGACCAGGTGCCGTTCCTGCGCATGCCGGATGCGCGCCGCATCGACGTGCGCGCCACCCTGCGCGATCCGTTCGAGGGCACCTATGTCCGCCGCTTCGAGAGCCGCACGTCCATCGAAGTGTGGGCGCTCGTCGACCTGTCCGCCTCCATGCGCTTTTCCGGCGAGGCGGACCGGATGGAACTCGTCTCGGCGCTCTGCGGCTGTCTCGCCGCCTCGGCCACGCGCATCGGCGACGCTTTCGGCCTGATGGGCTGCGACGCGACCGTTCGCGAGGACGTGCTCCTGCCGGCGAGCCGCCGCCGGAGCATTGCCGCTGAGGTGGCCTCGCGCCTCGCCGGGGCCGCCTGCACCGTCGACCGGGCGGACGGGATGGAGGAGGCCGCCCGCCGCCTCGTGGGACGCCCCAAGATCGTGTTCCTGATCTCCGATTTCCGCTGGCCGGACGCCGCCATCGCGAACACCTTCTCGAGCCTGGCGCGCCACGACCTCGTGCCGGTGGTGGTGGCCGACGCCGCCGAGGAGGAAGGCCTCCCCGAATGGGGCCTGATGGAACTCGACGACCTCGAAGGCGCCGGCCGCCGCGTGGTCTTCATGCGTCCGAGCCTGCGCCGCCGCTGGATCGCCCGCGAGGCCGAGCGGGCCTCGACCCTGCGCCGGATCGCGACCGCCTACGGACGTCCCCCCTTCCGCCTGTCCGGCCGCTTCGACCCGGACGCGGTCAGCCGCCACCTGCTGGCGAGTTGAGTCAGCCCATGCGTCGCCTCGCCCCGATCCTGTTCCTCCTCTGCTCGTCGGTCGCCGCACAGGCGCAGGTGCGGTCCGTGGAGGTGCGCACGCCGCGCCCCTTCGGCTACTTCCTCGGCGATCTGGTGCGCGCCCAGGTGGACATCGTCGTCGAGCCCGGCTTCGCGCTCCAGTCGGCCTCGCTGCCCCATCCCGGCGCCATGGCCTATTGGCTCGACCTCCGGGACATCGCGGTCTCGGACGCCTCGGTGGGAGACGGCCGCCGGGTGCGCCTCGATCTCACCTACCAGAACTTCTACGCCGCCCTCGATGCGCGGGCGCTGGAGATCCCGGGCTTCACCGTCACCTTCGTGAGCGAGAGCGACCGGGGCGCCACCACGGCCAAGGCCCAGGTCCCGGCCTGGTCGTTCAACATCTCGCCCCTGCGCGAGGTGCAGCCGCCCGCGCGCGCGGAGCCCCAGAGCTACATGCGGCCGGACGGGCGCGTGGCGGCCCTCGATCCGCAGCCGCTCGTCCTCGGCGGGGCCGGCTTCGCCGCCATGGCGCTCGTCGCCTTCGCCGGGCTCGCCTGGGACCGGACCTGGTGGCCCTTCGCCGGACGAGGCGGGCGGGCCTTCGCCCTGTGCCTGCGCCGGCTCCGTACCCTGTTCGAGCGCCCCGATCCCGATGCCGCCTATGGCGAAGGCCTCCTCGCCCTCCACCGCGCCCTCGACGAGACCGACGGCCGGCGCGTGCTCGCCGACGATCTCCCCACCTTCCTCGCGCGCCACCCGGCCTATCGAACGGAGGAGCGCGGCCTCGCCGCCTTCCTCGACGCGTCGCGCCATACCTTCTTCGGGTCCGGTCCCGCCGCGGGCACGCGGCTCCTCGCCCCGTCCGACCTCGTGTCCCTGACGCGGCGGCTCGCCGCCATCGAGCGCGCATCATGATGCGCGTCTCCGCGGAACATTCCTGGCTGCTCTGGCTGCTGCCCCTGGCCCTGCTGCCGCTGGCGGTGTCGAGCCAGCGGCTGACCCGGGTCTCCAGCATCGCGGCGGGGCCGCTCGACGGCCTGTCGCGGGCGATCGGCTGGAGCCTGCGCGCGGCCGGCTTCCTCGCCATCGGCGGCCTCGTCGTCGCCCTGTCCGGTCCCTACCGGCAGGGCGAGACCATCACCCGTACCGGCATCGGCGCCCAGGTCTCGATCCTCGTCGACCGGTCGGGCAGCATGAACGAGACCTTCGCCGGACGTCAGCCCTCGGGAGCCGAGGAATCCAAGGCGGCGGCCTCGCGCCGGCTGCTCGCGGACTTCGTCGGCAGCCGCGCGCACGACCAGTTCGCCGTCACCGCCTTCTCCACCGCCCCCATGCTCGTGGTGCCGATGACCGACCGTCACGAAGCGGTCCGCGCGGCCATCGCCGCCATCGACCGGCCCGGCCTCGACTACACCAACGTCGCGCGCGGTCTCGCCATGGCGCTGTCGCAGTTCGGCGCGAACGCCGCCAACGTCTCCCGCGCCCTGCTCATCGTCTCGGACGGTGCGGCGGTGATCGATCCGCGCGTACAGGGAGCGCTGCGCGCCGAATTCGCCCGCATCCGGCCGAACCTCTACTGGCTGTTCCTGCGCACCAAGGGCTCGCCCTCCATTTCCGACAAGCCGTCGGGCGAGGACACGCCCCAGGCCGCGCCCGAGCGCCATCTCGACCTGTTCTTCAAGAGCCTCGGCACACCCTACCGTGCCTTCGAGGCCGAGGGCGCCGAGGCGGTGGCCGACGCCATCGGCCAGATCGAGCGGCTGGAGCGCGACCCGATCCCCTATACCGAGCAGCGTCCGCGCCGCGACCTGTCAAGATGGGCCTACGGCCTGAGCCTGATCGGCCTTCTCGCTCTGGTCGCGGGCAAGCTCGCGGAAGCGGATCCGAGCCTGCGGCGGAGACGGGGGCGTGTCGACGCCTCGGTCGTAGAGCCGGCGACATCGAGGCTCGCCGCATGAGCAGGATTACCGGACCGGCATCGACGCGCGCCGCCAACCCTCCCCCCTCTGCGGGGGAGGGTGGTCGCGGAGCGACCGGGAGAGGGAGCGACCCCTCCGGAAAGCGCGCTCCCCTCTCCCGACCCTCGCTGACGCGAGGTCCACCCTCTCCCGCAGAGGGGAGAGGGAAGGTCCGCGCCAGACTGGTCGGCGCCCTGCGCCGCGCCCGTCCCCGTCTCCTGGTGGTCCTCCCGATCCTGCTCCTGCTGATCGCCCTCGGCTTCGGCGCGGCGGCCTGGCGGGTCGCGCGCGACAACGCCACCATCGCGGCGCTCGCTTCCGGCAAGGACGTGCCGGTCTCCCTCGCTGCGGCGCCTCCCGTCCTGCTCGCCCGCGTGCAGCACCTCGCCCGGCGCGGCGTGGTGGAGGAGATCGAGCCGCTGATCGAGGCCCTCGACCGGCTGGGCGAGACCGACCGCTCGGCGCGCGCCCGTTATGCGCTGGCCAATGCCCGTCTCCGGCAGGCCTTCGATCACCTGGAGCGCGGCGACCTCGACCCGGCGGGGCCGCTCATCACGCTGGCGCGGCAGGATTACCGGCGGGCGCTCCAGGGCCGGCCGGACCTGTGGGACGCGAAGTTCAACCTCGACGTCGCTTCCCGCCTGCTGCGCGACTTCCCCGAATTCGACCGCAAGACCGGCGACGAGCTGAAGGCCGAGCCGAAGAAGATCTGGACAGAGATTCCCGGCCAGCCCCGGGGCGAGCCGTGAACGCCGCGAGCCTCGTCCGCCGCAACCTGCGCGACCGGCGGTTCCAGCTTCTCGCCGGCGCGCTCGCTCTCGTGGCGCTGACCTTCGTGGCGCGCCCGCTGCCGCTCACCCGGAACGGGGTCGAGGTCCTGGCCGTCCTCGACATCACCGGCAGCATGAACGTGCGCGATTATGCCGGGGCGGACGGCAAGCCGGTGAGCCGCCTGGAGACAGCGAAGGCCGCCCTGCGCGATCTCGTCGGTGCGCTGCCCTGCGGCTCGCGGGTGGCGCTCGCCCTCTTCACCGAGCGGCGGCCCTTCCTGCTCTTCGCACCGATCGAGGTCTGCGCCGATTTCGCGCCCCTCGACGGCGCCATCCAGGCCGTCGACTGGCGCATGGCCTGGGAGGGCGACAGCCGGATCTCGGCCGGCCTGTTCCGGTCCGTGGAGATGGCGGCCGATCTCGGCACGGACCTCGTCTTCGTCACCGACGGGCAGGAGGCGCCACCCCTGCCCAGCACCGGCGGTCCCGCCTTCGACGGCAAGCCCGGCGCGGTACGCGGCCTCATCGTCGGGGCCGGGGCCTACGGCCTGTCGCCGATCCCGCGCTACAACGATCGCGGCCGCGAGATCGGGTTCTACGGGGCGGGCGACGTCCAGCAGGAGAACCGCTTCGGGCCGCCCCCCGCCGATGCCGAGAGCCGCGAGGGCTACAACCCGCGCAACGCCCCCTTCGGCGCCAGCGCCGCGACCGGGACCGAGCACCTGTCCTCCGTCCGCGAGCCCTACCTCAGGACCCTCGCGCAGGCGACGGGGCTGACCTACGCCCATCTCGACGGACCCTCGGGCCTGCCGGACGCCCTGGCACGCGCGGCGACTCCGCGCCCTCTCCCCGGCAGCCTCGACCTGCGCCCCCTGTTCGGCGGGATCGCCCTCGCGCTGATCCTCGCCGTCTTCGCCGCCCCGCTGCTCGGGGCCGGCCGTTTCTTCATCGGAAAAAAGGTCTGATCGATGCGTCTTGCCCTGCCGCCCGCGCTTCTCGCTCCCCTGGCAGCCACACTCCTCCTCTCGACCACGGCCCTCGCTCACGGCCCGACGCCGCAGAAGGTCGACCAGTCCGTCACCATCGCGGCGAAGCCCGACGCGGTCTGGGCCGTGGTCGGCGATTTCGCCGGTATGTCGAACTGGCATCCGGACGTGGCGAAGAGTGTCGGCACCGGCGGCAACGCCTCGGGCGGCCGCCGCACTCTGACCCTCAAGAACGGCGGCACCCTCGACGAGGGGCTCGACGAGTGGGATGCGGGCAAGCGCAGCTATTCCTACCGCCTCGGCGATGCCGATCTGAAGGCGCTGCCGGTCTCGTCCTACTCGGCGACGCTCACCGTCAGTCCCGATGGCGAGGGCTCGAAGGTCGAATGGCTCGGCCGCTTCTATCGCGGCGATACCGGCAACGAGCCGCCGGAGGAACTCAGCGACGCCGCCGGCAAGGAGGCGATGAACCGCTATTTCGACAACGGCCTCAAGGGGCTGAAGGCGCGCGTGGAGGGCAAGGCGAAGCAATGAGCCCAACGCGCCCGATCCTGCTCGCCGGCCTCGCCTTCGTCCTCTCCATCCCTGCGGTGGAGGCGGGGCCCGTCTACGTGGCGAGCCAGGGCGCCGGGGCATTGACCCGCATCGAGGCGGGGGCCGGCGTCGTCGCGGCCTCCGTCGCGGTCGGGCAGGGGATCGCACAGGTCGCCGCCGGTCCGGACGGCCGCCTCTACCTGACCCAGCCCGACCATGCCGGGATCGACGTGGTCGACGGACGCACGAATGCCGTCCTGCGGCGGCTGCCGTTTCAGGGCCAGGCCTTCGGCATCGTCGCCTCGGCGGATGGGGCGAGCCTCTTCGTCGGCGACTGGGCCGGCGGGCGCCTGGTGCGTGTCTCCGCCGGGACGGGCGCCGTCGAAGGAAGCTGCGCCGTGGGCAGGGACCCGGCCGGCCTCGTCCTCGACCGCAAGGGCCGGCTCTACGTGGCCGATCGCGAGAGCCGGCAGGTGAGCGTCATCGACACCGCGCGGATGGAACGCCTGGCGACGGTGCCGGTGGGCGAGGGGCCGTTCGCCCTCGGCCTGAATCCGCGCCAGGACCGGCTCTACGTGGCGAACGTGCGCAGCGGCGACCTCAGTGTCATTGAGACCGGAACGATGGCGGTCATCGCGACGGTGAAGGTCGGCGGGATGCCCTACGGCGTCGCGACGAGCGCCGATGGCGGCCTCGTCCTCGTCACGAACCAGCAGGCCGGCACGGTGGTGGTGATCGACGCGGCCAGCCTCGACCTCAAGGCGACGATCCCCGTGGGACGCTACCCGGAAGGGATCGCCGTCGATGGCGTGTCGGCCTATGTGGCAAACTGGTTCTCGGATTCCGTGTCGGTCATCGACCTCCGATCCCTGACGGAGACGGCGCGCATCCCCGTGGCCGAGGGGCCGCGCAGCCTCGTCGTCGGCGCGGTCTCGGAGGCGGTCCGATGAACCGGCTCGCTTGCGCCATCCTGTGTCTCCCGCTCGTCCTCTCCGCCTGCGACAGGGGCGAGGAGGGAAAGGATCAGGCCGTGAGCACCGAGGATCAGGTGGTGGTCGCGACGAAATCCGACGCGGACGTCCCGACTTGGCTCTCGCATACGGACCCGATGGAGCCTGCCCGCTGGCTCGCCAGCCGCGAGATCGGCAAGCCGGCGCCTGAAGTGGGCTCCCAGACCGAGCACCTTCGCCACAGCCTGACCCGCGCGAAGGACTCGTTCATCGAGGACCCGCGGATGATCGCCAACCGCACCGTCCAGCTCGGCCAGATGCTGGCGGAGGCCGGCAAGCCCGAGCCCTATGCCGACCTCATCGACGGGCTCGAAGAGGTCGCCGCCGCGACCCATCGCAAGCAGCTCTTCGGCGAGATGTGCCAGCACTATTACAATACGCGCCAGCAGGGGGCCGACCGGACGAGCGCCCTGTCGAGGCTGACCGAGCGCTACGCGGTCCAGAACGAAGGGCAGGCGACGCCGTGACGGCCTTCTGCCCGATGATGCCATGCGACGGTGAGGCTCGGCGATGACGGCCGTCCTCGTGGTGGACGATCATCCCGTGGTCCTGCGCGGCTTCCGTCGGCTGATGGAAGATGCCGGGATCGAGACGATCCACGAGGCGACGGACATCATGGCCGCCTATCGGATCTTTCACCGCCTGCGCCCCGAAATGGTCGTCGCCGACCTGAGCCTGCAGGGGGAGGGGCTGTCCGGCCTGTCGCTGATCCGGCGGATCCACACCCTGGCGCGGGAGACCCGCATCCTCGCCTTCAGCATGCACAACGATCCGGTCATCGTGTCGCGCGCCCTGGAGAGCGGCGCCATCGGCTACGTCTTCAAGGACGTGCGGACCGCGGAATTCCTCAAGGCCTTCGAGGCGGTGCGAGCGGGTCGGAGCTACCTCGATCACGATCTCGCGGTGGAGATCGCGGTTCTGCAGGCGGGGGCCCGCCGTTCGCCCCTGGCCGATCTCAGCGGCCGCGAGCGCGAAATCCTGTCGCTCCTCAGCCGCGGCACCTCCTATCAGGGCATCGCCGATACCCTGTCGATCAAGTACCGCACCGTCCTCAACACCTGCTCCGCCATGCGCCAGAAGCTCGGCGTGCGGTCTCTCGCCGACCTCATCCGGGTGGCCGTGGACCAGGAGAAGCGGGTGCGCTGAACCGCGTCCGCGACGCGTCGCACACAGCCGATCCTTCGCCATTCGCGAAGGATCGGTCGGCGACATCCGAATTGCGAACCACTCCAATTCGAGATCAATGTCCGCGCCGTGAGACCGGGTCCCCATTGCTGCCCGGCTCCGGCGGAGCATGTCCCGCAGATGCAGGTGGCGTCCATCCTCGCAGGTGAACAGACGGTTCTCGTGACCGCCCTGTTGCTCGTCGTCTGCATGGGCCTGTGGGCGAGCGGCATCGTAGCCGAGGTGGTCACGGCGATGCTGTTCTTCGCGGCCGCCATGCTGCTGAAGCTCGCGCCCGCATCGACGGTGTTTTCCGGCTTCTCGTCGTCGGCCTTCTGGCTCGTCCTGAGCGGAATGGTGGTGGGTCTCGCGATCACCCGGACAGGCCTCGGCACCCGCCTCGCGCGCAGCCTCGCCGGCCGGCTGTCGGGCTCCTATACGGGCTTCGTCGCGGCCATCGTCACCCTGTCCTTCCTCCTCGCCTTCGTCATGCCCTCGAATCTCGGGCGTATCGCCCTGCTGATCCCGGTGGTCCTGGCCCTGTGCGACACGTTCGGCCTGGAACCGGGGCGGCCGGGCCGGCACGGCGCCGTTCTCGCGGTGGGACTCGCAACGCCGCTTCTCTCGGCGGCGATCCTCCCCGCCAACGTGCCCAACCTCGTCATGGCCGGCACGGCCGAGACGCAGTACGGATTGCATCTCGCCTACCTGCCGTATCTCCTCCTCCACGCCCCGGTCCTCGCTGGCGTGAAGGGCCTCGTCCTGGTGGCGGCCATCGTGCGCTTGTTCCCCGACCGGATGCATCCGACGGCAGCTGAAGAGGTGGGAACGATGCCGTCCTTCTCGCCGGAGGAGCGGCGGCTCACCATCGTCCTCGCCCTCACGCTGGCTTTCTGGGTGACGGACAGCCTGCATCACATCGCCCCGGCCTGGATCGGACTGACGGCGGCCGTGATCTGTCTCCTGCCGCGTGTCGGCGTATTACCGGCGGAGGCCTTCGGCGCGGTGAACCTACGGACCTGCTTCTACGTGGCGGCACTCCTCGGTCTCGTGGCGGTCGTCAACGAGACCGGGCTGGGCGCCCGACTCGGTCATGTCCTGCTCGGCGTCGCGCCGCTCGAGCCGGGGGCATCGGCGCAGAATTTCGGCGTGCTGACGGTCATCGCCTCGATCTTCGCCGTCGCCGTCACCGCCAACGGTGCCCCGGCCCTCTACACGGCCCTAGCCGGAGAGATGTCGCGCGCCAGCGGTCTGGACCTTGCGAGCGTGGTGATGATCCAGGTCGTGGGATACTCCACCCTGTTCCTGCCCTATCAGGCTCCGCCCATCGTGATGGCGATGGATCTGGGCCGGGTTCCCCTCCGATCGGCCACCATCCTGACAATCGTGGTGGGGCTCGCATCGCTCTTCGTGATCGCGCCGCTCGACTATCTCTGGTGGCGCGCGCTGGGCCGCTTCCCGTGAGGACCGGCCGGATGACGAATGAGCGGGTGTGTCACACCGCAATGCACATAGACCGCCGTTGCGCATTGGCGCTCGGGCCCTACCCCTTTAGAGACGGTCCAATCTGAGCAGCATCGCTGCTGGCATTGGCACCACAACGCCGAGGACTTTCGCAGAATGGCACCCACCGTCCGACCCACGGTCGCCCAGCCGCTCTCGCCCCACCTCCAGATCTACCGTTGGACCTGGACGATGGCGATGTCGGTGTTCCACCGCGTCACCGGCACCGCCCTCTACGGCGGCACCGCCCTGGTGGCGATCTGGCTCGTGGCCCTCGCTTCCGGCCCGGCGGCCTATGGCTGGGTCGCGTGGTTCTTCGGGTCGATCCTCGGGAAGCTCGTCCTGTTCGTCTACACCTGGATCCTGATGCATCACATGCTGGGTGGCCTGCGCCATTTCATCTGGGATTTCGGCTACGGCTTCGACCGCGAGCAGCGGATGGGGCTGGCCCGCGCCACCCTCATCGGCTCCGTCATCCTGACCGTCCTGATCTGGGCCCTCGCCCTCGTCCTGCGCTGAGGAGCGATCGCCATGGCAGACAACCGTCAGAACACGAACGTGACCATGCGGACCCCGCGCGCCCGGGTGAAGGGCCTCGGTGCCTCCGGCCACGGGGCCGGGCATTTCTGGCAGCAGCGCCTCACCGCCGCCGCCAACGCCCCGCTGATGCTCGGCTTCGTCGTCATCGTCGCGATGATGGCCAACCGCCCCTACCCGGAAGCGGTCGCGCTGTTGTCGCACCCGCTCGTGGCGCTCGTCCTGATCCTCGCCGTGATCTCGGTCACGCTCCACATGAGGATCGGCATGCAGGTGATCATCGAGGATTACGTCCACTCCAAGGGACTGAAGCTCGCCAGCCTGTTCGCCAACAATGCCTATGCGGTCGTCGTCGCCGTTGCCTGCCTCTACGCGATCCTGCGCGTGAGCCTCGGCAAGCTGGTCTGATCGCACCCAAGAAACCGAAGGATCTGCCCATGGCCACCAACGGAACCAACGGCAACGGCGCGCCCGCCTATTCCATCATCGACCACACGTTCGACGTCGTGATCGTCGGCGCCGGCGGCGCTGGCCTGCGCGCCACCGTGGGCTGCTCCCAGGCCGGCCTGCGCACCGCCTGCATCTCGAAGGTGTTCCCCACCCGTTCGCATACCGTGGCGGCACAGGGCGGCATCTCGGCCTCGCTCGGCAACATGGGCCCGGACGATTGGCGCTGGCACATGTACGACACCGTGAAGGGGTCGGACTGGCTCGGCGACCAGGACGCCATCGAGTATCTCGTGCGCAACGCGCCTGCCGCCGTCTACGAACTGGAGCATTGGGGCGTGCCGTTCTCGCGTACCGAGGAAGGCAAGATCTATCAGCGCCCGTTCGGCGGCATGACCACCGATTACGGCAAGGGCACCGCCCAGCGCACCTGCGCCGCCGCCGACCGTACCGGCCACGCCATGCTGCACACCCTCTACGGGCAGGCGGTGAAGAACCACACCAACTTCTTCATCGAATACTTCGCCCTCGACTTAATCATGGACGAGGAGGGCCGCTGCCTCGGCGTCATCGCCATCGACCAGGCGTCGGGCGAGATCCATCGCTTCCGCGCCCAGATGACGATCCTCGCCACCGGCGGCTACGGACGCTCGTACTTCTCGGCCACCTCGGCCCATACCTGTACCGGCGACGGCAACGCCATGGTGCTGCGCGCCGGCCTGCCCCTGCAGGACATGGAATTCGTGCAGTTCCACCCCACCGGCATCTACGGCGCCGGCTGCCTCATCACCGAGGGCGCGCGCGGTGAGGGCGGCTACCTGACGAATTCCGAGGGCGAGCGCTTCATGGAGCGCTACGCTCCCAGCGCCAAGGACCTCGCCTCGCGCGACGTCGTCTCGCGCTCCATGACCATGGAGATCCGGGCCGGACGCGGCGTCGGCAAGACCAGCGACCACATCTACCTGCATCTCGACCATCTCGACCCGGCGATCCTGCACCAGCGCCTGCCGGGCATCTCGGAATCGGCCAAGATCTTCGCGGGCGTCGACGTCACCAAGGAGCCGATCCCGGTCCTGCCGACGGTCCATTACAACATGGGCGGCATCCCGACGAACTATCACGGCGAGGTGCTGACCCTGAAGAACGGCAACCCCGACACGGTGGTGCCGGGCCTGATGGCGCTCGGCGAGGCGGCCTGCGTCTCGGTGCATGGCGCCAACCGCCTCGGCTCGAACTCGCTCATCGACCTCGTGGTGTTCGGCCGCGCGGCGGGCCTGCGCTGCGCCGAGATCGTCGAGCCGGGCGCCCGCCAGATGGACCTGCCGAAGGACTCGGCGGACAAGGCGCTCGGGCGCCTCGACCGCTTCCGCTACGCCGATGGCGGCACGCCCACGGCCGAACTCCGCGCCGAGATGCAGAAGACCATGCAGAACAACTGCGCCGTCTTCCGCACCGGCGAGGTGCTGGAGGAGGGCAAGGCCCTGATCCACAAGGTCTGGCAGGGCGAGGCCGACATCAAGATCACCGACCGCTCGCTGATCTGGAACACCGACCTGCTAGAGACCCTGGAATTCGACAACCTGATCGGTCAGGCCGTCGTCACCATGGAATCCGCCGCCAACCGCAAGGAAAGCCGCGGGGCGCACGCCCGCGAGGACTTCCCCGACCGCGACGACAAGGAGTGGATGAAGCACACCCTGTCTTGGCTCGACGAGACCTCGCAGCAGGTGAACATCGATTACCGCCCGGTCCACACCTACACGATGTCGAACGAGATCCAGTATATCGAACCGAAGGCGCGGGTGTATTGAGATTCTGAGATCGAGGAATTCGCATTCATGAACGCATTCCCCCGGATCACGCGCAACCCGTCCGTCATGGGCGGCAAGGCCTGCATCCGTGGAATGCGGGTGACGGTGGGGATGATCCTGGCCAATCTCGGATCGGGCGTCGGTATCGACGAGTTGCTCTCGGCCTATCCCTATCTGGAACGGGACGACGTGCTCGAGGCCATGCGCTTCGGCGCATGGCTGGCGCAGGAACGCGAGATTGACCTCGAGCCGGCGGCGTGAGGTTCGTGATCGACATGAACCTATCGATGGATTGGGTCGGCTGCCTGCAAACAGCCGGTCACGACGCGGTCCACTGGTCGAATGTCGGCGCCGTGGATGCTGCCGATGACGCCATCGTCGAATGGGCGCGGACCGAGGACCGGATCGTTCTCACCAACGATCTCGATTTCGGGACCTTGCTGGCGATGTCGGGCGCGTCCAGCCCGAGCGTCGTCCAGCTCCGCACCGACACGACCTTATCCGCCCGGATCGGCCCCCTGGTCGTCCAGGCCCTCGCCCGCGCGGAGGCTGACCTGCTCTCCGGCGCGATCCTGACCATAGAGGCGGAGCGGCTTCGGTTGCGCGCCCTCGATTTCGCCCGGAAAGAGTAGGCCCTTCTCATGGCTGAATTCGCCCTTCCCAAGAACTCCAAGATCACTGAGGGCAAGACCTGGCCCCGGCCGACCGGGGGCAACAACCTCCAGGAATTCCGGATCTATCGCTGGAACCCGGATGACGGCGCCAATCCGCGGGTCGACGTCTATCAGGTCGACCGCGACGATTGCGGGCCGATGGTCCTCGACGCGCTGCTCTGGATCAAGGCCAAGGTCGATTCGACCCTGGTGTTCCGCCGCTCCTGCCGTGAGGGCATCTGCGGCTCCTGCGCCATGAACATCGAGGGCCAGAACGCGCTCGCCTGCACCATGGGCATCGACGAGTGCCAGGAGCAGGCCAAGGGCAAGAAGACCGGCGCGGTGCGGATCTATCCGCTCCCGCACATGCCGGTGCTGAAGGATCTGGTGCCGGACCTCACCAACTTCTTCGCCCAGCACGCGTCTGTGGAGCCCTGGCTCCAGACCGAAACGCCCGCGCCCGAAGGCGAGTGGAAGCAGACGCCCGAGGATCGCGCCCAGCTCGACGGGCTCTACGAATGCATCCTGTGCGCCTGCTGCACCACCTCCTGCCCGAGCTACTGGTGGAACGGCGACCGCTTCCTCGGTCCGGCCGCCCTGCTCCAGGCCTATCGCTGGCTCATCGACAGCCGCGACGAGAATACCGGCGAGCGCCTCGACGCCCTGCACGACCCGTTCCGGCTCTATCGCTGCCACACGATCATGAACTGCGCCAATGCCTGTCCGAAGAGCCTGAACCCGGCAAAGGCCATCGCGGAAATCAAGAAGATGATGGTCTCGCGCGAGGTCTGATCCGCGCTGACCGCAATCGCCGGGCGGTCGGACGAACAAAGGCGCCGGGATGCCTCGCATCTCGACGCCTCTCGTGTCGGCCGGCGCGGCCTGCTACTTCGTGATCTTCACCGAGACCGGATCGCTGGACGGGAAAGTCTCCTCCAGCGCCTCATCCAGACGCTCGCTCATCTCGTCCTGATGGTTCTCGGGGTGCTTCTTGTCGCCGGTGCGTGCCGGGTCCATCGGGCGCTCGTCATCGGCCTCGGGCTTGGGTGTCTGCGGTGTATCCGCCATGGCGTCTCTCCTCGGGTTCGCCTGACCGCCGCAGGGGACGGCACATTCATGGAGACCAACGCGAGGAGAGGGCGCCCGATCCCTTCTTTCGCCGGCCGAAGGCGGTTTGCCGGAATCCGGGCCGCGTTTACCGGACGTGAGGCGATGGAGGCTAGAGTTCCTTCCCCGGCATGGACGGCACCCGTTCATGGGCCGGCCAAGGTTTCGGGCACGCCATGCATATCGTGATCCTCGCAGAATTCGCCGTGGCGAGCGGGGGTGCCGAGAAGGTCGCGGTGGAATCCGCGCACGGCCTCGCCGAAGCCGGGATCGACGTCACCTTCATCCAGGCCATTGCGGGACCGGCGGACCCGCTCCTCGACCATCCCAGGATCCGGCGGATCTGTCTCGGCAATGCCGACATCTGGAACCGTGCGGCCCTGGAAGCGGCTTTGTCGGGCGTGTGGAGCCGGGATTCGGCGACCCGTTTACGTGCCGGACTCGGTGCACTGCCGCGCCCGGCGGATGTCATCCATCTGCATCAATGGACCCGCAGCCTGTCGCCGAGCATCTTTCCGGTCCTCTTCGACAGCGGCATCCCGGTGGTGGTGACGCTGCACGATTACTTTCTGTCCTGTCCCAACGGCGTCTATTACCGCTTCGACGAGAATCGCCCGTGCGGCCTGACACCGCTTTCCGCGTCCTGCATCGCCGCTCCCTGCGATCCGAAGAGCCGCCTGCACAAGGCGATCCGCATCGGCCGCAGCATCGCCCAGCGCGTCGCCCTGCACGAACGTCATCTCGACGTGATCCATGTCTGCGATGCCAGCATCCATCGCATGGATGGAAAGCTCGGCTCGCTGTCCGTCACCCATCACCGCGTCGACAATCCGGTGCGTGTCGGGGAAGGTCCGCGGGCCGATCCGGCTGGCGCGCAGGCCATCGCCTATGTAGGCCGCCTCACCCGCGAGAAGGGCGCCGATCTCGTCGCCGACGCGGCGCGGGATGCGGGCATGCCGGCGCTCTTCATCGGCACCGGCCCGCTTGAGGCGGAGTTGCGGGCGCAGCCGCATGTGGAAATGCTCGGATGGCGAACGCCGGAGGAAGTGTCCACCCTTCTCCTCCAACGGGCACGGGCGCTGGCCGCACCGTCCCGTTGGTTCGAGACCGGCCCGCTCACCATCTACGAGGCCTTGGCATCGGGGCTTCCCGTCATCGCCTCGGACCGCTCGGGCGCCGCCGAGAAGGTGATCGACGGCATCACCGGCTATGTCGTGGCGCCGGAGCGGGACACCCTCGCGGCGGCGTTTCGGCGCCTCGACGCGACGAAGGCGGAGGCGCTGGGGCGCGCCGCCCATGCGCATTACTGGCAGGCGCCGTTGACCATCGCCGCGCATGCCGCCGCGCTGATCACGCTCTACGAGGGCATCGCGCGGAACCTTCCCCTCCGACGGTCGAGCGTTTCCGCGTCATAGACGCGGGACGGCCGGCAGCAACGCCGGCCGCCGGAAACCTTGGCGGTTCGCGCTCGGCGACGCGGACTTCGACGGAGGAAATACATAACACAGATGCCGAATCGTCATTACTGTCGGCGAGCGTTTGACCGGCATCTCCCTGTTTGCTTAGACTGTTCGTCTCTCTTCCGGAACCTGTCCGGATGGCTGCGCGGGCTTTCCCGGAGCCTGGGCTATTGCGCGAAGATTGTCTCTAAGTCGATCTTGACTTATATATTGCACTGCAACATATCGATGGTGCGGCGCGTCATATCGCGCGCGATCAACCAGCAGTGAGGAACGACATGAACGCCCCGAGCTTCGAGATCCCCACCGAATTGCGCGATTTCGCGGAGAAGAGCGTGGATCAGGCTCGGACGGCCGTGAGCAGCCTGCTCGGGACCGTCGTGAAGTCCGCCGAGCAGGTCCAGTCCTCGTCGAAGACGGCGCATGAGACGATTCAGGCCGTGTTCGCCAAGAGCCTCGACCAGGTTCAGGAGAATGCGAGCTCCACCTTCGATTTCGCCCAGAAACTCGTGCGCACCCGCGACCTGAAGGAAGCTTTCGAGCTGCAGAGTGAGTTCCTGCGCAAGCAGATCGCCACGATCCAGGGCCAGGCCAAGGATCTCGGTGCCCTTGCGCAGACCGCCACGAAAGGCGTCTGATCCGGTTGCCCCGTCTCGCGCGGCCCGACTCGGTGTCGGGATCACGTGAGACGTAGGCCGAGACCCGTGAGACGGGTCGGAGGACGAGACCGTGCTCGCCCGGGTCAGGCCGGGCGCGGCGGAGGTTGGACGAAGGGGACGCGGATCATGGCCACACGCCGACAAGGACGCTCCATCGATCGCGAGAGAACCAGACCCGGCCGCCCGGCCCGGATAGCCGGAAATGAAGCGAGCGCCTCGATGACGGATGCCCCCCAACCCGCCCCGCTGGATGTCGACGCCGCAGCGGAGCTGCAGGATACGATCCTGCAGGCCGGGGACGACGGGACGGCGGTGCCATCGACCCTCGATACCGTCGAACCGTCTGTAGGCGAAGCGCTGATGGAGAGCGTATCGCAGGAAGCGCTGCTGTCCGGACAGGCCGCGGACGAGGTGTCCACCATCGGTGCCGACGCCGTCCCGGACGATGCGCACTCGCCGGAACCCGCTCTTCCGCAAGCGGAGGCTCTTGAGGACGTGGTGGCTGTTCCGGTCTCCGCCGTCGGGACCATCGCTGCCGAGGCGCAGGATGGGGACGCCGTCCACACGGAAAAGGCGCCGGACGAGAGCACCGCGCAGCCGGATTCCCTCCTGCCGGCCGAGATCGAGAGCGCGATTGCTTCGGCACAGGCCGTCGCTCCCCAGCAGCAGCGCGTCGTCGCCGTTTCCGCCCTGAGCGAGATCACCGCCGCGAACGACACGCTGGCGGCCTATCTCCGCAACGAGAGCCTCGCCACCTTCGCGCATTGGGGTGCGCTGTCGTCCGCGAAGAATCCCGCCGACGCCATCCGCCTCCAGGTCAACGAGATGCAGCGGGCGGCGGATGCCTCGCTGAGCTGCATCGCCAGCCTCGCCCGCCGGGCCGGGCGCATCGCCGCGACGGTTCGGCGGAGCTGAACACCCCTCGCGCCGGCGCCCCGGCCCGTCTAGATATCCCGGATTCCGCAGCGGCCCTGCCGTCTGCGCGCGCAATCTTGGAGATCGCGATGTTCCGTCAGCCGCTGCTCGCCTGCCTCGTCACAGCGACGATCGCCGTCTCGCCGACCGCTCGGGCGCAGATGATGAAGACGCCGGACGCGACCATGCCGGCCAAGCCGCCCGCGAAGACCGTGCCGTCCTCGAAGGGCGAGGTCCATCTCTCCTTCGCCCCCGTGGTGAAGCGGGCGGCGCCCTCGGTGGTGAACGTCTACGCCTCGCATGTGGAGCAGCGCGGCACCTCCCGCAGTGCCATGGACGAGTTCATGCGCCGCTTCTTCGGCGAGCAGGGCTCCGGGCGCGGACGCGGGATGCCGGGCGAGCGGGCGCAGAAATCCCTGGGCTCCGGCGTCATCGTCGATGAATCCGGCCTCGTCATCACCAACAACCACGTCATCGACAACATGAACGAGGTCCGCGTCTCGCTCTCGGATCGGCGCGAGTTCGAGGCGACCATCGTGCTGCGCGATCCCCGCACCGATCTCGCCGTCATCAAGATCAAGAGCCCGTCCGGCGGCCTCGTGCCGATGCCCATGGGCGATTCGGACGCCCTCGAAGTGGGCGACTTCGTCATGGCCATCGGCAACCCGTTCGGCGTCGGCCAGACGGTCACGCAGGGCATCGTCTCGGCTTTGGCACGGACCCAGGTCGGTTCCTCCGACTACCAGTTCTTCATCCAGACCGATGCGGCGATCAATCCTGGCAATTCCGGCGGCGCCCTGGTGGATCTCCAGGGGCAGCTCGTCGGCATCAACACCGCGATCTTCTCGCAATCGGGGGGAAGCCACGGCATCGGCTTCGCCATCCCCACCAGCATGGTGCGCGCCGTAGTGGAGACGGCCAAGGGCGGGGCCACCACCGTGCGCCGGCCCTGGCTCGGCGCGCGGGTGCAGAGCGTGTCGGCCGACATCGCCGAGAGTATGGGGCTCGACCACCCGACCGGCGTCCTGGTGGCGAGCCTGCAGCCGAAGAGCCCCGCTGAGGAGGCTGGCCTCAAGCGCGGCGACCTGATCCTCACGGTGGACGACAAGGTCGTCGACGATCCGGAGGCCTTCGGCTACCGCTTCGCCCTGAAGGGCATCACCGGCACCGCGAAGTTCGGCATCCTGCGCGGCACGACCCGGTCCACGGTCTCGATCAAGCTCGCCTCGGCTCCCGAGACGCGCCCGCGCGACGCGCTGAAGGTGCGCACCCGCTCGCCCTTCCTCGGCGCCACCCTCGTCAACACCTCGCCGGCCGTGGCGGAAGAGCTGCAGAAAGACTTCGCCAGCGAGGGGGTCGCGGTCTCGTCCGTCGACGAAGGCTCCATCGCCGCCCGCGCCGGCCTTCAGATCGGCGACGTCATCGTGGCGATCAACGGCGCGCCGGTGACCACCACGAAGGACCTCGAACGCATGACGCGGGCGAGCCAGGGCATGTGGGAAGTCTCGATCAACCGCGGCGGCGAAGTGCTGACCTCGGTGTTCGGCGGCTGAGAGCCTATGGCCGGGCCCTGGCGCCCGGCGCGAGCGCGTCGACCCTGTCCGCAAAGGTCGGGGTCGCGTCGAAGCCCAGAAGGCTTCTGACCGGCGCGGGTAGAAGGAACCCGGCCCCCGCGATGAGGCCGAGGCCGCCGGAACGCCGCGAGGCCCGGCGGTCGACCCCCACCGACAGGGTCGCCACGTAGCGGTCGCGCTCCTCCTTGATGGCGCAGAAGGCGAGACGCTGCGGGTCTTCGTCCAGGGCGATCCTGTCCGTGGCATTGAGGGTCTCGCGCGGCTGCCGGCGCTTCCCGTAGGCCGGGATGTTGCCGTAGACGAACTCGTTGATCGCCTCGACGAGATACATCTGACCGGTCACCAGATTGCGCTCGTCGAGGAAGACCTTGAAATGCACATGGGTCGCCCGGCCGGGATACCAGCCGGGATAGATCGTCTCGAAACTCGCCCAGCCGTTCGCGTCGCTGGCCTGGGTCCCGCGCAGGAAGGTCTGTCCCAATGTGGAGATCCTTCGCGTGTCGCCCTGACCCTGGTAGCCGGAATAGAGCCCCTGCGCGTCGGCATGCCAGACATCGACGCGGGCGCCCGGGATCGGCGTACAGGCCCCCGCATCGAGCACCCGCAGGCGCAGGCGCAACGGCACGCCGCTGCGACCCTCGGTGATGTCGGAGCGCACGAGGTGCGGATCGAGATAGTACGGTCCCTCGATTGATTGCGGCGTCAGGATGCAGGTGTCGGAATCGAGCGATCCGCGCCCGCGCGGCGGGCCCGGATCGGTGCCGGTCGCGGCGAGGGCGCCCGTGGACGAAGCGGTCAGCCCGAGCAGGGCGGCGCGGCGCGAGAGGCCGGGGCGGGAATAGGGGCCGGGGCGATCGGACATGGCGCAGGGCTCCGGTTCAGGGAACTCCTCTCGGAGATAGGGCGCCTTTTGCGCCGTTCCTGTATCCCGAATATTGCCGTGAACGGCGATGGGCGCGGATCAGCCATTCCGGATCGGCCATTCCGCGGGTGACGACGCGATATGAGGTGTTGCGGTCCGCGCCGCCCCGCGTCTTCATGCGCCGATGTCCGATCTCTTCGCCTCCGCCGGCCTGCAGAACGATGCGCCGCGCCCGCTCGCCGACCGGCTGCGCCCGCGCTCCCTCGCGGAGGTGGTCGGTCAGGAGCACCTGACCGGGCCGGACGGCTCGCTGACCCGGCTCCTCAATTCCAAGTCCTTCGGCTCCCTGGTGTTCTGGGGGCCGCCCGGCACCGGCAAGACCACGGTGGCCCGTCTTCTCGCCCACGAGACCGACCTGAAATTCGAGCAGATCTCGGCGATCTTCTCCGGCATCGCCGACCTGAAGAAGGTCTTCGAGGCGGCGCGCCAGCGCCGGACGATGGGGCAGGGGACGCTGCTCTTCGTGGACGAGATCCACCGCTTCAACCGGGCCCAGCTCGACGCTTTCCTTCCCGTGATGGAGGACGGCACGGTGACGCTCGTCGGCGCCACCACCGAGAATCCGTCCTTCGAGCTCAACGCCGCCCTCCTGTCGCGGGCTCGCGTGCTGCTGTTCCGCTCCCTCGACGACGCCTCCATCGCCAAGCTGCTGGTCCGCGCCGAGGAATTGACGGAACGGCCGCTGCCGCTGGACGAAGAGGCGCGCGGCGTCCTCGTGCGCATGGCCGATGGCGACGGGCGCGCCTGCCTCACCCTCGCCGAGGAGGTGTGGCGCTCGGCCAAGCGGGACGAGATCTTCGACGCCGCCACCCTGCAGGAGATCGTCCAGCGCCGGGCGCCGATCTACGACAAGAGCCAGGAAGGCCATTACAACCTCATCAGCGCCCTGCATAAGACCGTGCGCGGTTCGGACCCGGATGCGGCACTCTACTATCTCTGCCGCATGCTCGACGGGGGCGAGGACCGCCTGTTCATCGCCCGACGCCTCGTGCGGATGGCGGTGGAGGATATCGGGCTCGCCGACCCTCAGGCCCTGGTGGTGGCCACCGCCGCCAAGGACGCGTTCGACTTCCTGGGCTCGCCCGAGGGCGAACTCGCGCTCGCCCAGGTCACGGTCTACCTCGCCTGCGCCCCCAAATCGAACGCGGTCTACACCGCCTACAAGGCGGCGACGCGGGTGGCGAAGGAGCATGGTTCGCTGCCGCCGCCCCGCACCATCCTCAACGGCTCGACCAAGCTGATGCGCAAGATCGGCTACGGCGAGGGCTACCGCTACGATCACGACGAGCCGGACGCATTCTCCGGCCAGGATTACTGGCCGGAACAGCTCGGCCGCCAGCACTTCTACGAGCCCACCGACCGGGGCATGGAGACCCGCTACGGCGACCGCCTCGCCCATTGGGAGCGTCTGCGCAAGGAGCGCCGCGAGGACGCGACGTGACGTGACCGGCCGGGGCAGAGGCTCAGGCCACGTCGGATACCTGGATCTGCAACCGGTTCAGCGCAGCGACGAGCGGGACATCGCGGGAGGAGGGCGCGGGTCGGCCGAGCAGGTAGCCCTGGACCTCCCGGCAGCCTTCGGCCCTGACGAGGTCGAGATGGGCCTGCGTCTCGACGCCCTCGGCCACCGTCGTCACGCCGAGCCGTTTGCCGAGATCGGCCAGCACCCCGACGATCGCCGCGCAATCCGGGCGCTGGATGGCGTCCTGCACGAAGGAGCCGTCGATCTTGATCTTGTCGAAATGGAACGAGCGCAGGTGCGCCAGGGAGGAGAACCCGGTCCCGAAATCGTCCAGCGCCACACGGACCCCGAGGTCGCGCACGCGCCGCAGGTCGGCGAGGCAATCGAGTTCGTCGGCCAGGAGAGCGCTTTCGGTGATCTCGATCTCGAGCCGGCTCGGCTCCAGGCCGGCGCGCACCAGCGCCGTGAGGATGTTCGTGGCGAGGGTGCCCTTGCCGAGCTGCTTGGCCGAGACGTTGACCGCGACGCGGACGTCGTCGTCCCAGCCGGCGGCGTCCTGGCAGGCGCGGTTGAGCACCCAGATTCCGAGTTCGTCGATCAGGCCGCTTTCCTCGGCGACCGGGACGAACTCGACCGGCGAAATCCATCCCCGCCGCTCGTGGTACCAGCGGATCAGGCCCTCGCGGGCCGTGATGCGGCCCGTCTCGATATCGGTGATGGACTGGTAGAACAGGAACAGGCCCTTGCCTTCGGTGAGGGCCTCGCGCAGCTTGCCTTCGAGGCGCACGCGCTCGTACAGGCGGAACTCCATGTCGGGTGTGAAGACCCGGAACGTCTTCTTGCCGGCCGCCTTGGCGGCATAGAGCGCCATGTCCGCACGGGACAGGAGCAGTTCCGAGTCCGTTCCATGTTCGGGGGCCGCCGCGACGCCGATCGAGGCGCCGATCTCGAGGCGCCGATCGACCTCGACCTGATAGGGTCTCACGATCTCGCGGATCAGATCCTCGGCGAGGGCCGAGGCCTCCGCCACGCCCGCATCCGCGATCAGGATGGCGAATTCGTCTCCGCCCAGGCGCGCGACCAGAGTTCCGGGGCGCACGCAATGGGCGCGGAGGCGGTCCGCCACGCGGCTCAGAAGGATGTCGCCCACGAGATGCCCGTTGGAATCGTTGACGAACTTGAAGCCATCGAGATCGATGAAGAGCAGGCCGAGCCGGCAATCGGGGGAGGACAGGCGGGCATTCAGGTGTTCGCGGAACGTGTTGCGGTTGGCGAGCGCCGTCAGGGTATCGAAATGCGCGAGTTGCTGGATGCGCGCCTCGGCCGCGACCTGCTGTGTGATGACCGACCAGGTCAGCATCGGTCCGAGATAGGCGCCGTCCGTTCCGGTCACCGCCGTCACTTGGAGATCCAGCACCTCTGACCCGAGCTTGATCCTGGCCCGGTGGGGCAGGTTGGCCGGATCGGACAGGAGCTTTCGCTGGTGTTCCGGATGGCGATGGAAGACGTCGATCGAGGCGCCGAGGAGTTCCGACGGCCTGATCGGCAGCAGGTCCTTGATCTGCCCGAGCGTCCGCATTGATGTCTCGTTGAGGTAGGTGATGTTGAAGCTGACGGGATCCACCGTCATCACCGCCACCGGCATGTCGTCGATCATCCGCTGCAGGCGATATTCCTCCTGCTCCTTGGCGACTTCCGCGGTGGCGATGGCCCAGACCAGCAGCGCGCGGCTGACCCGCCCCGTGGAATCGGGCAGGGCGTGGATGTGCAGGTCGAGCCACTCGGTGCCGAAGCAGATGCGGGCCTTGTGCGGGAGCTGGGCGGCGTCGGAGAGCAGGCCGCGCTGATAGGCCGGATTCTTGTGAAATACGTCGATGGACGTGCCGACGATGTCCACCGGGTCGAAGCCCAGCGTGTCGCGGATCGATTCGAGCAGGGCGATGGAGCACGGATTGGCATAGTCGATCTCGAACGTGTCGAGATTGCAGGTCATCGCACCGACCGGGAGCGTCTCGAACATGCGCTCGAACGAAAGCGGCTCCACCGGCCGCACCGCCCCGGCTGGCGCCCTTCCGAAAACCGGACAACCCGACATCGACCTCATCCCAATCGCGAACATCACGCGCGCCGAACGGGCACGCTGGAGGCTCCAGCCGGCGAGCGCCCCCCTCGGCGGCGGGAAACTGCGAGGACTATCCACTCGATCGATATCTGACCGAACAATACTTAACTACGCTTTAAGTGGTTGCGATTTTTTACATTATATCGCATAATTCAACTGAATTATGCGGATCATTATTTGAATTGGAAAGCAAAGCCCTGGCAATCGCGCCGAGCGAAGATCGGCTCCGAAATCACGTCGGGATCGAGCATCCCGTAAGCTCTCGATCGCATGGGTTCTTCAAATGCCGGATCCGCACCATGCCCGTTGCATCACCGAGACCGACGCGCGGAACTCGATCGTGCGGCGACATCACGAATCGCTCCTTACGGCGCCCCCGAGACTTGCTCGCCCGACGCGTGCTGTCCGAGACACCGCTCCCCGAGCCCGCTCGCTCGAAAGAGAGGCACCATCAGCCGGAGGCAATGCCAGGAGAATGAGCCTGCACGAGAGCCAGTCGCTCCGGGTCGAGATGCAGGCCTGCCGCTGGGCCGAGTTCTGCGTCTGCCTCGCCCCGCGCCTGCGCGAGGCCTTCGGCGGGGAGGGAGCCGGCTGGGAGGCCGGGAACCTGCACCGCCTCTGCACGCGGGCCGGGCCGGGCCTGATCCGGGTCGATGCCGACAAAGTCACATATCCGGCCCATATCCTCCTGCGCTACGACCTCGAATCGGCAACGATCCTCGGCGATATCGAGGTGGCCTACACGCTCGGCGCCATGGCCGCTGCGCAAGCCTTCCGCACCGCCTGCGATAGCCTGCCCGGCACCTTCGCCGACCTCGCCGAAGGCGATTTCACTGCGTTGCTCGGATGGCTGCGCGACAGCGTCCATAGCCGTGACGGCGTCCCGGAGACCGACGAACTTCTCGTCGCCGCCACCGGTGCGCTGCTCGGAGCGGGATATTTTCTCCGCCACCCGCGCCGACGGTTATCCCAGGGACGGCTGAACCAGGCCCAACGGCCACTCTTCTCGACAATATGGTCAAGCTTTGTTCTTGCAAGCTGTCATCGCAGTCCATCATGATACGCAACCAGAGATAGATTTCTGATGGATTCGTATCGTGTGGATCGTGGCGCTCCTTCTGCTCGCGGCGGGCATTCTCGTCTGGATCATCAGCGGCAAACGCGGCTCCGACACGAACGTCGACGAAATGGTGCGCCGGGCGCGTTCGCCACTGGCGAAGCTGATCGGCATTCCGATCGAGCGCGTGCGTGACGTCCGGCTCGCAGCCGTGACGCTGATGCTACAGGTCGCTCGGACCGGAAGTCCCGTGACCGCGGCGGAGAAGTCGCGAATTCTCGAATTCATGAGAGATCCCCTCGAAGTCGAGGCGATATCGGCGATGTACGAGGTTGCCTGGAGCTACACCCAGGCACGCAGACCATTCCCACTGCTGGCAGGTGAATTGCTCCCACTCCTGCGCGAGACGCTGACGCCCGACGAGCGCCTGCAACTCGTGGACATGCTGATTGCGGTCGCAAGCGCGCATTCGGAGATGGGCGAGTTGCAGCACAAGGCGATTACGCAGTTCAGGGAAGACCTCATGGCCGCAAGCCCTGCGTTGAAGGCGAGCCGGGCCGGCGATTCCGGACGCTGAGACCGGTGGACCCGGCGCGGCGCAGCCTGTAGGTCGGCGGCCCCCATTCCAGCGGACCTTCGTCCGGAGACCTTCATGGCGGCCTGCGGCCTCGATTTCGGCACGTCCAACACAACGCTCGGCCTCGTCACCGAGGGGCGGCCCGCCTTGCTGCGGCTGGAGGGCGACCACGTCACGATTCCGAGCGCGATCTTCTTTCCCCCCGGCCAGGCGGCCCTCGTCGGCCGCGCGGCCATGGCCGAGTATGTCGAGGGCACGCCGGGACGGCTGATGCGGAGCCTGAAATCGGTGCTCGGCTCCTCCCTGCTCGAGGAGACGACGCCGGTCGGGCGCGAGCGGATCCGCTTTCGCGACGTCATCGCCCGCTACCTCGCCGCCGTGAAGGCACGGGCCGAAGCGCAGGCGGGGACGGGCATCGACACCGTGGTGCATGGCCGGCCGGTCCATTTCGTCGACGGCGATCCCGCGGGCGATGCCCGGGCCGAGGACGCCCTGCGCGAGATCGCCGGGAGCATCGGCTTCCGCCACGTCTCGTTCCAGTACGAGCCCATCGCGGCGGCGCTCGATTACGAGCAGCAGGTGAGGGGAGAGGAGATCGCCCTCATCGCCGATATCGGCGGCGGCACCTCGGATTTCTCCATCGTGCGGCTCTCGCCCGAGCGCCATGCCAAGGTGGATCGGTCCGGCGACATCCTGGCCAATGACGGCGTGCGCATCGGCGGCACCGATTTCGACCGGCGCCTCAGCCTCGGGACGGTGATGCCGCTGTTCGGCCTCGGCAGCCCGATGAACCGGGGCGACCTCGACGTACCGAGCGGCTATTTCCACGACCTCGCCACCTGGTCGAGCATCAACCGGCTCTACAACGCCAAGACCCTGCGCGAGATCGAGGAGGTCCGCCGCGATGCGCGCCGGCCGGACCTGATCGGGCGGCTCTACACGGTGGTGGAGGCCGAGCGCGGCCATTCCCTGGCGATGGAAGTCGAGGGCGCCAAGATCGCGGCCTCGGATGCGGGCCATGGCGGGGTCGCCCTCGGCTGGGTCGAGCCGGGACTCTCGGCCGACCTCGACCATGCCGCGCTCGTGGCACAGACGGAGGAGCTTTCCCGCCGGATCGCCGAGCGGATCGGGCGCTGCCTGAAACAGGCGGGATTGCAGGCCGACGATATCGACGCCCTGTTCCTCACCGGCGGCTCCACCGGCCTGCCGCATGTGCGCGCCGCGCTGGTGGCGGGCGTGCCGAAGGCCCGCATCGTCGACGGCGACACGTTCGGCTCGGTCGGGACCGGCCTCACCATCGAGGCGGGGCGCCGCGCGGCCTGACATCCCGTCCTCGTGGCGCTTTGCCGAGAGAGGCGAGGGTGTTACGAGCACGCGATGACCACAAGACCACCATCACGCGGCGGCGCCGGGCGCAAGGGCTCGGGAGCCGGCAAGGGCGGACCGCCCTCCGGCGGCGGCAAGCCGTACCGCACCGGCAGGCCCGGCGCATTCCGCCGGCCCGACCGCGAAGGCACCGGCCC